>JBKPCR010000184.1:0-19664 GCA_046727435.1 bacterium | reverse complement strand
CCCCTGGAGCAGGTGATCGCGGAGTTGAAGGCGAAGCGCCAGGGGCGTCGGACGTCGTAGCCGTGCCATATCAGGTTCAATTATCGCCCCCCGCGCATCATCTTCTCGGCGCCTTGCCAGACGACCTCCAAATGGTCTTCCTGAGCCGCCTCGAACGGCTGGCGGCAGATCCTCGTCCACCAGAAGCGACCTGCCTGGTGACCCCGCAACAGATCTGTCTACTCCGCATCGGCGATGGCACAGTGGTCTATCGCCTCTACAATACGGTGCAGCTGGTCTATGTGACCCGTCTACGCTGGCGCGGACTGTCCATCTAAACCGTGCTGTGCTGAGGGCGCACGGCCGCATCGACATCGCCAATCTACTCCTCTTCCATCCAGCCAGCATCGTTCCGGCAGGCGCGTTAACCAGCCCGCCAAGAGCACTAACTCGTAATGCGCGGTGAGCGCCTGCAAGCGCTTCGGGTCAGGCGCCGGCCGCACGCGCGCCGCCACACCGGGTCGAGAATGACCTGGCCGGCGAGCGGGATGTCGACCAGACGGTAGCAATGGATCAGCGCGGCAGATTGTCAGCCATTTTGGCCAGGCCAGAGCGCCGTAAGCTGTCCACCACCCGCTGGGTCCGGAGGCAACCTTCCATCGTTATGCCTGATTCATGTTGTGCCAGCGGTTATACTCAGATGAGCTTGGTCCAACATCTATGAAGTGCACAGTTTGTACACAGCCCCTCACATTGAGAGGCGAACGACGAGGGATGCGGTGTGACTCTCGTAACATTTACAAGAGTCTGGGCATTCGGGGGGCGCCGCATTTGCGCCCCAGGAGGTCTCCTGCACGCGTGCGGGGCAATCCACAGGCGGTGGCGTGTGGAGGTCGTGACTATGGCACACCTCTTGCTATAATCAAGGTATCTATATGAGGGTGTTCGTGATCGATATGCCCCCTAGGAGGGGCCATGATGCGCGTATGTCGAGATATCCAGAGTCGGGCCCCCTCCCCACACGCCCCCCGCGTGCCTCAGCTGCCCTGGCTCTATACGCCAACGCCGTATGGTTTCGAGCGCTGCATGCGGGCGTGGGTCCACCTGCCCATGGACGACGTCACCAGGCATGGCACTGGGGCGCGCGTGCAGCAGACCCTGCTTGACGCGACGATCCCCAGAGGGGTGAGAAGCGGTGGCTCAGAGGCATAAAGGATGACGAGACCGCGCCATGAATCCCCCCGAACACTACAGAGTTCGGTATCATGCAGGAGAGATCACCCCCACGCGAGACGGTCACCGGCGACATCGACGGCATGGGTGGGCTGGACGCCTGGGGGAGGATGTGGCTCGGGGCTATGGACGCGTTGCAGGCGGCCCCATGAGTCGCGCCGTGAGGAGGAGCAAGGACATGCGCACCACCAGCCACTCCAGCCATTCTCTTGGGCTGTTCGTCGGCGTGGGGCTGATGCTGGTCA
The DNA here is from genome assembly GCA_046727435.1 of bacterium. Classification (GTDB taxonomy): domain Bacteria; phylum Tectomicrobia; class Entotheonellia; order J063; family CAVPRW01; genus CAVPRW01. Next base: position 18,207 of record JBKPCR010000184.1, on the reverse strand, counting down.
GCCTGTTCGGGTCCCTGACTTGTCCGGCTGAGTCTGTGGCTGGCGTGGAACCGACCGCCTATTGGGATAATCGGGGTCCTTCGGATTATCGGGATCATCGATCTTACTGGAGGCCTCGGGATCATCGGGATGATTGGTCGTACAGGAGGCCGCGGTCTGCACTGCCCGATCGCTATACCATTCACAAAGGCAAGAAGTGTGAGCTGCAGTGTGAGCGCATTCGAGGCACCCGTGAGTACCGGTGTCGCGAATATCGCTGCTAACCGGCGGTCGGCGCTTGTGGTCACACACGTTAGCCGGCGTACAGTTTTTGAAGGCTTCCCTCGGTGACATGTCGTGGCAACACCGGGAAAGTCGTGGGTACAATATTATACGCATGAGGTCTATGCCCTGAGAGGTCGGTTGCTAGTCATGACGGATGCAACTTGGCATCTCCTATGCACGTCTCGCCGTGTCGCGGCATGTGGCGTCTCACAGGGTACAAACACGGTGATGTGAGGAAGGTGACCACGATGAGAACCCAGCGGAAGTGGATAGGGATGATCGTCATGTTGGCGGCGTTGCTCTTGATCAGTGCGGTGCCAGGGCACACCGACCGTGGCGGGCATGGGTACAGGGGGCATGGGTACAGGGGGCATGAGTATAGAGGGCATGGGCATCGAGGCCATGGGCATCGAGGGCCGTATCGGTATGGAGGACCGCGGGTCTTCATTAGCCCGCGCCTCGTGGTCCCCTTCGGACCATACTGGAGGCCATACTGGGAGCCCTATGGCTACCCACCAGTCGTCGTCGCGCCATCCCCACGCGTTTATGTCCAACCCTTACCGCCAGTGGCTGCCCAGCCTCCTCCCCCGTCATATTGGTACTATTGCGACGAGTCCCAAGCCTACTACCCGTATGTACAACAGTGCCCAGGAGGATGGAGGCCGGTGACCCCCACGCCACCCTAGACAGCCCCTGTACAAGCCCGCATGATCGTGCGGGTAGAGAAAGCGGGGTGGGTTGCCCCTGAAAGGTAGCGAGCACGAGGCGAGCCTCCGAGACAGCATTTCGGCATCATGCTTGGTACCTGCTACTCTATCTCCGTCGCACGGTGAACGCCCAGAGAGTCAGAGGATCAGAGGCCAGAGGATCAAAGGCTAAGAAGCTGCGCGTACCACCACCCGAAATCCGAGGACCCAGCGCGAATCGTCCGGGCTGCCCCCGTAGCGATAGGCACACCGTAAGTACCTGAGGAGGTAGTTGCACGCGCCGCCCCGCAGCACACGGAGTACCTCTCGCCCGGCAGCGAGGGTCTCACGCCCATGAGTCGGCCTATAGGGATACCGGTAGTTTGGCTCTTCCCAATTCCTCCTCCATAGGCTCCGCGTCCACTCCCACACGTTGCCCCCATGTCCAGCACGCCATAGGGGCTGGCTCCCTGCGGATAGGCATGGATCGATGTGGTCTTACCCCAACGGCTTTCAGATGAGTTGCAGCGCGTGGCATCCCACTGGTTGCCCTATGGATAGATGTGGCCATCAATACCACATGCCCCCTTTTCCCATTTCGCCTCGCTGGGCAGGCCGTATGCTCTTGCCGTCACCACTGACAGCCACTGGCAATAGTCCTTGGCATCATCCCAGGAGACATGCACCACCGGTGATCCTCCTCACCACGTGGGGGAGCCCTGTTCGTCCAACCATCGGGAACCTCGTGATCAGTAGCCAGCACAAGGGCCCTATATTGCGCATTGGTCACTGGGGTCTTTGACAGGTAATAGTCCGGCAAGTACAGAATGTGTTGGGGTTGCTCGTTATCTCAAGCATTTTTATCCTGTTGAGGATCACTGCCCATGAGGAACCCACCTGCGGGAATGAGGATCATCTCGGGCTCGAAGGGCTGTTTGGGCAGGAGGATCTCGCCTGGCGTCTGGTGGGGGATGCTCGCTGGCGAGCTTTCTGGCTGCGGGGCAATGGGCCGAGTGGCGGCCTCGCGAATCTTTTGCGCAATCTTTACGAGCTCTGCGTTCAGCGCCGATGCGAATGATCGCCAACGTACTCGCCAGGGCGAGCATCGCCATCAAGGCAACGACGGCGAGCAAATCTTGTCCTTTGCGCGTCAGCATGACCGGCGCGTCTCCCGGTTGGACGGTGTGATTGTGTGCCTAACGGGGCGCGAGATTAGCGGACCCGGTAGCCACTGCACGGGGGTGAGGTGCATATCTCTTAGGCCTCGGGTTCGGGGACCAGCTTAACTTGGATTTCCTCGCCAATCGAGATCTGGTCCAGCACGCCGAGTCTGATTTGGTTTAGGAATCCCAGGACGAACTCGTATCTGTTGCAATCTTCGTTCAGTCGCACAGAGATAATGTTCTCAGCCGCAGCGACTCGCTCAGCTCCCTCCTGCAGACCGAGCGGGCTCACGAGGATACCGCCATCCGCGCCCGTATCGATGATTCGATACGCCAAGGCACCAACCGTTTCCTAGTTCTGCTTTGAGGTCGTGTATCGCCTACATGCTATGCTCACAAACCCTGTGTACCCTTGTCGTACTCCTTTGGCATCGATCTCCCACGTGGTGTCCGAGCGCTGGCCTACGACTTCTTGCGTGCCTTCGACGCGATCCAGCCCGAACTCCTGAGCGAATTGACGAAGCAGATAGGTGGCAACCTCTTCGTATGATTCCCATCGCTTCGTCATCATGCTGCTCCATTCTTCCTGACAGGACGCGGTTGAGCGGCCCCACGTCTGGTGCAACGGATGGTAAGTGCGGTAGCGTATCAGCTGCAAGGCGTAGTGCAACGGCGCCCTCGCTCCTAGAGGGAGCGCCCCAGAGCGGCACACCCAGACGTATCCTTCCCCCCGCTCTCTATCCCGTAAGGGCCTGCTGCACCGCTGAAAGCACTTTCTTATCCTGCGGGAATCTGACCCAACCCTTCTTCGCCACCATCCGGTCTCCGACCCAGACCGTGAACTCCCCACGATCTCCTTCAACTAACTCTGGCTGTATTCCCAACTCCTGCTTGATTAACTCCGCCACCCGGGCGGCTCTTGGCTGGTACGACGCTCAAACTTTGCAGAACCGGATACGTATTGGCTTCATAGATTGACTCCCCGATCCCAAGTAATGGACAGATTTGTCCGAACAGAAAATACTGATGACGATTTTACTGTGCGCCGGGGATATTTGAACCCCGGCGCACCCCTCAAACGAAGCCGTCTAACGGGCCACGAGATGAGCGATCCCGCGTCCGCTGCAACGCCGGTTCGCTCCATGCATGGGCTAGGCGTCGCTTTGCTTCTCGGTCCGAAAGATTCGTTTCGCCGTCTTTCCAACTCCAACGCACATGGTCGCGTCGAAAGAACCACCCACGACACCGCCCACGACTGGCACGATCTTGGCGAAATTGACGAGGCCCCGCTCACCGGCCTTGGTCAAGAGGCGAAAGCCGACACGCTCGTTGATTTCAACAAGGACTCGTCCGGGGATACGATCGATCGCTGCAGCAGCGACACGCCTTCCGATGTTTATTCCGAGATCCTTCAGGATTTCCTTACCTGAATCGCCAATTATGGCGAGCAGAGCAAGGGTGCGGACTCGGTCCTCTTTGAGAGAGTGGCCATAGATGGCCGCAATAGCCCCGCACATACGAGCTTGAATAATCCATGACGCACCAAGAGCCGATGGTATTGTGACCGGAAGGGTGACGACCCCGCCCAGCCCGGTCAGAAAGCCTGAGGTGAAGTTCTTGGCGGCCTCCCAACGAATCAGTGCATCCACACGTTCATCTCGATCGTCGTACGATTGGTCGATCAAGTATTCCTCTGCGAGATCGCTTGCGCTGGAGAGTGGTGCCACGCCGTCAATCGCTTGGTTCAAGATGCGCCGGACCAAGTGCAGAGCCTTGGAAGGGATAGGCTCGATGCGATCTTTCGTGGAGTCATCCATGTGGTCGTCTTCCCCAAAAAACCCCGTTGAGTAATCTCATCGTCCGGCAGACTCGACCAGCCCTATATACGTAAGGACCATGTCGCACCACACGGGTGCGGCGCAATCAGCCTTCAGCTCGGCGACTCGTAGGGTGCCAACATGGCCGTCATGGTTCATCGACCAGGTGCCGAACCACTCATGCTTTTGCGCGTCAGCAACGGCAAATGTGGGGAATGCCACTGCAAGCACGATCGCAAGGCACAATACCGCCTGTGGCAACATGGCGTTTCCTCCTCTTGGATGCCGCATTTGCCTATTCCGCCACCAAAGTGTCAGAGCAAAAGGCGACGTCTCATACGCCAGCTAGCGGAGACGCCGTTGAGCGAGACCCGTGGGGTCGCTCTAATCATGGGTCGTGTCCGCACCAACAGGCTTCAGGAAAGGCGTCTTAGAGAGGAGTATACATCAGCTGAGAGAGCATGTCAGTCATACGGTTAGGCAGATATGTCGCACAGGGTCTCCAGCTTTCAGCACCTTCTGAACAGCCTCAAGCAGCGCCTCCACCTTGTGAACATAGTACTGAGCGGTCTTCTTGACCTCGCGGCGCAGCAGTGTTTCAAACTTCCGATGGCGCTCGTGAGTTCTGGGTCCGCTGGCTTCAGCCTGGATAATGCATCGTTCCGCTGTTTCGGATGCCGAAGCCCCTCTACTTGGGGGGAAGCTCGGCATTGTGGGGAGGGCACCCTAAGCGGGAACACAGCCTCGCTCTGGTCTTCCTCCATGCCGGTGGGTCCTTGAGCACGGCTGCGGTTCTTCAAGACGCTACCCTATCCCCTCCGTGTGCCTATATCTCTTCTCGAGGTCGCTCATGGCAAGAGAGGGGAAATCCTCGGGCCTCAATCCTGTATAATACCCGTAGCGCGTCCGTGGTGAATGCTGAAAGCCGCCATCGGCGCATCGAGATACGGACCTTCTCAGAGGAACGACACGCTCACGGGGGCTTGAGGAAGGTGCGAGTGTAGAGGATCGCCCAGCATCGGCGGAAGCGGCTCAGCTCCCGGCCAAGAGGGATGAGCACACGAAAAATGAGGGGAGACATGGCTGTGAAACGGTTCATCAGGTTGGCTGGGTTGGCGTTGATGACACTCGCACTCGTGGCCTGTGAGGGTCAGCAGGAGCGCTATTTCAGGAGGAACGTCAGTCGAGTCTCGCAGGACGGCGTAGCAAAACAGTTTGGGCCACCTCATCGTGCCCAAGAGTTGACCACTGGTGAGACGGTGTGGGCCTATGAGTCCCGCGATAGGTCGGATTGTACGACCTATATCCTGAGGTTTGACCAGACGAAGGTCTTGCGCGACTGGAAGGAACGGAAGTGCTAGGGAAGGCTCCCGCGTATGCGGAAGCATGCGTGTCTGTCGCAGACCTCTCGGGGCCAACCTACGCGAGCATCAGCTTCTCCGCACCTGTGCCCAACTGTGCCCATGACTGTGCCTGCGAGGGGCTGTAAGTGACCCAAAACCACCCCCCGCCAGCCAAGTAGACAAATAAAAACCCCTCGATAAAACCGCTACTTATCGAGGGGTTTCTTGCAGGGAAGGAGACGCGTCAAGCAAGCGCTCTTCCACTGAGCTACGTACCTATGATCCCGGTGTGGCTGGCCACGGTGCTCGGTGCATACAAGCATGCCAAGCAAACTGTTCGCGCGTTTGCAGGCCGGATTTATGAGCTTTTCGGCGTCTCAAACAGCTTGCGCGGACCGCGCATGGTGATGACATCGTCGACGAGGCCATACTCCTTGGCCTGCTCGCCAGACATGAAGAAATCACGATCGGTGTCACGCTTGATGCGTTCGAGGTCTTGGCCGGTGTGCTTAGCCATGATCGTGTCCAGGGCCTCCTTGATGCGCAGGATCTCGCGTGCCTGGATCTCGATATCCGTCGCTTGCCCTTGGAACCCGCCCGCTGGCTGATGGATCATGATGCGGGCATGCGGCAGGCTATACCGCTTGCCTTTGGCGCCGGCTGTCAGCAACAGAGAGCCCATGCTGGCCGCCTGTCCGATGCAGATTGTTGACACATCGGGTCGGATATACTGCATGGTATCATAGAGTGCCAGCCCCGAGGTCACATAGCCTCCTGGGCTGTTGATGTAGAGGAAAATGTCTTGCTCGGGATCATCCGCCTCCAGAAACAGCATCTGCGCGATGATGAGGTTCGCCACATGATCGTCTATCGGCGTCCCCAGGAAGATAATGCGATCTTTGAGGAGCCGCGAATAGATATCGTAGGCACGCTCCCCACGGTTCGTCTGTTCAATCACCATTGGCACTAACACCATCGTCTCCTCTGCCTGCCGGAAGATGGTCCGGTCAGGCTTGTGTGGTGGACGGCTCAGGCTCTGCCGGTTTGCTCACCTCGGTGACGGTGCACCGGGCCGCCACGACATCCAGCACCTTGTCCGCCAGGATATTGTGGCGGATCGATTCGAGCGCCCCTGCCTGTTCCATCTGACGCCGAATATACTCCAGCCGTTGCTCTGTCCGTTCCGCCAAACGCGTCAGGTGGGCCTCCACATCGGCGTCCTCGACTGCGAGCCCTTCGCGCTTGGCGATCTCATCAAGTAAGAGCTCGCGTTTGATGCGGGTAATAGCCTGTTCGCGAAGCTGTTGTCGCACCTCATCGCTGATCTGCAGAGGGATAGCATCGCCCTGTTGCGCGCGCAATTGCCGTTGGAGGTCGGCGATGAGCATCTCGGTTTCGGCCTCGACCATGCCGGGAGGCAGCTCGAAGGGATTGGCTTCGACCAGCCGTGCGACGATGACCTCATGCAACGCACGGCGCGCCTCGCGCTCGGCGATCTCTTCCTGGTCTTTGCGCAACTTCTCCGTGAGCTCTGCCAGGGTGTCGACGCCGCCCACTTCCTTGGCGAACTCGTCGTTCAGCGTGGGCAGGACGCGCTCCTTGATCTCGTTGACCACGACATGGAAGATGACTTCCTGCCCCGCCAGCGACCGGTTCTGGTAAGTTTCCGGAAACTGCACTGGAATCTCTCGGGCTTCCCCTTTGCACATCCCGACAAGGCCTTGCTCGACGCTCTCGATCACCGACTTCGACCCGACCACGAGGGCGTAGTTCTCCGTTTTGGTGCCCTGGACCGGTTGCTCATCGCGAAAGCCTTCGAAGCTGATGAGCACATAGTCCCCTTCCTGCACCGGCCGGTCTTCAGCGATCGACACCAGGCTCACATGCCGGTTTTGCAGGTCCTGGATCTCGTGCTCGACATCGGCATCGGTCACCACGCGGACTTCCTTGGTGAGTTCCCAGCCGCCGGAGGTCTGCAGTGGGATGTCGGGGAGCACCTCGACGGTTGCCGTATAACGCAGGGCCTTCTCTTCGTTGAGGTTGATGTCATCGAGCTTCGGCTGGCCGACCGCCCGCAGTCCCTGATCCTTCACCGCCTGCTGAAAGGAGCTGGGGATCAGCTTCTGCACCACTTCATCTTCGACGCTGGTGCGGTGATAGCGTTCGAGCACGGGTCGGGGGATTTTGCCTTTGCGGAAGCCGCGGATGGAGACTTTCCTGGCGAGCTCGCGGTACGCCTGATCCAGTTCCTTTTTCACATTTTCCGGGGGGATCTCGATCTCCAGCCGCCGCTCGCAAGCGCCTACTTCTTGAACTTCAACTTTCATGCACCGACTCCTTCATCCAGACCAGCCCTGTGTGTCTCGCGTGCCGTCTCGATTGCGGTCCATACCCGATGCATCGACTGGCTCGAACGCTATATCGTTAGCCGGGATGGCGGTTGTATGCGAGAGGGGGGACTCGAACCCCCACGGTTGCCCACCAGATCCTAAGTCTGGCGCGTCTGCCAATTCCGCCACCCTCGCCTCACACGCTCCGAAGCTGATGGCCATTGAGGGATGCCGCTTAGGAACACAATGAGCCGCGAAGGAATCGAACCTTCAACCTACGGATTAAGAGTCCGTTGCTCTGCCAGTTGAGCTAGCGGCCCATGCTTGAATTGTAATACTTTGCGCTGCAGCTTCCGGAGCTCCCACATCCATGGTGTCCATATAGGTGTCTAATTGACGGATGGCCCCCTGCAAATCCCGCTGATCGATCCTGTTGTACCGTTTGAAGACAGCCATCAGCTTGTGTCCTGTAATCGCCATGATGCGGAAGTAATCAATCCCCGCGCACCTCGCATTGGTGACGAAAGTATGCCGGAGATCGTGAAAGGTGGCGTGGCTCACGCCAGGTGTATGGCATGCCCGCTCAAACGCATGCATGATGCTGGTAGCGTGATAATGAGGGGCCATCTGTTCCGGGTCCGCCTGCCAAAGATCAACCATGGTCTGGCTGACGAATACCCATGGGCAGCGCACGTATCTTGTAGCAGTTTTGAGCGCGCTTGTCAATGTCTGGTTCAGCGGGATGAGTCTCCCTTTATCGGTCTTGGTCTCGCTTGATTTCAAGCGGAGCGTACCCGCTTTGAGGTCCACTTGGTCCTAATTGAGGCCGGCGTGATCTCTGGGAGGCGCTTGCCGCCTACGATCCATAAGTCCCTTGGCGAGAGATTTAGAGGTTATCGATCAAAGGGGTTTTGATATGTTCCAAACCTGCCCGTCCCCCTTGACCACCATAGCACCGTTCTAAAGAGTGTTGCTGATGACCTGGGGGAGCTCTCCTCGTGTGAAGGTTATAGGTGCCCTGGAAGCCGTACTTATTGCAGGAATTGCTCTCTGGTTGAGTAAGGAGGCGATTGCAATATCGCCTCCTCCCCGCCGAACCCGGCGAGCGAGTCGCCTCGCTCCCAGCTCACGCAACCGGCCGGACGTTCAAGGTCTCCGATGGCACACCGGTTGGCCGGTGCTCCAAGGTCCAGTTTACTCCTCGCCTCCCCACCTCGAGTAACGGATGCTCACCAGTCTCGCGATGAGGATGGCGACGTAGAACTGGCCCGCGCCAGCCTCTATCATGGCCAGAGCCCGCGCCGGAGCGCTGGCTGGCGTGATGTCACCATAGCCCACCGTCGCCAGGGTGACAAAGCTGTAGTAAATGAGGTTAATGATTTCATGATGATAGTCAAAACTGCTCGGCTCGGGTTGGATCGTCTTTCCCGCGACGATGAATGAACCGGGATACAGCAAGGCAATAATCCCGTACAAAAAGCCGAAAACCACACCCATCAGCAGATAGCCACAGACCGCCCCGCTGATGGTGTCGTTGGTCACCCGATTCGTCGCCAGTACCTCCCTTAGAATGGCCGCGGCCGTCAGTATGAGGAATGCGACCGAGCAAAGCATCACGAACACAAGAAGATGTGTACTCGCGGGGAAACTGATGAGCAGCCATCGTCCGACCAAGGCGGGGACCGCGAGCCCACAAGCCGCGACAAACGTACGCCGGCGTGGAAAGACGTAGAGCGCCGACAGCAGCATCACGGAGAGGAAGGTGCTAGCCAGTACCCCTGCGGATTCATAGTGAATGAAGAAGGGCGGGATGAGCAGGAAGCCTAGCATGGCGATCAGGAGAATGATGAACTGGCCCGACTGCCGCAGAGATTTGAGCCGGAATGTCCTGTTGAGCTCGCGGTTCATATGCGCACCAATACCAGACACGCTCCTGATTGAGGCTCACAACCGTCCCGAGGCTAGCCTAGGGGTGCTGGGCACCAACGGTGGAATAGTTGAGAAGATCGAGACAGCTGAGCCTGATGGCACTCATCCCATCCTTCTCCAATACGCTCTTGGAGTACTTCAGTAGCAACCGCATCAAGGGGGTCGACGAACTCGAGACTCAACTTGGTCTTCAGCCACTCATGGCCACTGCGGACGAGCTCTCTTGTGCGCCGAAGGCCAGCACCCTTGGAGAAATCCGCCCCTGTCAGCACGACCGGAGAAGCTTGCGGAGGATCACCTTGGCTCACGGCATAGTCAATGCTCATCGCGCAGTTCGCCTCGAGCTAAGGCTATATTGCCTCCGCATCATAGCACGCCCGGACAGATGCGCCCATTGAAAGCTTAGCTCCTGCCAACGCCCTCGTATACACAAGGGATGCAGTATAGCCATCCCCGGATGTTTGAAACAGTTCGGGTTTGACCCGGGCCCTGTCGATGGCATGTTTACGGCCCAGACGCAGGCGGCGGTCCGAGCCTTCCAGGCCAGATATGGGCTCCCGGTGTCGGGCCTGCTCGATCGCCCGACCCGTGAGGAGCTGAAACTTGGGGTGGACCCCAAGCGGGGGGACTAGTCATGCTTGGTGGGCTTGTGGGGCCGTGAGGTGTGGCGACCGCCTGACTGATCGACCTCCACAGCGTGACATGAAAAGCTCATGAAGCATGCATCGGTGCCTGTTTGGCGGACCTTTTCCGATGTATGGCCCGATGCATTCAGCCGAAACCACACATCGGCCCATTAGAAGTGGATTCGTCAAACCCGCTGAGCAGTGCCGCCATAACATGGACACAACGGGGCACCAGCAAGAACATCCGAAGATAAAGCAGACGCTGCTCGGGAGTCTGCTCAGATAAGTCTGCCAGGCCCTGGTCGATCGGATCTTTCGACCAACCGTCCGGATTTTGGGCCAGGGCATTGAGTTCTTCCCACCCCAACGGCTTGTTGGGCCAGCCTGGGGCTCGCGCCATATCTTTAGCGGCGGTCCAGCCGTTCCATCACCCGAGTCGCAAGCCGACTGGCAGGCTCCACGATGGCCCGTACATCCGTCCAAATCACCTGTGGGGTATACTGGGCGCCCTGAGCGTTGAAGCGTTGCCAGGGGTCCGTCGGTCGCGGAGTGAGATTAGCCAGCGTCGAGCGCAAACCGTGCGCTAAGCCAAGGCGTTGCCCTTCCTCGCTGCGCAAATAGTGGCGAAAGCCGGCGAAGGCCTGGCGCTGCAGGGGGTGAGTACCCATGCCACTCACCTCGACGCAGACATACTCGTAGGCGATGTTCACGCGTGGATACAGCACCACTCCCCCCAGCCCGGGGCGCTCGGCTGCATGCGCCAACACCTCGAGTGCCAGATGCTCTGGTAAAAGCGCCACATCAGCCTGCGCTGGACCATACTTGATGAAGTCGTCGGCCGTCTCGCGCGCACTCGGTCGAAAGCGATCGACGGTGCGGAGGAAATCGCTCAACCAGGGCAGGAGCTGCTGCTCCGCTGGTTCGTCAGGCCAGCGGACGCTCTGCGGTCCGGCATCACCGAGGCTCATGAGTATAAGGCTGGCGAGGCCTGCAGCAGAGCGAAGGGGATGGGGGATGGCCCACCGTACTGGGGCTTGCTCTGACAGACTGCCCGCAGCAGCTCTGCTCGAGAGGTTATGCCAGGCCACCCAGCTGATATCGACATCATTCCAGCTTAGCGGTTGCGATCGAGAGGGCACCGCCATGGCAGCCGGTAGGACATCTCGCGCTCGTGGCTCCCACATGATCACCGTTAGCATCGTCGACGCCAAAGTGTGCAACGCCTTGTCGGATACCTGTGTGCGGTGCGTCGTCTCCATGAGCTGAACCGCGGTCCGGCTGGTCAGCCAAACGCTGTCAGTTGACGGAGCGGATGCCGGTGTAGCACCCTGCCGCAACCGTTCGACAATCCCCTTGCTGGCCACGGTATCTTCTTCGTAATCAATGCTGAGGGACAACGGCCGTCCAGCCACGCGTGGGCTGTTCGCCAGGAAACGCCGGCGGGCATCTTCAAGCCAAGCCTGCAAATCAGGGGTGGCGTTCACGCGTACGAGCAGCGGCTCAGGGATCTGAGATGGCAGCCATTTCGCCGGATTGATGAGGAAGAACGCCGCCAGGCCACCGACAAACAGCAGTAGAATTAAACTGCGGAAGAGGGATGTCAACCCCTTCCCTCCTGCGCCCCCCCCTAAAGCCCAACTGCTCGCTCATGCCCTGCCGCCCTTGCCCTAACGCTCTCCCGGAGGGAGAGGGAAAACCGTCCCGGCACTTAACTGGCCTCCCATGCCATCGAAAGGGGAGGGTTCAGGTGAGGACGAAATTGGGGCGCATGGTTCGTCGCACAGCTCCTCGCCGTCGGCCCATCGACGTGGCATGTATCTTAGCGGGTTTGGGATAGGGGGACAAGGGGCCCCCCGTAGGTAATTCGGCCCCACCACCACGTTGGACCCGGGATTGACTTCCCCCAGACTGCATGTTATACCAGGCGATGAGGCGCTATGGGCGCGGCGGCAGCCGACATCATCAGCGATTCACCTAGCAGGAGGGCGCTACCATTTCAGTTCGAATCCGCGATAGCATCGATTGGGCCGAGCTGCTCCCACCCCACCATCTGCTCCGGGACGTTGCAGCAAATGAATCCCTCAGCCGTGACATCTTCGGCACCTCTCCCAGTCAGATGACCGAACATCTCAGGGAGGTCCGTACGCGCTACCAGATGCGTCGCGAAGACGTCGCCGCGGTGCTGCGGCGGTCGCATGAGCGCCTTGGAGCCTCAGCTGCGACCCTCGAGAATCTTGACCACCTGGCACAGCCCACCACCTTTGTGGTCATCGGCGGCCAGCAGCCCGGCTTGCTCACTGGACCGCTGTACACCGTTTATAAAGCCATCAGCATTATCAGGCTGGCGGAGGCGTTGCGCCGCCAGTACCCCCATGAGTTCGTGCCGCTGTTCTGGAACGCCAGCGACGACCACGACTGGGCCGAGGTCAATCATGCCTACGTGGTCGATGGCGCTGCACGACTACAGCGTCTCGAATACCCCCTCGACCCGCAATTCGAGGGCTGGTCTGTCGGAGAGATCCCGCTCGATCACGGCGCGCTGGCGGTCATTCACCGCTTGTCCGAAGCGCTCGCCGGCCAGGGTTTTGCGGACGAGGTTGAGGTCATACTGCAGGAGACAGCGGAGGTGAGCTCGACGTTCGGGGAGTGGTTTTCCCGCCTCATGCTTATGCTCTTTCATCGACATGGGCTCATTGTGGTTGAGCCGGGGTTGCCCGACTTGAAGCGTCTGGCCATCCCCCTCTTCGAACAGGCGATCGAGGACCCCTTGGTGCCATCGCAGTTGGCCAACGCCACAGGGGACGCACTGCAGGAGCGTGGTTACCAGCGGCAGCTGCACAAAGAGCCGACGCTATGCAGCTTTTTCCTACGCGAAAACGGTCGTCGTGAGACGGTGCACTATGGACACGGGGCCTTTCGCGTGGGCTCCCGGACCTATACCAAGGCCGATCTCAAGTCGCTCTTGCAGGATAGCCCCGAACGCTTCAGCCCCAACGCGTTGTTACGTCCCGTTATGTCCGAGTTCCTCTTTCCCACGGCAGCGTTTGTCGGTGGTGCGGGGGAGCTGAATTACTTTGCGCAGACGCGACGTATCTATGAGTATTTCGACGTGCCGATGCCGGTGCCTCATCTGCGGCTCGGATGCACCCTCATCGAACCCGCGGCGAGCAGAATCCTCGACAAATATCATCTCTCGCCCCTCAGTCTACGCGATCCCGACCACGCCCTCACCGAGTGGATTCGTGCGCGTGCCGACATTGCGTCGCCAGCCCTTTGGCGGGAGCTACGCGAGCAGGTCTATCGTCCCTTTAGCGCATTAAAGGGGCGAATCCGTGCCGTCGATCCGACGCTCGAAACCTCTTTGGAGGGGACGTTGAATTACATGATGTTCCGCATCGGCAAGTTTGAGAAAAAGCTGGTGCGCCACCTCAAGAAGGCCGAACACCTGACGGCAACTCAACTCAGGCGTGCTGCGGAGGCGTTGTACCCAAAACGTGATTTACAGGAGCGCACGCTTAACGGCATGTCATACCTCAGCCGCTATGGCATGGACCTGGTCGATACCTTGGTGCAGGCCGTGCCCGAGAGTTATGGCAAGCATTATATGGTGGAGCTGTCATGAAAATCGGCATCGTGTGTTACCCGACGTTCGGAGGCAGCGGGGTCGTGGCGACGGAGCTGGGCCATGGGCTGTGCCAAGCCGGACATGAGGTGCATTTCATCTGCTACAATCAACCGGCGCGCCTGACGCACCGGTGCCCATCGGCGATTCAGTTTCATCTGGTGGATGTGGTGTCCTATCCGCTGTTTGAGTTTCCCCCCTATACTCTGGCGCTGGCCTCTAAGATCTATGAAGTCGTCGAGAATCACGAACTCGACCTCGTGCATGCTCACTATGCCATTCCCCACTCCACGGCAGCGTATCTGGCGCGGCAAATGGCCGAGCAATCACCCGCTAAGATCATTACCACCTTGCATGGCACCGACATCATCCTCATTGGCATCGATCCTTCCTACCGCCGCGTCACCCGCTTCAGCATCGAGCAGAGCGACGCTGTCACTGCGGTCTCGCAGTATCTCGCCGACCTGACTCGTCAGGAGTTCAACCTCGTGAAACCGGTGGAAGTCATCCCCAATTTTGTCGATCCCTATGTCTTTCAGCGGCGGCCCAATCCCCAATGGCGTCAGCAATTCGCCCAGCCCGACGAGAAGATCGTCTGCCATATCTCGAACTTTCGCAGCCTGAAGCGGGTGCCGTTGATCATCCAGATGTTCCGAGAAATGGCCCGCCAGGTTCCTGCCAAACTCCTGCTAGTTGGCAATGGTCCTGACTATCAGACGTGTGTCGACCTCGTGCGCCGCGAGGGGCTGGTGCAAAAGGTCTTCTTCTTCGACTTTGTTACGGATGTGGCCAGCGTACTTTCCATCGCTGACCTCTTTATGCTGCCGTCGGAGATGGAGTCGTTTGGGCTGGCGGCCATCGAGGCGCTGAGCTGTGAGGTGCCGGTGCTGGCCTCACAGGTTGGAGGGCTACCGGAAGCCGTCGTCGACGGGGAGTGCGGCTATTTGCTCAAACCGGACGACATCGATGGCATGATTGGGGCAGGCATTGAGCTCTTGTCCAACGACGAACGGCGACGGCAGATGGGACGGGAAGGGCGACGCTGGGTCATGACGCGGTTTCACGTCTCCCAGATCGTCAAACGCTATGAGGAGTATTACCGCTACGTGCTTGAACACACCTGAAGGGCCTGAGGGATTCGAGGAATGAAGGGTAGTCCACTGAAGGGTGTCCCCTGCCTCCTCGAATCCCGGTGGCTGCGTGTTACCCCCGCTTGCGGCGCTCGATGCGTGTCCGAGCTCGCAGCTTTTTATACTTGTGCTTGCGGATCTTCTTTCGTCGTTTTTTGACGACGCTGCTCATAGGCCTCCTTCCTTCAGCCCATTGCCGATCTTGCCGACGTCAGCCATCCTGCCCTCGCTCCTCCGCACCCTCCCATCTCACCCCCGGAACGATCATCATCGCTCAAGGCTGAAAACACTCCACAGGCGCATCAGATACCATCAAAGGGGTCTGCCGATTGCCTCGTCCAGGGGAGCAAGGACCTGTTCGGGCTTTGCCTAGCGCATCCAGATAATCCCAGGATGCCCAGGTACCGGGCACGAGAGGAAGGATGTAGCGCTAACGCCCGTTGGAGAAAACGTTCTGCTGCGTCCAGGTCGCGATGCGCAAAAAGCGCATCCCAGCAGAAGGCGGTGTATATTTGAGCGGTCCAGGACGATAAAGTCAAGCTCTTTTTGTTGTTCGATCGCAGATACCGACCATTTCCCTTGTCGTCGGTCGACCACGACTGCCTCAGTTCAGGAACCTCGGCCATCTTCGCATACGGCATGGCGCGATTCTATGGTGATGCCGTATACTCTTGGCCTATTTACAGGTATGCTGGGGAATTGGTTCCGGAGGAAGGTGATGCTTGCCCTGCAGCAAAGCGGCGCTGATGTGCTCCTGCCGGTGACGGTGCAACCCAGGGCTTCTCGCAACGCCGTGGCCGGCCTTCATGGCAATGCCCTGAAACTCCTGCTCACGGCTCCACCCGTCGAAGGCACGGCCAACGCAGCCTGCCTACGCTTCCTCACCGACCTGCTCGGCTTGAGCCGGGCGCGATTATCCATCATCAGGGGGATGAAGGCCCGCCAAAAGCTCATCTGCATCACGGAGATGTCGGTCGACACGCTACGCACTCGGCTGAGAAGTCATTACCCGGACCTTGATCTCTAGAATGTTGCACTCCTCCCAGATGAGCCTGGCGTGGCAGGGCCTCAAGGATCAGCTCATCCCACAGACAAGGCAACAGACTGTCACCACAGATGCGCACAGATGAACACGGATAATCGGCGTGCATCCGCGTCCATCTGCGGTTGTACTCAATCCTCAGCACTCAAGCCTCAGTCCTTAGCACTGTCTCATGTGATCGTCCCAGCTGCCCGCAGCTCGGCGATTTTCTCCTGCGAGTAGCCGAGGGCCGTCAGCAGCTCTTCGGTGTGCGCGCCTAGTGGCGCGGCGAGGAAGCGGATCTGCCCCGGCGTCTCAGACAGTTTGACCGAAATACCGACCTGTTTGACCTTGCCCGCCTCCGGGTGATCGACCTCGACGATCATCTCTCGCGCCCGCAGATGGGGGTCGTGTTCCGTTTCATCCAGGTCATAGACTTTGCCAACGCAGATATCGTGGCGCGTCAAGATCTCAAACCACTCGTCACGCGTTTTGGTTTTGAAGACGTCGCTGAGCGTCCGTTTGAGGGCTTCGCGTTGCTCGGCCTCGACGAACTGACAGGGCAACAGATCCTCACGGCCCAACGCTTTGCAGAGATTGGCATAGAACCAGGGCTCGATCGCACCGATGCTGAGCCACTTACCGTCTTTGGTTTCATAGACGTTGTAAAAATGCGTGCCGCCGTCGAGCAGGGTCTCGCCCCGCCGTGGCACCATACCGGTGGCAAAGTAGGTCGACAGATGAGAGACCAGCAGGGAGTATACGCCGTCGGTCATGGCGATATCGACAAATTGCCCGCGGCCGGTGCGCTCGCGGGCCATGAGCGCGGCTAACACCCCGACCGCGCCGTGCATGCCACCGCCAGCGAAATCGGCGATGATGTTATGCGGAATGACGGGCGGTCCCCCTTGCTCACCGATCATCCCGAGACAGCCGGCCATTGAAATATAGTTGATGTCATGGCCGACGAGGTCTTTATAGGGGCCACTTTGCCCGTAGCCAGTGACGGCGCAGTAGATGAGGCGTGGATTGCGCTGGCATAAGGTGTCATAATCGATCCCTAGCCGTTTCGCAACACCCGGCCGGAACTCCTCCACGACCACGTCGGCCCGCTCAGCAAGCTGATAGAAAATTTGGCGGGCCGCGTCATGTTTCAGATTGAGCCCGATAGTTTTTTTATTGCGGTTCAACGCCCAGTGGGGCGTATGACGGTCGACGCCGTAGCGGGGGGGCGGCACCGTGGAGAGGTTTCCTGCCTGTTCGGCGCGTCGCCCGGTGGGGGGGCCGGGTTCCTCGATTTTGATCACATCCGCTCCGAGGTCGGCGAGGATCATCGTGCAATACGGTCCAGGGGCGAGCCGGGTGAGATCAAGAACGCTGATTCCTTCAAGCGGCATGGTCATCGTGTCTCACCTCCTGCATAGGTATTCGTCTATGTGGTCGCATCACAGCGCCTTGAGACGCGCCTTTGTGGGCCTCATCTTGGGCACAACGCCGAGGAGATGTCAAGACCATAGGCCCCTTGCCGGATGTCTGAAACTTCCTTAAGATAGCGCTCGTTTCAGGTGTCACGAGCAGCGACTGACGGAGGAGCAACCCTTGCACACACTTGGCACACATCCTTCGAGACATTGGCGACTTGCCTGCCTCGTCACGGCCTTGGCGGCATGGTCCGGCCTGCAGGTATGGGCTGCCAGCCTGTCAACGCACACGTTTGGCCGCTACGAGATCATAGTCCAGGAAGGGATGCCGGTCGCCATCGGGGAGATTCTCGGCACAGTGCGACGGCAGACCGGATTGCCCGAGTATCCGCTGGTATTGGGAACGCAAAAACGTGTGCTGGAGCTCAGCATCCTCGGCCCCGGAAATCGTCCCTTCCGCCTCGCCTCTACGGCGTTCGCGGGGCCCATGGGGACTGGCGCGGCGACGGCGCGGTTCAGCGTCGAGCGTTCGGTGAGGCAGGACGAGACGCTCACCCTCTGGGTGCGCCAGGTGAATGGGCCACGACAGGTCAGCTTAGCGATCGATCTGCGGAATTTAGAACGTATGTTGGAGGGTCCACGATAACCCCTAATGCCTCTGGAGGGTCGTATGAAATTTGGCCTGATCGTATCGAAACAACATCCTGACGGTGTGTCGATGGTCGAGCGCTTTCGCGAGCATATCGACCAGGTGCGGGCGGCGCGCGACGCGGGCTTTGACCTGATCGTGATGGGACAGCACTATCTCTCCACCCCCTTTCAGGAAATGCAGACGTTGCCGTCGCTGGCGCGCTT
>JBKPCR010000183.1:0-4561 GCA_046727435.1 bacterium | reverse complement strand
CGTAGCAGGTAGGCTAGTGCGCTGACGATCCCCGGCTCATCGTCGATGATCAAGATTGCCTCGCCTTTAACGGGGAGCAAGGCTTCTGGCATCAGGGTTTCCGACACGGTCACCGGCACCGCTTCTACCGGGAGCTTGATGCGAAACACGGCACCTCGGCTCACCTGGTTCTCCACACTGATGGTACCGCCGTGCCCCTCGATGATCCCCCTACAGAAGGGCAGGCCCAAGCCGGTGCCAACACCCGGTGGCTTAGTGGTGAAGAAGGGTTCGAAGATCCGTTCCTGGAGCTCAGGCGGAATCCCCGGCCCCGTGTCAGCCACCTCCAGAGTGACCACACTGGCAACCGAGTCGTAACGGGTGGTCAGCTCCAGCCGGCGGGGTGTGGGACTCTCACGCAGCGCCTGGTGGGCATTGGTGATCAGATTGATCAGCACCTGGTGCAGTTGGTGGCGATCCGCCCAGAGGGGCGGGAGGTCGTCGGCCAGGTTCTGCTGCACATCGACATTGTCCACCCGCAGGGGGTAGGCGAGTAGCGTCATGGCCTCATCGATGATGACGTTGAGCTCCACATGGGTCCGCTGTGGTGGGGTACGACGTGCCAGGGCCAAGAAGTTCTGGACGATGCTGACGCAACGCTCGGCCGATTGGTTAATGAGTTTGATGCGCTCCGCCAGGGCTGCCTCGCGAACCTCCTCGCTCAGCAAATCGGCCTGCACCATCACAACCGACAGCGGATTATTGAGTTCATGGGCTACGCTGGCGAGAAGAGATCCCATTGCAGCCAGCTTCTCACGTTGGAACAATGCCTCCTGCTGCTCTTGCAACTGCCCCTCGGCACGCTGGCGCTCGGCGATTTCCTTGAGTAAGCTTTCATTCGTCTGCAGCAGTTCAGCGGTGCGCTCGCGCACCCGCAGCTCCAACCCCTCGCGCACTGTGCGCAGCGCCTCCTCCACCTGTTTGCGTTCGATCGCCGTGCCGAGCACATGGGCGATGGCCTGCAGGAAGTGGATGTCGTCCTGCGTGAACGTCCGACGCCGTCTGGTATGCGCGCTGAGGATACCGAAGGGCTGGCCTCCGCTATAAATGATGACGTCTAGGCCACTGACGATGCCGTGATCATGCAGCAGTTGTGCGCCCCGAAAGCGTGGCTCCCTGCGCAGATCCTCGACGATTACCGGCTCCCTGACGAGCAAGGTATACCCGGCCTGTGAATCGGCGCCCGCATCAACGAGGGCATGACCGACGAGTCCAGCCTTCCAGCCTATGCCCGCCTGTAATCGCAGGGCCTTGCCGTCCGGCAGTAGTTGCAGGACCTTGCAATACTCCACGTCGAGGGTGTTGGCCACCAGGACGATAGCTTCGTCGAACAGCTCGGCGATTGGCGGGTTCGCCAAGGCCCGCTGGCCGAGTTCGGCGACGGCTGCCTGTTGGCGTGCCCGCGCCTTGAGTTCTTCCTCCACCTGCTTGTGCGTCGTGATGTCGATCATTACACCCCGCAGCTGCCGTACTGGACCCTCAGCATCGCGCACCACGTGCACGATATCCTGCAGCCAGACGACACGCTCGTCGGCAGCCAAAGCCCGGTACTCGAACGCATGATCCAGGCCTTTGCCGGTGCATTCTACACAGTAAGCAATGCTCCGCTGGCGATCCTCCGGATGGATGTGGCTCACCCAGAAGTCCGGCTGCGTCAACCAGTGCTCGATAGGATACCCCAGAATATCTGCGGCCCGCTGGCTGACAAATGTGAACTGCCAGGTCTGGGCATCCGCCTCCCAGACGATGGCGTGCAGGCCTTGCACGATGTCGTGAAAGCGCTGCTCAGCCTGCACAGCCTCAGCCCGTGCCGCCTGCTCACGGGCCAGGAGATGGAGGCGCTCTTTCCTCCCGCGCTCCCGCTCAATGGCATACTGGATGGCACGCGACAACAAATGACTGTCTACCTGGCCCTTAACGAGGTAGTCTTGCGCCCCAGCCTGCACCGCGCTAATGGCGAGTTCTTCATCATCGGAACCGCTGAGCACCACAATCGGCATTCCCGATGCTTGGGCATACGTCCTATGGAACGTCTCGATCCCCAGGCTGTCGGGCAACGAGAGATCCAGTAGGATGAGGTCCACCTCAGCCTTCGCCAGCTGGTCCAGGCCAGTGGAGAGGCAGTCGGCAGACTCTAGCTGGAAGGCGATGTCCTTGGCCTCTGCCAGCATTTCTCGAATGAGGCGGATATCTCCAGGATTGTCCTCGATCAGCAGAACCTTTACATGTCTCTCGGCCATTCTCCCCTCACCATACTGCGGGCTTCTATATTGGAAGAAGGCAAGTGAGGCGACTGTGTGTATTGTCCATCCTTATGCCTGCGGCAATGTGGCGACTATCAACCAGAAATCCTCGATCGACCTGACGACCTTCAGAAATTGGTCCAGGTCTATGGGCTTGACGATATAACAATTGGCGTACAGGTTGTAGGCTTGCACTACATCCTGCTCGGCTGCTGAACTCGTCAAAATCACAACCGGGATACGTTTGAGGTCGGCATCTTGCTTAATCTCGGCTAAAACCTCGCGGCCGTCCTTGCGGGGTAAATTCAGATCGAGTAAGATTAGATCCGGCCGGGGGACATCTGCATACCGACCCTCTCGGCGCAGGAGTGACATCGCTTCTACCCCGTCCTCGACGATGTGCAGCCGGTTCACGACTTTCCCATCCCTGAGAGCTTCGACCGCCAGTCGTACATCTCCAGGATTGTCCTCCACCAACAAAATCTCAATCGGTTTACCGGCGGCGGCGTTATGCATAGCTGTGCTGCTCCCTACCCGGCAGCGTGAAGTAGAATATGCTTCCCCTCCTGGGCTCGGACTCCACCCAAATACGGCCACCGTGGCGCTCCACGATCTTCTTGGCGATCGCCAGCCCGATGCCGGTGCCGGGATACTGGCCTCGACCGTGCAGGCGCTGAAAGATCAAGAAGATGCGCTCGACGTACTGTGGCTCGATACCGATGCCGTTGTCCCGCACCCAGAAGAGCCAATCATTCCCCCGACGCTCCGCCCCAACATGGACGAGGACCGGTGTATCGCCACGGAACTTGATGGCGTTGCCGAGCAGATTCTGGAACAACTGCACCAGTTGCGTTTCATCGGCCATGACCACCGGCAAGGGATCGGCGATGATCGCTGCGCCGTACTCCTCAATAGCTGCGCGCAGGTTGGCACACACTATCGCCATAACGGCGGCGCAATCAGTCGGCGCGAACTCTTGACGACGCCTGTCGACCCGCGAGTAGGTCAATAAGTCGTTGATCAGTCGCTGCATACGCGCGGCCCCTTCGACGATATAGCCGATGAACTCATCGGCATCGGCGTCGAGTTTGCCTTTGTAGCGCTTGGCTAAGAGCTGCGCGAAGCTAGCCATCATGCGCAACGGCTCTTGCAGGTCATGCGACGCGATGTAAGCGAATTGTTCCAACTCCGCGTTTGAGCGGGTCAGCTCTTGCGCCTGGCGTGCCAGCCTCTCATCGGCGCGCTTGCGCTCGCTGATATCGCGTGCCACGCTGACGACGGCTACCGGTCGGTCTACCTCATCCCTGACGAGCCCCGTTGTCAACGCCATGGGGACCGCAGAGCCGTCGGCCCTGACCCACTGGGCTTCCCCGCGCCAGCCGTCAGCCAGCGAGGCATCTAGCACCATCTGCTCAAGCCCCGGGTCGTTCGAAGGGGCCCAAACGACATAGCTGGATTTTCCCACGAGATCTTGTGGGTTATAGCCCAGCACGTCCCTGATAGCCTCATTGACGAAAAGGATCCGCTGCTCCAGGTCTGTGATCACGATCACCTCTCCCAGACCCGCGATCGCCTGCCCAAACAGGTGCAGTCGCTCGGCCACGTCACGGGTTTCGCGGTAGCGCCGGGCGTTTTCAATCGCGATGGCGGCGTGATGCGCTAGCCGCAGCAATATTCTTTCGTGCTGCTCGCTGAAAGGGCGAGAGCTAGGGTTGGAGACGTAGAGCACGCCTTCGACGTGGGTGCTGGCCCAAATCGGCACAGCCACCATAGCAAGGTTTCCCCCGGACCGTGCCGTGGGCACGTAATCTTTGGTGATGCGCGGATCTGAGGCGTAGTGCTGCGTCCGGAACGGCTGGCCGCTGCGGAGCACGTATCCCCCAATACCCTTATCAGGTCCGATGCGAATGGTCTCGAAGTTCTGATGCGGTTCTCCAATCTGCGAGCGCACAGCCTGAACTTCTGACGCAGGTTCGCGGAGCGTGATAATGGCCCTTTCAGCGCTGCAGAGTTCCCTCGCCCCTTCGACGACCCGTGGCAAGACCGTGTCGAGGTCCAGGGAAGCGTTTAGGATACGGGCTAGGTCGGCTAGAACTTCCGCCTCCCGCCGTCGGCGCTCAAGCTCTTCCTCGGTCCGTTTGCGCTCGGTGATGTCACGTGCCACCACCTGCATGCCGACGACCTTGCCCCGCGGATCACGCACCAAGCCCACGGAGAGGTTGATGGGCACGAGACGGCCGGTCCGCGTCGAGATCTCGCCGTCAAAATGGGGCAGGCGC
>JBKPCR010000182.1:0-26941 GCA_046727435.1 bacterium | reverse complement strand
CCTGCGTCGGCACCGCCTCACCGGCCCACGGCCCCCCATGCACCAAACTTTGCAGGCCATCAACGACGTACAGGTGTGGGCGAACGGCCGCGTTGAGTTCCGCGACCACCGCCTCCCAGCCGGATCCATACATCCACGGCTTATTTTTGCCATGAACAGAGCCCACGGTGTTTTTGAGCGTGCAGCTGAAGCTGGCATGGCGATGCGTTTTGATGACCGGGATGCTCATGAGACGCTCGGCTTTGTAGGCAGATTTCGAGACATACACAGCGGTTGTATGTTCGACATGCGGCGGGTGAACCTCCACCCAGTCTTCATCATCGAAGGCGATGACATCCGCGCCGATGGCGCCGGCGACCTGCATCATGCCAGTGCGTTCCAGATGTGGCCGCGTCGGCAGAGCCATCACTGCAGACATCTCCCCAACAACCAACGAGGCCGGCATCTCCGTCTGCACTAGAGTGCCCAAGGCCTGGACCACGCGCGGATTGGTGGTGATAGGAGGGGCTCCGCCACTGACCACATTGGGCTTCAACAGCGTGTGGGGGCCAGCCAACGGCAATTTCCCGAGGCCGCCGATCAACTCGATGGCACGCTCGACCATGATTGGCACATCGGTCCCATGCACCATGGCCACGAGGCTTTTCGACCCATTCTTGAAGGGATTGTCCAGCAGCGGAGGAGATGGAATCTGAGGCGCCTGGGGCGAAAAGAGGATCTGCCCCAGCATCTTCCGGCAGGCCGGGATAGCGATCCCGAGCACGGCGAGGTCTGTGAGCGGCAGCAGTATACGGCGAGTATAGCTCATACGATGATCTCCCATGTGCTACGCGGTACAAGACGCAGATGGCATCGTCGCTGCGCTCCCCACTATGCGTGCTGTGGTGTTGGCGAGGGGACCGTAGCTATATCTGTCGGCTCAGCGCGTCAGCGCTTCCGGCGTCACAAACACCTCAGAGGTACGCGCGTTCCGCGCTACGATGCGTCCGGCCTTGAACACCCAGAGCTTTTCCGCTTGCTCGGTGATCGCTTGCACTGGGTCTGCCGCATCGAGCACCACCAGATCAGCCCGACAGCCCTCAGCCAATCCATAGTCCTTAAGCCCTATGGCCCTGGCAGGATTGATCGTGATGAGGTCGAGCAGCCAGGCCATCTGGTCGAGATTGCCGAGATGTGCCGCCATGGCTGTCACCAGGGCCTGGCGGAGCAGGTCAGGATGCCCGTAGGGGGTGAACGGGTTGACGATGTTATTAGTAGATATCGAGACATTGACCCCAGCTGCACGCAGCTCTTCGAGACGTGTCACGCCACGCCAGGTGTGCTTGTCGGCGCGACCCTTGATATGCATTTCGGTGGCAGGGAGGCTGATGACGTGGATGCCGGCCTGTCGTATGGTCTCGATAACGCGGGCGCGATGGTCTGGCTCCAGCATATCGAGGGTACAGAGATGGCCGAGTGTCACCCGTCCCTGCATGCCGCGAGCGATCGTCTGCTCGGCGATGTAATCGCAGGTGAGACCGGACGGATCATCACCCGAGTCGGCGTGGAAGTCTAGAGGAACGCCAGCCGCTTCTGCGGTGTTGAAAAACCAGTCAATATGACGACGCGGGTCCCGATCCATGTAGGGACAACCGCCCAGGATGGGGAGCCCCATCTGCAGACCTTCACGCAACAACCCCTGGGTCACTTCATCGTGAAAAATTCCCTCCTGCGCAAAGGCGATGAGCTGGAGATCAAGCACGCCAGCGAATTCGGCCTGCGCACGCTGCAACGCCTCCACGCCGCGCAACTCAGCAAACGCATCGATCTCGACGTGCGCGCGCATGGTCGTACATCCGTGACGGATGGCGAAGAGCATGACGCGACGAGCGCGCTCATAGATATCCTCGATGGTAAATGTTTTCTTGAGTTGGGCGACCAACACCTGAGGGCTTGGTCCGTCTCGACGTAAACCAGACGTGCGATCGGCGATGAAAGCCTTATCTGGGTGGATATGCGATTCGATAAAACCCGGCAGGACGAGCTTAGCAGAGATGTCGAGCGTCGTCTGGGCAGGGGTGGAGATCCGGGGCGCGATCTGCCGGATGCGGCCATGCTGAATGGCCAGATCCTGCTGGGTCCCCGCAATGATCCCACTCCGTAAGATCAGATCGTCCATGTCATCTCCCTATACTACTTTATAGCTTGTGTACCTTTCGTGGTTGGTCTAGCTAGCAAGGCCTCCACGGCTGACCACGCCACAGTTCTGGGCAGCCGTGCGGCGGCGGGTATAGTGGTGTTCCATAGCATGGCCACACCGCTCTTCTTCTAGCGTACGTGCAAGACGAGGCAACACGATAATCTACAATAACTCTTCATGAGGCCGAAAAAACGGTTATAGGACCGTCTGAGACGCCATCCTACCACAGACTAGACAGCTGGCCTGCGGATCACGTTGTCAATCTGTGAAAAAGCCCTTGACACCCTTGCAGAGGGCGATACACTGCGGGAAATCTGCAATATTCCAAGGGGGGCTCTCAGGTCTTCAGACGCGTTGGAGGTCGGGGCCTCCTCATGGCACGGTTCTTCCCTGTCGGTGAGGCCATAACCCGCGGCGAGCAAAAGGTGCTCGATTATCTTCAGCACGCCCTGCCTGATAACTGAGTCGTCTTCGGTAATGCGCAGTTCACGACTAGTGAATTACCTTGTGACGTGGATACCATTGTCGTCGGCGATCGCTGCATCTGGGTAGTGGACGCGAAGGGGTTTGGTGCCCGCCTCAGGGGCGACGAGCACACATGGATTCTCGCTGACGGCTCAGCACCGGAACGCATACTCAACAACGTGCTGCACGCCGCCAAAATGGTCAGCGGAAGACCTGCTCTCTGGGAGCAAGCTAAGCGATGTAGGAGCGGGTGACATCGCGCAGGAGCTGCAGAATCTGCACGAATATCACGCGTTGTATCGGAGTGAGGGCTACCAGCCATTCGCACATGTCCGTCTGGCCGAGCCATAGGGAACAGCCGATAATCTGCAGATGTCCCCATTATCGGGGTCGCCGAAAGCGTATCAAGCCCAAGGCAAGAGGCGGCCAGCGCCCCGGACAGAGGCCCAGGTTCCCCCTTTACAAACCAGAGCACCTTTGATACAGTGAGGGCGCTCTTTTTGCAGGACTTTTGGCTGGCCCGCGTCATGCGACGCACCTGGATATCCCGCGCAGTCAAGGGAGGTGACAAGAGATGTCCGGTCATTCGAAGTGGAGCACCATCAAGCATAAGAAAGCGGCCCAGGATGCCAAGCGCGGTGCCATGTTCACCAAGGTGATCAAAGAGTTGACCGTGGCCGCGCGCATGGGGGGTGGCGACGCCGATATGAACCCGCGCTTGCGGACGGCTATGCTCAAAGCCAAGGCGGTCAACATGCCCCAGGACACGATGCAACGCGCCATTATGAAAGGCACCGGTGAACTGCCTGGGGTGAACTATGAGGAGATCACCTACGAAGGCTATGGTCCGGGTGGCGTGGCGATGATCGTGACGGTCTTAACCGACAACCGCAATCGCACCGTGGCCGAGATCCGGAAAATCTTCTCCAAAAATGGCGGCAACCTCGGTGAATCGGGTTGTGTGGCCTGGATGTTCCAGAAGAAGGGTCTAATCGTCGTCGATAAAGACAAGGTCGACGAGGACGAACTCTTCGATATCGCGCTCGAAGCTGGAGCCGAAGATGTCCGGCCGGCTGATGCGATGTACGAAGTGATCACCTCGGTGGAGGATTTTGAGTCGGTTAAGCAGGGCATTAGCACCAAGGGCATCGAGCCCAGCAGTTCCGAAATCAGCCTACTCCCCCAGACCACGGTACGGCTTGAGGGCAGCCAAGCCCGCCAACTCCTGAAGCTGATGGATGAGCTGGAAGAGCACGACGACGTGCAAAATGTATATGCCAACTTCGACATCCCCGATGAGGTGATGGCTGAGGTGTAGCGGGTGGCATCGGCCGCAGTGGTCATCGGTGTTGATCCGGGCACGCAACACACTGGATACGGCGTCGTAACCGAGCAGGGGGGACAGCCTGTGGCTCTCGCTTGGGGTGTGATCTCGCCCCGGCCATCGCTCGCCCTCCCTGACAAACTCCAGACGATTTACACCGCCCTGCAGGTGTGCCTGGACACCCATCATCCAGACATCCTCGCCGTTGAGGAGCTCTTTTTTGCCAAGAATGTCCGTAGTGCGGTCACACTGGCACATGCGCGGGGTGTCACCTTGCTGGCGGCGGCTGTGGTCGGGCTTGAGGTCGTTGCCTATAGTCCCCTAGAGATCAAACAAGCGGTCGTCGGGTATGGCCGCGCCGACAAGCGTCAGGTGCAAGCCATGGTACAGGTATTGCTGAACATACGCGGACCAATGCCAGCCGAGGACGCCGCGGATGCGCTAGCGGTAGCGCTATGCCACCTACACGGGCGGCGCCTTCGATCAGCGCTCGATCGCCCGCTGGCGAGCCGTTCACACTCATGATCGCCAGGTTGACCGGAACCGTGGTCACGAAAGCCGTCGATCACATCGTGCTCGACGTTCGCGACGTCGGATACCGTGTCTCCATCCCTCTGTCCACCTACTACGACCTTCCTGAGATCGATGCCTCGGTGTCGATACTTATCCATACCTATGTTCGGGAGGACACCTTTCAGCTCTTTGGCTTCCTGACCGTCGACGAACGTGACCTCTTCGACGCCTTGCTACGGGTGACGAAGGTGGGTCCGAAGCTAGCGCTGGCCATGCTGTCAGGCATGAGCGCTGGCGATCTCCAACAGGCCATCATCGAGGGGGATGTGCAACGCCTGAGCGCAGTACCAGGTGTAGGACGCAAGACGGCCGAACGCATGATCCTCGAATTGCGCGAGAAACTCGCCAAGGGCAAGCCCGAGCTGGGGGATGGCTTGAGACCCCGAGGCCATGCTCAGGAGGTGGTGGCCGACGCCGTAACGGCGCTGCAAAATCTCGGCTACCCACGTGTCGTTGCCGAGCGCGCCATGCGGCAGGTGCTGCGCCCCACAGAGCCGGGGCAGATGCCGGCCCTCAAGGAATTACTCCGGGACGCGCTACGCTTCCTGGGCCAAGAGAAAGGCGAGTGACATGCGAGTGCCCCCACGCGGCCTGGTGACTCCGGTCTCCACTGAGGAAGATCGCACCGCTGACGTGCAACTGCGGCCGCGTCGGCTGCAAGAATATGTGGGGCAAATAAACCTCAAGGAGCGACTGGAGATTTTCATCACCGCTGCCAAACAACGCGCCGAGGCCCTCGACCATGTGCTGCTGTATGGCCCACCCGGACTGGGGAAGACAACGCTCGCACACATCATCGCCGCTGAGTTAGGGGTCAGCATTCGTTCGACCTCTGGTCCCGTCCTGGAGCGTCCGGGCGACCTGGCTGCGATCTTGACCAACCTCAATTCCGGCGATGTCCTGTTCATCGATGAAATCCATCGCCTGCACCCAATCGTGGAAGAGGCTCTGTACCCGGCGATGGAAGACTACCAACTTGATCTGGTCGTTGGTCAGGGACCAAGTGCACGCACGCTGAAGCTCGACCTGCCACGCTTCACCTTGATTGGAGCCACCACTCGTGCGGGTCTCCTGACCTCACCGTTGCGGGATCGTTTCGGGGTGGTCAGCCGGCTCGATTATTACAGCGATGGGGAGTTGCGCGACATTCTGGTGCGCTCGGCAGCCGTCCTCGGGGTGGCGGCGCAAGACCAAGGGATCTGGGAGATCAGCCGGCGCTCGCGTGGCACCCCACGCGTGGCTAATCGACTGCTGCGGCGAGTCCGCGACTATGCCCAGGTCCGAGCCGACGGCGTTATCACCCAAGATGTCGCGGATCGTGCCTTACGGCTGTTGGAAGTCGATGAACTGGGCATGGACGCCATGGATCGGAAATTACTCCTCACCATCATCGATAAATTTAGCGGTGGGCCAGTCGGCATCGAAACCCTGTCTTCAGCCATCAGCGAGGAGCGCGACACCATCGAGGACATCTACGAACCTTTTCTCATGCAACGGGGGTTCCTCGATCGCACACCGCGCGGGCGGGTGGTGACGCTGCGGGCGTATCAGCATTTTGGACGCGTGGCCAAAGTCGCGGGCGTCGACACTGCCCAGGGGCATCTGTGGGAGCGAGAAGAACAACCATGATGCCGCTCAGCGGAGTGGGAAAATTGCTTATCGCGCTCGGCGGCCTCCTGATCATTATCGGCGCGGCCATTGTCCTGGTCGGCAAGATTCCTTGGCTCGGCAGGCTGCCGGGGGATATCTATGTCGAGCGACGTAACTTCACGTTTGTCTTCCCACTGACCACATCGATCCTCATCAGTGTAATCCTCTCGTTGGTGTTGTACCTATTTTCTCGACGATAGGTGCCCATTCGGGTCATGGCCACAAGCGTACGCGGCGAGGCCCTCTGCGCGTGCCCTGCCAACGGCAGCTGGCAAAAAGTGACTGACCATGACAATAACAAGACGCCAATGCAGCTAAATGAAAGCGATTACGATCTCCCGGCTGAGCTGGTCGCGCAGCATCCGTTGAAGGTACGGGACCGCGCCCGTATGCTGATTGTGGACCGGACCCAGTCGAGCTTGGTGCATGCGCAGGTCCGAGACCTTGTCACCCTGCTGACCCCGCAGGATGTGCTGGTGGTCAATAACACCAAGGTTTTTCCGGCACGCTTGCTGGGGCGGCGGCGGGACACCGGCGGCAGAGTGGAAATCTTGCTCGTTCGACCGGAGGGAGCTCAGCGGTGGCAGGCGCTGGTTAAACCATCGCAGCGGCTAGCCGTGGGCGCCGAGGTGATCTTCGCTGACACCGACTGGATCGCGGTGGTTGGTGCATCAGACGCTGCAGGGACGCGCCAGGTCGAATTTCGCGGCAGGGGCAACTTTCGCTCTTGGTTGAGGCGTGCTGGACGTGTCCCTCTCCCACCCTATATTAAACGCCCGAACGATCACGACGCTGCAATCAGCAATGCCACTCTGAGTGATCGTCGGCGCTATCAAACCGTATATGCCAAACATCAGGGCTCGGTGGCAGCTCCGACCGCCGGCCTCCATCTCACGCGCTCCCTGCTCCGTCGACTGCAGGAAAAGGGCGTTGAGATTCGGGCGATCACCCTCCATGTTGGGCCAGGAACGTTTCGACCACTGCGTAGTCCTGCGGTCGAAGCCCATACCATGGATGCGGAACACTATTGGATCCCACCCGCTACCGCTGCCGCACTCGAGGCTGCCAAGACGACGGGTAAGCGCCTGATCGCCGTGGGCACCACCACCACGCGTGCGCTGGAATCAGCGGTTGCTGCGGACGGACGGATGCGTTACCTGGAGGGCGATACTACCCTGTTCATTTATCCGGGTTACCGCTTCAAGATCGTCGATAGCCTCCTGACTAATTTTCACCTACCGCGCTCGACGCCATTACTCCTAACCATGGCCTTGGCAGGGCGTGAGCGGATTTTCGCCGCGTACGGCGAAGCTATCGCCCAGCGCTACCGCTTTTATAGTTACGGTGACGCGATGTTGATCCTCTGATCGCCACGCCTTGTTTCCAACGCTCGCACCACGGCCTTTTGCTATGATGTAATAGCCTTTGCCTGCGACTCACTGGATGTGGGGAAAAGCCGCGATGGTGCATAGTTTTGCCAAGAATTTGCTTGCCCGTCGATAGGTAGGTGTGGTAGGGTTTGACAACGCAGCAAGCGATGCAGATGCGTCATGGCTCGCAGCGCTGTGGGTGGTCAATTATTTGAGGGTCGTCGATGGACGAGATGGCATGTAATGTTGGTCAGATATCTACAGTGCCCCATGCTGTGCTAGCCTCGAAACATTCGCTCATGTGGTTCCCACGCAGAGTTATCCCATCCCACCCAGCGATGACAGCGATAAATCGCTCAGCTGTAAGGCCTCGCAGATCCGCCGCAAAGCCACAGCGTTTCATCCTTAACAATGGCCTAACCGTGCTTCTGCAGGAAAATCACAGCGCTCCTGTGGTCGCCTTGAATATGTGGGTACAGGTCGGGAGCATCTACGAGGGGAATGCCCAGGCTGGCATCTCGCATGTGTACGAACACATGCTCTTTAAGGGCACGATGACACGTGGCGTCGGGGAAATCGCCCAAGAAATCGAAGGCTCTGGTGGCGATATCAATGCTTTTACCTCGTTTGATCATACGGTATACCACATTACCCTGGCGAGCCGATACTTGGATACCGGTCTCGCTGTCATGGCCGATGCGATTCAGCACTCCGCCTTCGACCCCGACGAGCTGCGTAAAGAGCAAGAGGTTGTGCTTGAAGAAATTAAGCGCGGTGAGGATATCCCCAGCCGCAAGTTGACCGAAGCGTTGTTCGCCACTAGCTATCAGCGTCATCCCTACCGGCGGCCGGTGATCGGCAGCGAACAGACGGTCAAAAGCTTCAGTCGCGAGCAAATTCTGAGCTTTTTCAACACCTGGTATGTGCCCAATAATATGACCCTAGTCGTCGCCGGCGATTTCGACTCTATGGCAGTGTTGCCCCGTATCCAAGCCGCCTTTCAGGATTTTCAGCCACAGACGCTACCGGCGTTGGAGATTCTGCAAGAGCCGGCGCAAGGCGAACTGCGCATGGTCGTTCTCACCGATGATATTCAAGAGACACTCTTGGATGTCGCCTATCACGTCCCAGGGGTGCTGCACAAAGATAGCTATGCCATCGATCTCCTGTCATTTATCCTCGGGGGTGGTGAAAGCTCACGTCTCTATCAAACCGTCAAAGCTGAGCAGGAGCTGGTGCACGCCGTCTATACCTACCCATTCTTGCCCAAAGATCCGGGACTCCTGGTGATTGGTGCGACGCTGCAAGAGGAACGGTGGCAGAACGCGTTGACGGGGATTTTGGCCGAAGTCGAGCGTGTGCAACGCGACGGGGTTCTGACGGCTGAGCTGGACCGCGCGAAGCGGAACCTCGAAAGTGAATTTATCTACCAGCGCGAGACGGTTCAGGGGCAAGCGTCGCAATTAGGTTATTTCGGCGTCATCCTTGCCGATCTCGCCTACGAGTCGCGCTATCTCAAGGCGATTGCCCGTACGACCCCGCAAGATATCCAGCGTGTGGCACGCACGTATCTTACGCCAACGAATCTCACTGTGGGGTTCTTCGTGCCCCACGCCGATGGCGTGCACGTCACCTGCGAACGCATTGCACAGACAGTCCAGGCGCGCACCCAACCGTCGAGACGACGGCGACCGTCACGCGCCACCGCCGCGAGGCACACACACAAATTCCTCTTGGACAACGGCATGACGCTGCTGGTGCGCGAGAATCCTGCTGTCCCCTTAGTCGCGATGCAGGCCGTGTTTCTCGGCGGTTTGTGGGTGGAAGATGAGGCGCATAATGGGGTGATGAATTTCGTCGCCGAAATGGTGACGAAGGGGACCGCGAATCGACGGGCCCGTGCCCTGGCTGAGGAAATTGAGTCGATGGCGGGGGACCTGAGTGGCTTCGCTGGCCGGAGTAGCTTTGGGGTGTCAGCTGAAGTGCTTCGTCGCGACCTAGGGCAGGGGCTTGAACTGCTGGCCGACATTTTATGTGAGTCCACCTTTGAACCGGATGAATTGGAGAAAAAACGGGCCGATCTGCTAGCGGCGTTGAAGCACGAAGACGACGATCTGTTCAAGGTGGCATTCACGCTCTGCGCTCAGCGCCTCTTTCCGGATCATCCTTATGGACTCAGGATCTTGGGCACCCCGGAGTCCATCACACAGCTGACCCGCGACGATTTGCTCCACTGGTACCGGCGCTACGCCATTCCCAACAACCTCGTCCTGGCCATCGTCGGCGATGTCGAGGCCGACCACATCCACCAAGCCGTCAACCGGCTGTTCAGGTCATGGCAACCGGCAGTTCTTGATCTCCCACCTCAGGGCAGATCGATCCGTTCAGCCGTGAATGGCCCGGTGATCTGCCAACGTAACAAAGAACAGACGCACATCATCGTCGGTATGCGTGGGATCAGTCTCCATCATCCCGATCGTTATGCGCTCAGGGTACTCGAGTCGATTCTCGCTAGCCAAGGCGGGCGGTTATTCGTCGAGCTGCGCGAGAAACAAAGCCTGGCGTATACGGTGACGGCACGGTCGTTAGAGGGGCTCGATCCGTTTATCTTCTTCGTCTATCTTGCCACCAGCCCTGAAAAAACCGAGGTGGCCCTCGATGGCATCAGGGAAGAGTTGCTTCGGGTGCGGGAGCAGGGGGCAACCGCCCAGGAGGTTGAGCGCGCCAAGCGCTATCTGGTGGGCAACTACGAGATCGAGTTCCAGAAGAACAGTGCGCTGGCAGCTATGTTGGCATTCGACGAACGGTATGGTTTGGGTTGTCATGAGGTTGAGTCTTACACGCAGAACATCGCGGCCATCACGCCAGAGATGGTCCAACACGTTGCCCGTACGTATCTTGCGATCGATCAGTCATCGGTGGTGATTGTCGGTCCATCTCCCGCCGGAGGATCGGTGATCAAGCCTTCTGCGGAGAGGGTCGTATCTTGACTTGCCCGGGGGCCTATGTTACTTTTTAGTGGAAGAGAAGACCCTTGAGAGGTGCCAAGGCCCGAAGAGGAGATGAGGAGGTATGGATAACCCAAACGATCAGGAAAAAACGGGTTTCATCAAAGATACT
This sequence comes from bacterium, assembly GCA_046727435.1. Taxonomy (GTDB): domain Bacteria; phylum Tectomicrobia; class Entotheonellia; order J063; family CAVPRW01; genus CAVPRW01. Next base: position 16,260 of record JBKPCR010000182.1, on the reverse strand, counting down.
ATGCGTAAATTTTCCCTACACATCCCCGGGAGTGAGTCCTCTTTGGCCGGCAAAATCAGCCAATATGAAGCGGAAATCGGCAAATTACAAGATCAAATTAAGACGTTAGAGGATGAATCGGAAGGCCTCTTACGCAATCTCGAAAAAACCATTAATCAGTATGAAGTGTTAAAGCGGAAATATTATCAAACCAGTGAGCAGATGAATAGCGGTCGGAAGCAAAATGAGAAGCTCGCCGCGGCTCTCCAGGAAGCCAAGAATCAAATTGTCGCTCTCAAAGAAGAAATCGATAAGCTCTGTGCACCTCCCAATAGCTATGGAACATTTCGCAAACCTAATGAGGATGGTACGATTGATATCAGTGTGGATGGCCGAACACTGAAAGTCAATGTGCATCCGAAGATTGACATCAAAGAGCTGCGTGAGGGACAATTGGTCATTCTGAACGAAGCCTATAATGTGATAGAGGTGTCCGGTTACGAAGTGAAAGGCGAAGTCGTTCACATTAAGGATTTCATCGACGACAATCGCGCCATCGTCATTGGCCGTGCCGACGAAGAAATGGTTATCCAGCTCTCGGATCCTCTCAAGCGCGAAGGCATGAAGATCGGCGACAACGTGCTGCTCGATCCGCGCTCAGGTTATGCCGTCGAACGTATACCCAAGTCCGATGTGGAGGAGGTCGTCCTCGAAGAGGTTCCCAACGTCACCTACGATGATATCGGCGGATTGGGGGATCAAATCGAGGCCCTGCGCGACGCTATCGAGTTGCCCTACCTCTATCCGGATGAATTCAGAGAACATCGGCTGAGCCCCCCGAAAGGGATCTTGCTGTATGGTCCTCCCGGATGTGGGAAGACGTTGATTGCTAAGGCTGTGGCTAACAGTTTGGCTGGACAAATCGAAAAACGCACCGGCAGAAAAACTGCGGCTTACTTTCTCAATGTCAAGGGGCCAGAACTCCTCAATAAATATGTGGGCGAAACCGAACACAAGATCCGTGAGGTCTTCAAGAAAGCCAAGGAGAAGGCTAAAGAAGACCAACCGGTGATCGTCTTCTTCGACGAGATGGATTCGATCTTCCGCATGCGTGGCTCGGGCATTTCGTCCGACGTAGAGATCACCGTTGTAGCACAGTTCCTGTCCGAGATCGATGGGCTCGAAGCTTTGCGCAATGTCATCGTTATTGGTGCCAGCAACCGCCAGGATTTGATCGACCCAGCTGTCCTGCGGCCGGGTCGCCTCGACCTGAAGATCAAGATCGACCGTCCAGATAAAGAGGCGGCACGCGATATCTTCTCCAAATATCTCATTTCCAATCTCCCGATCCATCCGGCGGAACTTGATCCTGTCGGCGGGGATCGGCAGAAGGCCGTGCAGGTATTGATCGATCGCTTGGTGGAGGAGATGTATGCGCCGACGGAACGCAACAAGTTTCTGGAGGTGACTTACGCCAAGGGCGATAAAGAAATCTTTTATTTCAAAGACTTCGCCAGTGGTGCCATGATCGAAAACATCATCGCTCGGGCGAAGAAGGTCGCTATTAAGCGCTTTATCGGCGGCGGAGAGAAGGGCCTCTCGTTTGTCGATCTCCAGGAAGCGGTTGAGGGTGAGTATAAGGAAAACGAGGACCTCCCCAATACGACTAACCCGGATGATTGGGCTCGGATCTCGGGTCGTAAAGGCGAGAAGATCATCAACGTGCGCACATTGATGGGTGGGAGTTCGCCGAAGTTACGTTCGATTGAGGACATCTCTGGAGGGCAATATCTATAGGGCGACGGTGCAGAGCGACGGCCTCGTGTACGGCCAGTTACTACTCTGACATTCCTCCCGAGGAGGATGTGTTAACCACTGGTTTCCGGACCCTTGTACCGGTTGAGGGTGCAGTCATGGCTATTCCGAAAATTCTGGGGACGGAGACCGAATACGGCATCATCGGGCGTAATGACCCTGATTTCGACCCGATCTCACGTACCCTATTGTTGATCAATAGCTATCAGTGCGAGACTCCTCCCCCTTCTCTTTGGGACTATACCCAAGAATCGCTACGTTTCGATCCGCAGGCGATATCCTTTGATGATATCTACGATGTCCCAGATCAACTCGACCCACTCAGCATTAACAAAGTCCTGCTGAACGGTGCGCGGTACTATCTGGATCACGCTCATCCTGAATATTCAACACCCGAATGCACGGCCATCCGCGACCTCGTCTGCTATGAAAAGGCGGGGGATCGTATTCTTGAGTATAGCCGTATCGCTGCGGAACAGGTCCTAACAGGTGGGCAGCAGATCCTTCTCTACAAGAATAACAGCGATCACAAGGGCAACAGCTACGGGTATCATGAGAATTACCTGCTCGATCGCAATACTCCTTTTCGTTTGATTGTCGAGCAGTTCACCCCCTTTATCGTCAGTCGCCAGATCTTTTGCGGGGCGGGCAAGGTTGGGGCTGAGAATGGCACGGCGCCAACGGTCTATCAAATTTCGCAGCGTGCCGATTTCTTCGAGACGGAAGTGGGCTTGGATACCATGGTCAAGCGCCCTCTCATCAATACTCGCGATGAACCGCATGCGAGTCGCGAGAAATACCGGCGGCTGCATGTGATCATCGGCGATGCCAATATGTCGGAATATGCGCTGTACCTGAAACTAGGTGCCACTGCGCTGGTGCTCGCCATGATCGAAGACGAATTTCTTCCCCGAACGTTCACGCTGCGGGATCCAGTTGCCACCCTAAAGGGGGTCTCGCGTGATTTGACCTGCCGGAAGCCAGTGCAGTTAGACGACGGCAGCACCATCAGTCCGATCGCGTTACAATGGGAGTATTGGGCCGCTGCGGAGCGCTACTGTGCGACGTTTTCCGTTGAGCCCTGGGGGTTCGATGTCCTGCAGAAATGGGCCTACGTACTCTATCATCTGGAACAGGATCCGCTGTCGCTGGCTCGGGAGTTAGACTGGGTGATCAAGTGGCGGCTGCTCACCTCCTACATGGACCGTCATGGATCTGACTGGGACAGCGCCCAGGTAACCATGCTCGATTTGCAGTATCACGATATTCGCCGCGACAAAGGGCTCTACTATGTGCTTGAGCGTAGCGGCAAGGTAGAGCGTATTGTCACTGACGCAGAGATCGACCTCGCCGTCGACGAGCCGCCAGGCGATACGCGTGCCTATCTCCGAGGGATGTGCCTGAAAAAGTTTCGACAGCAAGTGTTCAGCGTCAATTGGGACTCGTTAGCTTTTAACCTTGATGAAGGGGACATCAGGCGCATCGCTCTTGACGACCCCTTGCAAGGGACCAAAGCCCAGGTTGCCAACGCAATCGAGGGGGCGACGAGTGCGGCCGAGTTACTGGCGACGCTTTCTGGAACCTAGCGGAGCAGAAGGAGGAAGTAATGACGATCAATATACGGAACTCACGGACACGGTCGGGGGAGACGTTCGAAGTTATCGCCTCTGAGGAACACCGATCTTTGACTATGGTAGTCGGAATGGCGACTGGGGATCAGAAACAAGCGCGGCGCTCGGATGCTCCCCAAGACACGGCGGAGGCCAGACCCGCCAGCAATATCAAAGAACGTGGCGAAACATTGAAGGAAGACCTCGATCGTATCATTGATGAGATCGACGAGGTACTCGAGGAAAACGCAGAAGAATTCGTGAAAAACTATGTCCAACGGGGAGGAGAGTGAGGTGGAAATCACCCTCACAGGGCATGGGTCAAGTTTTTATGATTTCGTCCACGTTGAGCATGGCTATCTTCTGCCCCAGTTTCATGTGCCCGAGGGGGGTGTTACGTCGTCCTTTGTCCAGCCCCCTCACGGCACCACAATCTTGGCGTTGAAATGCCTTGATGGCGTCATTATTGCCGCTGACCGGCAGGCGACAGAGGGCTATCAAGTTGCCTCGCGTCACATCGAAAAAGTCTACAAGGCCGACGAATACTCTGCGATTGCCATCGCCGGAGCCGCCGGCCCATGCATCGAAATGGTCAAGCTATTCCAGGTCGAGCTTGAGCATTATGAAAAATTGGAAGGGGAAGTGCTCGCGCTCGAAGGCAAGGCTAATAAGCTCGCACAGATGGTGCGGCAAAATCTTCCTGCAGCCTTCCAGGGATTAGTCGTCATCCCCATCTTCGCGGGTTACGATCTCCGCAAGAGCGAGGGGCGGATTTTTAAATACGATATCACCGGTGGCAGATACGAAGAGGGCGACTACTATTCGACCGGCTCAGGCGGTAAGGATGCACGCAATACCCTGAAGAAATTCTTTCGCCCGGGTATGACGCGTGAGCAGGCCGTGCGCTTGGCACTTGAGGCGTTACTTGATGCGTCTGAAGAAGACGTGGCGACAGGGGGACCGGATCCGGTGCGGGGAATCTATCCTAGTGTCAAGATCGTTGCCCAGACGGGCACTAACGATCTGCCTGAGGAGGAGATTCGTCAGCTTTGCGAAGCACTGCTGAGCGAGCGAAGAAGGTGAGACGATGGCTATTCCGTTTTACGTCGCGCCTGACCAAATGGTTCAGGATAAGGCAGAGTACGCTCGGAAAGGTATCGCCAAGGGGAAGTCAATTGTCGCCATGGAGTCCGCCGTAGGGATCGCCCTCGTGGCGGAAAATCCCAGCGCCTCGCTCAACAAGATCTCGGAAATCTATGATCGCATCGGCTTCGCTGGTGTCGGCAAATATAGTGAATTCGAAAACCTACGCAAAGCCGGGATCCGCTACGCCGACCTTAAGGGCTATGCCTACAGCCGCGAAGATGTCTTTTCGAAATCGTTGGCGAATGCATATTCCGAAGTGATCGGCAACATCTTCACCCGCGAGATTAAGCCATTGGAGGTGGAGATCCTGGTGGTGGAAGTGGGTGAGACACCGGAAGAGAATCAGATGTACCGCATCCTCTTTGACGGGAGCATCAGCGATCACCATGGCTCCGTGGTCATCGGTGGACAAGCTGATAAGATCTCGCAATTCCTCCGCGACCGATTCCGTGACGACCTCGGGTTAGCAGAGGCCATCAAACTTGGGAAAGAGGCGTTGGAGGCGGGACAAGGTGGCCCGATTCGTGAAAACACCCTCGAGGTGGCGATACTGGATCGCGCCCGACCTGGCCGTAAGTTTCGGCGATTTTCCGCTCTCGACCTCCGGGAGCTTCTGGCGAAAGCGAGCCTAGGATCATGAAGAAGCGCATCTACGGTCTTGAGAGTGAATATGGGATTATCTTCACCTCGGATGGCAAGCGAACGCTACCGGCGGAAAAAGCAGTACGTTACCTCTTCGAGAAGCTGATTACCACGGAGGGGTTCCTGAACGTGTTTCTGGAAAACGGGGCGCGCTTTTACCTAGACACGGGCTGCCATCCAGAATATGCCACCCCAGAGTGCGCGAGCCCATTGGACCTGGTCATCTATGACAAGGCTGGCGAGCGCATTCTCGAGGACCTGCTGTATTATGCTGAGCAGCGACTGCGTGAGGAGGGCCTGAGCGGTAACCTGGCAATTTTCAAGAATAACACCGATTTCGTAGGCAATTCTTATGGGTGCCATGAAAATTACCTGGTGGAACGCTCCGCTGACTTCTACGATCTGGCCGAGCAGTTGATCCCCTTCTTGGTGACGCGCCAGATTTTTGCCGGATCTGGGAAATTCTTCAAGACCCGTCGAGGTCTCGAATATTGCGTGTCGCAACGGGCCCAGCATATTCGTCAGGAAATCTCTGGCACCACGACCAACGAGCGTAGTATCATCAACACCCGAGACGAGCCGCACGCCGACAAAGAGAAGTACCGCCGCCTACACATTATTGTCGGCGACTCAAACATGTCGGAATATACGACATTCCTTAAAGTCGGCACGACGGCCCTTGTGCTCGAAATGATCGAGGACAATTTCCTGACCAAAGACTTTTCGCTCCGCAATCCCGTTCGTGCGTTAAAGGAGATCTCGCGCGACCTGACCTGCAAGCGCAAATTGCAGCTCGATGATGGTCGTAAAGCAAGCGCCTTGGAGGTCCAACAGGCATATCTCGAACAGGCGCTCACCTATTACGCGCGCAAAGGAGCCGATCCCGAAGTCACGGACATTCTCCAGAAGTGGGAACATGTCCTGCATTGTCTCGATGACAATCCTATGGAACTGCGGCGCGAAATCGACTGGGTCATCAAGAAGCACTTGGTGGAGCGTTATCTCGACAAGCACGATCCGGAGTCCAGTGAGGACAAAGTTCTCATGCTTGACCTGCAATATCATGACATTCGCACCAACAAAGGGGTGTATTATCTGATGGAAAAGAATGGACAGGTCGACCGCATGGCTACAGACCCTGCCATTCAATTAGCCACCACCCATCCGCCGCAGAACACTCGCGCTAAGCTTCGGGGGGAACTAATCAAGCTAGCGCGTCAAAAGCGCATCCCGTACGATCTGGATTGGAATTATATCCGCTTGGGGTATCTGTTGAACCTCTGGGTGCGTTGTAATGATCCATTCCAGGAAGAGAATGAGAAGGTGACGCTCCTGAAGCGTCGACTAGAGAAGACCAATTTCAAGTACGGATACCTGCTGTAGGCTCTCTGAACAGGCAATGACACCCTTGTCGGGTTAGTTTCCATCGCGGATCCTCGTGTGTAAAGCTGATGACCGCAATCGCTGGGAAGAAAACCGTGCCCATAGAGAGCCAGCGTATAACCTTTGCGGCTGACGGAGTGACTTGCGAGGGGCTCCTTGTGCGCCCTAATGTGAATGGTCAAACGCCAGGGATCGTCATCTGCCATCCGCATCCCCTGCGCGGCGGTGACATGTTGAATAATGTTGTCGTGGCTCTCGCAGAGGCTTTTGCTGCAGTTGGATTTGCCGTCCTGCGGTTTAACTTTCGTGGGGTAGGGCGAAGTACGGGGCATTATGCCGAGGGCATTGGGGAGCAGGAAGATGCGAAGGCGGCCCTGTCATGGCTAAGCGCGCAGCCTGGGATAGATGCTGATCGCCTGTTTCTGGCGGGCTACTCCTTCGGGGCTCGGGTAACGCTCGCAGTGGCCTCGACCGATTCACGGGTGCGCGGTTTCGTCGTCGTCGCGCCACCCGTTCTGCGCGTCGATTGGCCATCTCTGGAATCTGCCCACGGACCAAAGATCTTTTTCTGCGGCGCGCGTGATCCCGTGGCACCACCCGAAGTGCTCACCGGTATGATCAATGGTCTTCCGGCACCCAATCGAGTGGTCGTTTTCCCGGATGCCGATCATTTTTTTGTGGGACAGGAGCGCACACTGGCGCAGCATGCCGTCAAGCTGCTGCAGGAACTATCCTAAGCCCAAGATCTCCCTCAGAAGCGTCTGCCAGAGTCTCCCATCTTCCTGGCCTTACCTGCTAATGTCATAAGACCCTCACGCCGCGCCGCAACCGGCCTACCCCATCTGGCCATGGAGACAAGACGCCAGTCCACCGGCCGCGGGGTGGCGTTAGAATACCGCCAGGAGACTCGGATTGACAGCGATCTCGCGACGCTCTTCCGCCTGCCGACGGAGGTCATTAGACCACTGGGAGAAGGTCTGTTCTCGTTTCTGGCGTAGCACCTGCTGCTTCATCTGGGCTTTATCCTTCTCATAACCTTCAGCATCGAATTCCTTGTGTTCCGTGAGTACTACGACAGCCGGTTGCTCCAAAAGATCGACCACGCGTCCCTCACCCACGCGCATGCGGAAAACCTCTCGGATGAACTCCTGCGGACGGCCCAATTTCGGGATAGCTCCATTTCGGGAAAATAAGCCGGTGTGCTCTGTTTGCGCGTTAAATGCCTGGGCCAGTTGCTCGATTGATTGTCCTGCCTGCACTTCAGTGAGCCATTCGTCGGCCTTCTGCCGTGCCAATGCGTGGGATCGTTCTCGCACCAAGGCGTCGCGGACCGCGTCTTTGACCTCTTCAAATGGTGGAATATGCGATGCCTTGCGCTCGAGGAGTTTCTCGACGACGTACTGGTTGCCGATCAACGTCGGTCGGCTGATCTCTCCGTCTTGCAGTGCAAAAGCAGCCCGCATGAAGGCAGTGGAATTGTCAATCCCCTCCACCACCTCCCCTTGCGCAATGAAAGGCGTTTCCCTCGGCACCAGTTCGAGAGCCTGCACCGCCATCTTCCATTGGCTTCCGGCGGCGACCATGGCATCATAGACGGCCTGCGCCTTGGCTTCCGCCAATCGCCGTGCTTCCTCCCGAGCTAGTTGCGTACGCAACTCAGTCCGCACCGCTTCGACCGGCTCGTATCCAGCTTCTTGCATTTCCTCAACTTTGATCAAATGGTATCCAAAATCAGTGCGTACAGGATCACTTACTACCCCGGGCTTGAGTCCAAAAGCCGTCTCTTCGAAGGGTTTCACCATCTCTCCGCGCTTGAAAAAACCAAGATCCCCCCCCTGTTGGGCCGAGACCGGATCTTCCGATAGCTGACTCGCCAACGCGGCGAAATCCTCCCCCGCTTGAATTCTCTGCAGCGTAGTCTCAGCCTCGCCTCGTATCCTTGCTTCCTCCTCAGCCCCTGCTTGCTGAGCGAGTTTAAATAGGATGTGGCGCGCCCGCACTTGTTCCTCCCGGCGAAACTCTCCTTTATGCTGTTCGTAATACTGTGCAAGCTGCCCATCTGTCATCTCTACCAGCGCAGCGAACCATTCTGGATCGACGACAACGTATCCTAAGCGCGTTTGCTCAGGCTTCCGAAAGTGTTCCAGATGCTCCTGGTAGTAGGTTGACAAATCGGCATCACTCATCTCCACCTGCGGGACAAACTGCGCCGGATCGACACGTATATATTCGACGTTCACCTGCTCTTTGTCGTGGATGAAGGTTTGCTTCACCTCGGCCTCTGTCACCTGGACTCCGTCTTTGATGAGGTTCTCGAGTTTCTCAAGCAATAAATCCTCGCGTTGATTCTGTTCGAAATCTCCCGGCGTAAGGCGTGACAGGCGGAGTACTTGTAGGTATCGGGAATGGTCAAAGTGGCCATTCACCTGGAACACGGGATAGGTTTGCACCTTCTCGATGAGCTCGGCATCGCTCACCATAAGGCCTTGCCGCTTGGCCTCGCGGAGAAGAAGTTTGCGCTGCACCAGGGTATCCAAGGCCTGCTGTTTGAGGTTCAAGGTACGGGCGAAATCCTCGGTGAAGCGGTCCTGATAGAGTCGGCGATAAAAATCCGTTAGGTTGGTATAGGTCATCTGAAACTCATGCAACGACACACCGTCGCCGCCGACGGTCGCCACATGCGCATCAGGACGACCGGAGCGCTGCCATCCCCAATCGAGGAATATAGTGGCCACAAACGCGAGGACCACAGCCCCGAGCACCCCTTTGATGATCGCCGGCTGGGCCCGACGAATGGTATCAAGCATCGTCGTCGCACTCCTCCGTTACACTTTCTCGATAATGCGTACTAGCCTCTGACACACTTCGTCTTGACTGGTGTTCATTCTACGTTTAGCCCCGCGGAAACACAAGAGCCAGAGGCAACACACCCCGGTGGGCCACCAAAATTCTGTTGCATGCGCTGACGTAATTTAGCTAGAATGGGTATGTTTAGCGGGGAAGTGGGCCTTCTGGAAGCTGCCCGTCTTCCTCACATCTGAGATCTGAGGGAATACAGTGAACAACCGTTCGCGTGCTCGGATCGAATCGACTTCTCCCTTGCTAACTCCTCGGAAACTATCGCGGCGCTCAGTAGCCCCCTGGTCAGGCATCGTCTGTTTTGCCCTCCTAGCGGTGGTGTCCCTCACCCTCCTGACCTGGAAGGTCAAGAACCGTGTGCCTGTGGCCTTCTTCGAGAATGCGGTTTTGTCGATTACTCGCCCGCTCCAGCAGGCGGCGACATGGACGACCCGGAGCCTTAGGGAGGTATGGGGCAATTACGTCTACTTGGTGAGCATCCAGCGGGATAACCAACGGCTGCGAGAAGAGATCAAGTGGCTACGGCAGGAAAACCATCGTTATCTGGAAGCGTATCTGCAATATCAGCGCTTACAGCGCCTATTGAATTTCCGTGAACAGACACCACTCGACGTCGTTGCCGCTGAAGTGGTTGGCCGCAACTCCAATAGCTGGACCGAGATCATCTATATCAACCGCGGCACGCACGATAAAGTGGCGAAGGGATTTCCGGTGGTGACCTACGATGGCCTAGTAGGCCAGGTCATCCACGCGGCACCGGCGCTTTCCCAGGTCATGTTGCTGACTGATTTTCGCAGTGGAGTCGATGCCCTCGTGCAACGTACACGAGCGAGCGGGGTGGTCACAGGGCGTGGACGGGATCTGGCCGCATTGAAGTTCCTCCCTGTAGGGGCGGATATACAACCTGGAGATCGGCTCATCTCCTCGGGAATGGGTGGAGTGTTTCCCAAGGGATTGATCATCGGGGCGGTAAAGGATATCCCCCGCAATGGGCGACAGACACACCAAGTGGAGATTCAACCGAACGTTGATTTTTCTCACCTCGAGGAGGTCCTGGTGCTCGTCAAACCCTGATAGCAGCGAGTCCCTATGTTCCCGGCGATTCTTCTGTTAATCGTGTTGCTAAATCAGATCTATACCCCTTTTGGCCTGTTGCCGGGGGGATTAGAGCCCGATATGGCACTGCTGGTCGCCGTAGCGGGCGGACTTGTGTATACGCCTTGGGGAGCTGCAGGTTTAGGGTTCGCTGCAGGGCTGTTGCAGGAGACCCTAACAGGAGGGCTCCTCGGCGTTGGAGCCCTCTCAAAGGGGCTGACGGGGTTAGTGTGGACTCGTTTGTGGCACCATGCCGTGAGCGACGCCCCTCTGTTGCAACTACCCCTGCTGGCCGGGTTGACGGTCTTCGATGGCGCGATCTTTTTTTGCACCTCGATGCTGTTTTCGACGCCCACATCCTCTTGGGATGCCTTTTTCCCCTTGCTCTGGCGGCAGCTCCTGTCAAACATACTTTTCGGGCCGTTTCTGCTCATACTGTTCAGCACCATTCATCACAGGCTGAAGCGCCCCAAGCGTTTGAGCCGGAGACGCCATGCATCAGCGATCACATTCCAAGCCGAATGAAGAGACTCGACGTCGCCTCCTCGTCCTCATGGCCGGGCTCGTGCTCGGGTTCATCGTTTTACTGCTCCGCGTTTGGTACCTGCAGGTGATCGAGGGCGAGCGCTTTGCCACATTATCCGAGAGCAACCGCATTCGTACTATCCCTCAGCGTGATGTTCGTGGCCAGATCCTGGATCGATCCGGCAAAGTGCTGGTCGATAATCGGACTTCCTTCACGCTCTCCGTGCTCCCTGAGGAGACACCGAAGCTAGACCTCCTGATCCCACGTCTCAAAGACCAACTGCCTATTCGCTGGGACGAAGTGGAGCCCAAGCTGAAACAGGCCTACGCCTACCGCACGATTCAACTGCTCAAGGATTTGACACGGGAGCAGGTGGCCTATCTGGCGGAGCATCGCTGGGACCTACCGGGTGTTTTCTTGGATGTCGAACATGTTCGTCACTACGCATATGGGGAATTGAGTGCTCATACCCTGGGCTACATCGGTGAAATCAACGAAGAGCAGCTAAAGGACGCCCGGGAGTATGGCTACCGGATGGGCGATTATATCGGGCAATCGGGAGTCGAAAAGCTCTATGAGCGGGCCCTACGCGGCATCAAAGGGGCCAGAGAGGTCGAAGTCGATGCCCTCGGGCGCGAATTGCAGCTGGTGGAGGAACGCGAGCCTGGACCAGGGATGAATCTCGTTCTGACGCTCGATATCGGCCTCCAGCAATTGGTTGAAGAGGAGATGACCGGCCAAGCAGGCTCTGTCGTGGTCATGGACCCCCGGAATGGCGAGATCCTGGCCATGGTGAGTAAGCCGTCGTATGATCCCAATCTCTTTGTGACCGGCATCTCTGTCTCGAATTGGATGCGCCTCCTCAAAGACCCCAGAAAACCTTTGCAAAACCGTGCGATCCAGGCTCAGTATCCGCCGGGGTCAACATATAAGATCGTTATGGCGGTCGCTGGCTTGGAAGAGGGACTCATCACCCCCAAAACGACGGTCCACTGTAGTGGTTTCTTCCCCTTTGGCAATCGCGTATTCAAGGACTGGAGAAAAGGTGGGCACGGACCTGTCAATGTGCACTCAGCGTTAGTCCAATCGTGCGATGTATTTTTCTATACGTTGGGCCATCGTCTCGGGATCGATACCATTGCCCGCTATGCCAAGGGCTTTGGGCTAGGCATGCCATCTGGGTACGATCCAGTTCATGAGAAGCCCGGATTGGTGCCTTCGACGGCCTGGAAACGACAGGCACGTGGTGAACCATGGTATCCGGGGGAGACCATCTCGGCCGCCATCGGCCAGGGGTACAACCTAGTGACCCCCATGCAGTTACTTAATGTCATCAGCGCCGTGGCCAACGGTGGGGTACGGTATCGACCGCGCATGGTGAAGCGCCTCGAAACCCCCGATGGGAAGGTGGTTCAGGAGTTTGAGCCACAACGGCTGGGAGAAATCCCGGCTCGCTCCGAGACGCTTCGCATCGTGCAGCAGGCCTTATTCGGCGTGGTCAATGAGGCGCGGGGAACAGGCTGGCGGGCACGCCATGAACAGGTCAGCATTGGCGGAAAAACGGGCACTGTGCAGGTGATCTCCAACTCACCCAAAGGTGATAAGCTGCCGGAGCGTTTCCGTGATCATGGCTGGTTCGTTGCTTTTGCTCCCGTTGAGAACCCACAGCTCGCTATTGTCATCCTCGGCGAACATGGCGGGCGCGGCGGATCAACATATGCCCCGATCGCTCGCAAGATTGTTGAATACTACTTGAAGCTGTCGCCAACGCCTCCACCGCAGTCACCTGCAGTGGTGCAACGCCCCATCGCCCGGCAACCTGTGGCGGCCACGAGTTTTGTCCCGCAACCAACATCAACCCAATAATAAGGAAATATATCTCCTACGATGATCGATCGTCGCATGCTCATGAATATCGATTGGATGCTCCTCCTGATGGTCGGTGGTATCGTTACCTGGGGGCTTATCACAGTTTATAGCGCCACGCATGGGCGTTTAGAGACGCATCTCGACGATTTCTACGTGAAGCAGATCTATTGGTTTAGTGCCGGCCTCGTGCTGATGGTGTGCGTGACCTTAGTGGACTACCAACTGCTGAGCCGAGTTGCCTATCCCCTGCTGGCACTGGGGATTCTCTTACTGGTCGCGGTATTTCTAGTCGGGCGTGTTGCCTCTGGAGCACGCCGCTGGCTGGTGTTTGGTCCCCTCTCCTTTCAACCATCAGAGCTGGTAAAAGTCTTCCTCGTGCTCAGTTTTGCTCGGTACTTTACCGAAACCCGTCGGGAAGGTGGTCTGCGGTTCCGCGATTTGCTCATCCCGTTGGGGATGGTTGTTGTACCCTTCGCCCTTATTGCCAAGCAGCCCGATCTTGGGACCGCCCTCGTGCTGTTCTTTGTGGCGAGCGCCCTCATCTTCGCCTCAGGCTTTCCGCTGAAGATTCTGATGTTGATTACGGGTGGGGGGGTCATCGCCATGCCAATTGGCTGGACCTTCCTGAAAGACTACCAGAAGGTCCGTGTCATTACACTGCTGAACCCCGATTTTGATCCTCTGGGGGCAGGGTATCATAGCTGGCAGTCGAAGATCGCCATCGGTTCTGGGGGATTCTGGGGCAAAGGGTGGCTGGCGGGGACGCAAAGCGGTTTGAACTTCCTCCCAGAGAAGCACACGGACTTTATTTTCGCAGTGTTCGCCGAGGAATGGGGCTTCGTTGGCACCACGGCTTTGATTGTGTTGTATTTAATCTTGGTGCTGCGCGGCATCAACATTGCGTATGCATCGAAAGACCGGCTCGGCTCCTTGATTGCCACAGGCGTGGTAGCTATGCTGAGCGTCTATATCCTGTTCAATATCGGCATGACAGTTGGACTGACCCCGGTAGTGGGATTGCCCTTACCGCTGTTTAGCTATGGTGGTTCGTCTATGCTGGCGACGATGGTCGCTATTGGTCTCCTGCTCAACATCCGCATGCGCCGCTTTCTCTATAGCTGAATCAATGGCCACGTATCTCAATCCACCCTTTGGTGGAGAGACATCGGCTGACGAACTGGGGACTTCTGGCCATTTGTCCTGCGGTTGGTATCACGGTAGATCACCTGAGTTTACGACGTCACTGGGTGATCGTTGGATGTTCAACGTAGCGTTGCAGGGGAACCCCTATGGGGAGCGAGATCCTGATCGACACGACTTCCCACGAAACCAGAGTTGCACTTCTAGAGAATGGCTCGGTTTCTGAGCTCTATATGGAGCGGGAACGCGACAAAGGCATCGTTGGCAACATTTACAAAGGGATCGTGACCAAGATTCTTCCCGGCATGCAAGCGGCTTTTGTGGATATGGGGTTACGACGCGCAGGATTTCTGTACGTCGCGGATGTCGAATCACTCGACAGCGGGGAATCATTGGAAAAATTCGTGGAGGACGAACCAGCGGAAGAAGACGACAAGCTTTTGGTTGATAAACGTCGTCCAGGAAGACGCTTGCTGGATTCCCCCATCGAAGACCTCTTGCAAGAAGGGCAAGAGATCCTCGTACAGGTGTCGAAGGAGCCCATCGGGACCAAGGGGGCCCGTCTCACTTCATATATTACGTTACCAGGGCGTTACCTGGTCTTCATGCCGATGGTGGACCACATCGGCGTCTCACGTCGCATTGTCAATGAGGAGGAGCGCCAGCGCCTCAAGGACATCGTTCGCGAGGGAAAGCAGTCTAGTGTGGGCTTTATCGTGCGCACCGTGAGCGAAGGGGTGGACCGCCAGGAACTGCATTCGGACATGACATTTCTGACCAAGTTATGGGAGGATATCCAGCGCAAGGCCGCTGCCGCTCCCGCCCCTACGCTGGTGCATCCTGATCTCAATATTATCTTGCGCACTATTCGGGATTTGTTCACCAGCGAGGTGGATGCCCTTATCATCGAAAGCGTCCAAGACTATGAAACGTGCCTTGACTTCGTGCGCTCCTACCTCCCTCACTTGCAGCCGAAGATTCAGTTGTACCAAGGCAAGGAACCTCTATTTGAGGCTTATGGCTTGGAGCTTGAAATTGAGCGCGCCCTGGGCCGCAAGATCTGGCTGAAATCGGGGGGGTATATCGTCATCGACCAAACCGAGGCCCTGGTGGCGGTAGATGTCAATACCGGTCGCTTCGTCGGCAAACGCAATCCGGAGGAGACGATCCTCCAGACGAACCTCGAAGCCATCAAAGAGATCGTCTATCAACTCCGGCTGCGCAATATCGGCGGGATCATCATCATCGATTTTATCGATATGGAGCGTGAGGAAAGTCGCGAGAAGGTGTACAATGCTCTCTTGAATGCTCTGCGGAGCGATCGTTCACGCACCAGAATCTCAAAGATCTCCGAGCTGGGTCTGGTCGAGATGACGCGCAAGCGGGTGCGTGAGAGCCTCGGGCGGGTGATCTGTCGACCATGTCCGTACTGCGATGGCAGCGGCACCATTAAATCGGCGGCGACGATCTGTTACGAGATTCTCCGGGAGATCCGCCGCGCCGCAGCAACCTCTCAGAAACGACGCAAGATTTTGGTCAGACTGCACCCGATAGTCGCCGACCTCCTTCTGGAGGAAGAGGGCGGGTTTCTGGAATCGCTCGAGCAAGAATTCCAGAAGCAGATCATCGTGAAGGGCGATTATGACCTGCATGAGGAGCAATATGAGGTGATGTTGCTGTCATGATGCCGGCCGGGGATCAAGGCAATGCACGCGGCTACTTCGCTGATGGAGCACAACCTGAGGCGTGGCCGGGCTCTCAGCAGTCAATGTCCCTGGGAAAACGGGTCTGGTTTGGATTTTCCTGGCTGGCTCTTGGTGCGTTTTTGGCTGGACTCAATCGGCTCAAGGTGACGGGTGCGGAACATGTCCCTCCTGGTGGAGGGGTGTTACTGGCTGCCAATCATCTATCGCTTGTTGACACGCTCCTCATCCCCTGGGTGAACATCGCAAAAGTGCGTTTAGAGGTCGTATGGGCTCCGGCCAAGGCCGAACTCTTCGACATTCCCGTCATCAACCACATTATTACCAGCTGGGGGGCATTTCCGGTGCAGCGTGGCGGGCGCGATGTACGAGCCATGCGACGTCTCGTCGAGCTGATGAGGCGCGAAAAGGTCATGCTGTTCCCTGAGGGGACCCGTAGTGTCGACGGCTGGCTGGGCAGGGGCAACCGCGTGGTCGGAAAGCTGATTTATCT
>JBKPCR010000181.1:0-8930 GCA_046727435.1 bacterium | reverse complement strand
CGCCTCGTTCATCGGCTTCACGGGGACCCCCATCGAGAAGACCGACGCCAACACGCGCGCCGTCTTCGGCGACTACATCAGCGTGTACGACATCCAACGCGCAGTTCAGGACAAGGCCACGGTACCAATCTACTACGAGAGCCGCCTGGCGAAGCTGGTGCTAGAAGAGGCGGAGAGGCCGACGATCGATCCCGAGTTCGAGGAAGCGACCGAGGGCGAGGAGATCGAACGCAAAGAGAAGCTCAAGAGCAAGTGGGCGCAGCTTGAGGCGATCGTCGGCTCGGAGAAGCGCCTGCGGCTGATCGCCGCGGACATCGTCGAGCATTTCGAGCGGCGGCTGGAGGCGATGGACGGCAAGGCCATGGTCGTCTGCATGAGCCGGCGAATCTGCGTCGAGCTCTACCGCTCGATCGTGGCGCTGCGGCCGGACTGGCACCACGAGGATGACGACAGGGGCACGATCAAGGTGGTGATGACTGGTTCAGCCACCGACCCGCTTGCGTGGCAGCCCCACATCCGCACCAAGCCGCGCCGTGAGGCGCTCGCCAATCGCTTCCGCGACGCGAATGACCCATTCAAGATCGTGCTCGTGCGCGACATGTGGCTCACGGGCTTCGACGCGCCGAGCCTGCACACGATGTACGTGGACAAGCCGATGCGCGGGCACGGCCTCATGCAGGCGATCGCCCGGGTCAACCGCATTTTCCGTGACAAGCCGGGTGGGCTGGTCGTGGATTACCTGGGGCTGGCGCATGAGCTCAAGCAGGCGCTTGCCACGTACACCGAGAGCGGCGGCACGGGGCGCACCGCGCTCAATCAGGCAGAGGCCGTCGCCGTGATGCTGGAGAAGTACGAGATCTGCTGCGGTCTCTTCCACGGCTTCGACCGGTCGCAATGGGTGACAGGCACGCCGGCCGAGCGGGTGGGGCTGCTGCCGGCGGCGCAGGAACACATCCTGGTACAGGAAGACGGCAAGAACCGCCTGCTAAACGCTGTGCATGAACTGTCGCAGGCGTTTGCGCTCGCCGTGCCGCACGACGAGGCGCTGCGCATTCGCGACGATGTCGCTTTCATGCAGGCGGTGCGCGCCAGCCTCGCTAAGCGGGCGCCAGGCGAGGCGAAGACGGCAGAGGAACTAGACCTCGCAGTGCGCCAGATCGTCTCGCGCGCCGTGGCCCCCGAAGACGTGGTAGACATCTTCGCCGCCGCTGGCCTTAAGAAGCCGGACATCTCCATCCTGTCAGACGAGTTCTTGGCCGAGGTGCGGGGCATGCCACAACGCAACCTGGCAGTGGAGCTGCTGCGCAAGCTGCTCTCCGGCGAGATCCACATGCGCCGGCGCAAGAACGTGGTGCAGGCCCGCTCCTTCGCCGAGATGCTCGAGCAATCGATCCATCGCTACCAGAACCGGGCGATCGAGGCGGCACAGGTGATCGAGGAACTGATCGGGCTCGCCAGGGACATGCGTGCGGCAAATGCTCGTGGCGAAGCGCTCGGCTTGAGCGACGAGGAACTGGCCTTCTATGACACGCTAGAGGTCAACGACAACGCGGTGAAGGTGCTCGGCGAGCCGACCCTGAAGACCATCGCGCGAGAGCTCACGGAATCGGTGCGCCGCAACGTCACCATCGATTGGACGGTGCGGGAGAACGTACGGGCTCAGATGCGCGTGCGCGTGAGGCGTATTCTGCGCAAGTACGGCTACCCACCGGATAAGCAGGAGCAGGCGACGCAGACGGTGCTCCAGCAGGCAGAGGTGCTCTCGCACGCATGGGCCGCGGCGTAAACTGCTGCCCATAGCTGCCATCCAGGAATACTTGCGCCCGCTTCAGCCGGCGTGAGGCCTCCCATTCGCTTAGCAGGTTGTCACGCACTGTAGGGTTTTGTAAAAGCCAGGTGCGATGGCTCTTTTGCCCCTGCGTCATAGCCGTATGGCTTGGTCCTCACGCCGACTCTCATATGCGCTCTCCCGGGCTCTGCCTGGCCCTCACCCCGCCCTCTCCCGGCGGGAGAGGGGGAATAGAATCGCGCGTCATCAGTGCACGCGGCGTTGACAATCATGACAGAGTGTTCTACCGTAGCCCACATATCTACATGCGCTATTGGCTCTGAGGTGGAGGACATCCCATGGCAGTCAACGGTTCTGCACCGGTGCGACAGCTCAGGCAGATCGAGCTCATGGGTCACCTATTCCGGCGTGCCGGTTTTGGGGCAACTCGTGACGAACTTGAGGCCGCGCTCACGAAAGGATACGAGGCTACGCTAGACGCTCTCCTCAACCCCGAACAGGCCCCAGACCTTGAGGAAGACATACTCTTCCGCTCCTTCCCCGATTTTCATGAAACCCGTAAAGTGGATGTCGCAGCGGCAGCATGGGTATGGCGCATGATCCACACGCAGCGCCCGCTGGAGGAGAAGATGGTGCTCTTCTGGCATTGCCTGTTCGCGACGGGGAACTCCAAGGTCGAGAGCCCTCTCCAGATGGCGAGCCAGATCGCCACCTTTCGCCGTATGGCGCTCAGCGATTTCCGGACAATCCTGATCGAGCTGTCGAAAGACCCCGCCATGCTTTTCTGGCTGGACAACCAGCTCAACACGAAAGATGTGCACAACGAGAATTATGGCCGTGAGCTACTCGAACTCTTTTCGATGGGCATCGGAACCTATACCGAGGATGACGTCAAGAATTGCGCACGGGCCTTTACTGGCTGGACCTTCAAAGAGACGGTGCCGGGGGTCAAGCCTTATGGCCGCTTCCGCTGGGCCTTCGACTTCCGGCCGGACCGCCACGATGACTGCGAGAAGGAGTTCCTCGGAGAGTCTGGCCCCTTCGACGGCACGGATATCATCGACATCATCGTGCGCCACCCTGCGACGAGCCGATTCCTCGCCAAACGCCTGTATCTCTTCTTTGTCGCCGACCACCCCGATCCTGACGCCATCGAGTATCTGGCCTCCGTGTACCACGAATCACAGTATAATATCCGTGCCATGCTGCGGGCCTTGTTTCTGTCGCCCTTCTTTCGCTCGGAGCAGGCATACTATGCCAAGGTCAAGAACCCAGCCGAGCACGTGGTCGGCATCACGCGCCTCGTCGGCGATTACGCAGCTCCACAGCCGGGATTCGGAGAGATCTCGCTGGAGTGCCGCTACATGGGGCAGGACCTGCTGAACCCGCCAAGTGTCGAGGGCTGGCACACGGGTAAGGAATGGATTGATACCGGCTGCCTGGTCGAACGGGTGAACTTCGGTGCCAAGCAGCTCGGGGACATTAGCAAGCCAGGCGTGCAGCGCCTCATCGAACGCCTGCGGGTGCAAGGCGAGTTGTCCCCAGAACGCTTCGTCGACGGCTGCCTCGACCTGCTCGGTCCGCTCGCCGTGAGCGCCAAGACGTGGGCGGCGCTGGTCAGATCCGTCAGTCGGGATGGCCCTCTGCACCTCGATCGGGGAAATCATGCGGCCGAGCAACGTGTGGGTGAGCTGCTGTCGCTGATCGCCGCTACCCGGGAATTCCAGATGGCATAGTCAGTCGGGAGAGGGAAAATCGAACGAAGGAGCTTCGACGATGATGATGCCCCGCAAACCACCCACGCTGGTGGTGCTGCAGCTCACCGGCGGCAACGATGCCTTGAACACGGTTGTTCCCTACGGCAACCCACTCTACTACGACCAGCGTCCGACGGTCCGGGTTCCTGAGGATCAGGTCCTGCCCATCGACGATGACTACGGCTTCCACCCCAGCATGGCTGGGCTCAAACCGTTCTGGGACCAGGGGAAGATGGCGATCGTCAATGGTATCGGCTATCCCAAGCCGGACTATTCGCATTTCCGTTCGATGGACATCTGGTATACCGCCCAACCCGAGACCATGGCGACTGATGGCTGGCTCGGCAAGCTGGTGCGCGACCTGGATCCGCAGGCCGATAACGTGTTGACCGCCGTGAGCTTCGGCCGGGGGTTGCCGCGAGCCCTCTCGTTGGCCGGCGTGCCGGTGGCCTCGGTGGCGGAATTGGACTCCTACGGACTGCTGACCAACCTGTCGAGCGTGCAACGCCAGGCTGCGCTGGAAGTCTTCTCGTGGATGTATGACGACGGCTGGAACGACCAGGGCCTGCCGCCGGTGCCGATGCACCAGACGCCTGATTCCGTGGGTGAGGTGCTGCGCTACATGGGGCAAACCGGTCTCGACGCCCAGAAAGGCGCGACGATCCTGCGCACCGCAGTGGAAAAGTATCGCTCTTCAGTGAGCTATCCAAAGACGTCGATCGGTCAGAGCCTCCGTGGTGTAGCCCAGGTGAAGCTCGCGGACCTCGGAACGCGCGTCTTCTACACGGCGCATAATGGCTTCGATACCCATGGGACCCAACTGGCGGTGCATGCGCAGCTATGGCGCGACGTCTCCGAAGCCGTCGCAGCATTCTTCGCCGACCTTCGAACCCACGAGGCGGCCGATGACGTGATCATGCTGCTCTGGTCTGAGTTCGGCCGCCGTGTGCGCGATAATGGCTCTGGTACAGACCATGGCGCCGGTGGCATCGCCTTCGTGCTTGGTGACGCGGTCAAGGGCGGGATGTACGGGGAATATTCCTCGCTGCGCGATGTCGACCTGATACTGGGCAACCTGACCTACACTAACGACTTCCGCTCAACCTACAGCACGATCCTGGAACGCTGGTTCGCCGTCGAGGCCAAACCGATCGTCAACGGCACTTTCGAACAGTTTGCGTTCGTGTGATCGCGGGGTTAGTAGGAGGCATGATGAGCGTCGCCGTTGCGAATCCCTATCGTTACCGCCAGACGATCGGCATGTTCGTCGAATTTGGACGTGGCATGAGCAATCCGTACGATGTGGTACCGACTGGAGATGGGCGGCTGTTTGTTCTCAACCGCTCCAACATCTTCGATGCACCGGTCGGGGGGCTGCGTATCGGCATCATCACCCTGGACGAGGACTACCTTGGCGACTGGGGTGCATACGGCACCGGACCCGGACAGCTCATCTGGCCCAATGCGATGGTGCTCGATGCACACGGCCGACTGCTGATCAGCGACGAGTGGCGCCACGATGTGCAGTGCTTCGACCAGGATGGTACCTTGATCCACAGTTGGGGCGGTCCCGGCACCGACGATGGCCGCTTCAACCGCGCCGCTGGCATAGCCTTCGACTCCGCGGGGAACGTCATTGTGGTGGATGCCGCCAACCATCGCCTGCAAAAGTTCGATCCGCAGGGGCGATTTGTGATGAAGTGGGGCTCGTTTGGGAACGGCGCCGGTCAACTCAACATGCCTTGGGGTGTCACGGTGGATGCGGCGGACAATGTCTACGTATCGGACTGGCGTAACGACCGCCTGCAGGTGTTCGATGCCGAGGGCCGCTACCTGGCGACGATCGGCTCGTCAGGCACAGGCGACGGCCAGTTCCGCAGGCCAGCGGGGATCAGCATCGATCGTGCCGGGCACATCATCGTCGCGGACTGGGGGAACGAACGGGTGCAAATCCTGCGGCCTGACGGCGTGCACGTGGCCACGTTGCACGGCAACGCCACCCTCTCCAAGTGGGCTCAGGAGTTCGTCGAGGCCAGCCCAGACGTGGCCGCCAAGCGCCAGAGCGCGGCGGACCTTGAGGCCGAAAAGCGCTTCTGGGGCCCGGTCTCGGTGCGGGTTGACGGCACAGGTCGGCTCTACGTGGCCGAACACTCCCGACACCGTATCCAGATCTACGAGCGCGTCTATGGAGCATAGCAAATCGTGAGAAGGAATGGCAAGCATGAATGGAGCAGAAAGCCTGGTACGCACATTGGTTGGTGGCGGAGTGAACGTATGTTTCACCAACCCTGGCACGTCTGAAATGCATTTCGTGGCGGCTCTCGACAAGGTTGAGGGCATGCGCTGTGTCCTCGCACTATTCGAAGGCGTGGTGACGGGGGCGGCCGACGGCTATTGGCGCATGCGCGAGAGGCCAGCGGCGACGCTCCTGCACTTAGGACCAGGGCTCGGAAACGGGCTGGCCAATTTACATAACGCCAAGAAGGCGAACTCAGGGATCGTCAATATCGTGGGGGAGCATGCGTCCTATCATATCAAGTACGACGCACCACTCACCGCGGATATCGAAGGGATCGCACGGCCCGTATCGCACTGGGTCAAGACGTCCACGGAGGCGAAAATGGTGGCGGCCGATGGTGCCGCGGCCATTGCCATGGCCTCGACGCCACCTGGGCACATCGCCACCCTTATCCTCCCCGGTGATACGGCCTGGAATGAGGGGAGTGGCCCGGTCAAGGTGCCAGCTACTCCAATACGGCCCAAAGCTGCGGCTGACGCGGTAAAAAAGGCAGCACAGCTTCTGGCGCAAGGTCCAGGGACGATGCTCCTGCTGGCTGGCGAGGGGATGCAAGAGCAGGGGCTAGCGCTGGCCGGTGCCATTGCCGAAAAGACCGGCGCGCGCATTCTGGCGCAGGGGGCCAATGCGCGCGTGCAACGTGGTGCTGGGCGGGTACCAGTGAACCGGCTGCCCTATCCAGTGCCCCAGGCATTACAGGTGCTGAAGGACGTGCAACGCTTGATCCTCGTTGGTGCTAAAGCACCTGTGGCCTTCTTTGGCTATCCCAATCAGCCGAGCGTGCTCACGTCGGAAGGATGTGCCATTTTCACGCTCACCACCTCGGAAGAAGACACCATCGATGCCCTCGATCGGCTCGCAGATGCCGTGGGCGCCAAGCTCAAAGAGGCCCCGATCCAGCAACCCTTCAAGCCAGACATGCCGTCGGGTGCACTCGATCCGGACAAGATCGGTGCGGTCCTCGGCAACATCATCCCCGAGCAGGCCATCGTGGTCGATGAGTCGGTGACCACGGGACGCGGCTTCTATCCCCTCACCACTGGCGCACCGCCGCATGATTGGTTGCAGAATATGGGCGGGTCGATCGGCTATGGCATGCCGGTGGCGGTGGGCGCGGCGCTCGCCTGTCCGGACCGCAAGGTCCTCGCCCTCATTGGCGATGGTAGCGGCATGTACACGGTGCAAGCGCTCTGGACCATGGCCCGTGAAGGGCTTGACGTCACTGCAGTGATCTGGGCCAACCGCACCTACCAGATCCTCAAGGGTGAGTTCGATAATGTCGGCGCCGGCAAACCAGGACAGAAGGCGAATGACATGCTCGAAATCGGTCGCCCGGACCTCGATTGGGTAGCATTGGCCACGGGCATGGGCGTTCCAGCCAGCCGTGCTGCCGACTGCGAGTCCCTCACCAGGCAGTTGCAACACGGGCTGGCAGAGGCTGGGCCACAGCTGATTGAGGTGGTGTTGTAAGGCTGGGAGGCCAGCAGAGTGAGGTGACAGAGCAAGCAGAGGGATAAACGATCTCGGATACCTTCGACTCGCAGCATGCTCGTCCCTTTGTCACCGACCTTGAGAGCGGGCCTGTTCATGTAGCACGCGCGTCTCATCACACGACACGCACGGTGTGTCCTCCCATGTCTGCCCCGTGGACCACAGCTGTAGATTCTATGTCCCACAGTCTACGCAGGTAATTCCCACGTCCAGCCATCATTGGGGGTCCTGCTGGGCAACCACCTGCACGAGCCTCAGGGCGCGGTGTGCAGGGGGGCGGCGTGCCCCGCCAGAAGGGTTCCGCGACCCGCTGAGGTGCTGTGCCCTCCGCGAAGAGGAGTGCCTCCAACATCGCCAGCGACGGTCGGTGCTCATCCCCCTATGCCTCGGCCACTTCCGCTGTGTCCCCCCTAGCGGTCTTCCCATCCTCCATACGGTGGGGAGTATCCCCTGGCTATGCTTCTACCCGCCATCATCGCACGCATGTGCCTCCCAAAGACTCAGGCTGTCTGACAATTCCATACCGGGTGGAGCCGCGATTCCGTGCAACAGCGTTGTGTTGGCTCTGCGCCGCAAAAACGCTCTTTCGTTAGGCAGCCCAAGCAAGAAAGTCAAACACCGAGGTCGTTCAGGGGGCTCGGAACTCCCTGGCCACCTGGCGCAAGATGTGGGTGTCGATCATGGTCGTGGCAAGATCGTTGTGCCCGAGCAGTTGCTGAATGGTGCGGATGTCGGTACCGCGTTGGAGCAGGTGCGTGGCGAAGGCATGGCGAAAGGTGTGAGCGCTGATGGTCTTCGTCAGACCAGCACGGCGAACCGCCACCGTGATGGCGTTGTGGATGACGCTGGGGTCAACATAATGGCGGCGGGTGACACCGGAACGAGGGTCTACAGAGATGTCCCGGGCGGGGAAGACATACGGCCAGCCCCATTCCGTAGCAGTATGCGGAGACTTCCGAGCCAGCGCATGGGGCAGGTAGACCTCGCCATGCCCCTGAGCCGAATCCTACTGATGTAACGTCTTTACCCTGGCGAGGTGGTTCTGGAGCAGAGGCGTCAGGGTGACGGGAAAAGTGGTGAACCGGTCTTTGTTGCCCTTGCGCGAACGGATGGTCAGTGGCTTCATCTGAACATCGATGTCCTTGACCCTGAGCCGGACCGCTTCCATGATGCGCAAGCCGCTCCCGTAGAGAAGTTTGGCCACCAGTTGGGCGGTGCCGTCCAGCAGAGAGATCACGGCGGCGACTGCTTCGCGTGTCATGACCACGGGGACGTTGATCTGCTTGTCGGCACGCACGGCGTTGATACTACCCTCCATGGCGTGGTGGAGGACGCGCTTGTAGAGGAACACCAAGGCATTCGTGGCCTGGCTCTGGGTGGCGGCCGCGACGTTTCTATGCACCGCCAGGTCGGTCAGGAACGACTCGATCGTGGGTTCAGCGGGGAAGAAGTCTTTGCGAGACCGCATGCGGTGGACACGGACGAATCGCACGATCCACTCCACAGAGGATCGCTCAGTGTGAATGGAGTAGTGGTGCACACGGAGCACCTGTCGCACGTCATCGAGGAGTTTGGGGTGTGGATTTCGCGTCGAGGC
>JBKPCR010000180.1:0-5799 GCA_046727435.1 bacterium | reverse complement strand
AGATCGAAGTTGACCAGTCCGGGTCCGCGGGCATGGCCTTTGCCTGAGTTGCCAAACTGGAACTGGGCCGGAGCCGAAAAGCAACTCGTGTCGAACCACTGCTCGACTTTCTTGGGGTGATTGACCTCTGAGCAGCTGATGTTGGCCCAGTTCTCGGTAGTGCCGGCGTTCAACTGAACCGTTGCCACTCTGATGTACATCGCCTGCCCGCTGCGGAGGGTGGTGATTCCGTTGGTCTGCCAGCCGCCGAGAATTAAATCGACGACGGTGGGCGCATCTGCCAGGAACCTCTTTCCTTTGCCAAAAGGAAGCTCGTAGAGATGACTCGCCACAAAAATATGTGGGACGTCGAATGACTTGCTTCCGTTCATCCCAGTTGAGGGACCGCGGTTGAGCCGGTTGTCATAGGGCCAGATGACGGAAACATCATCGATGGTCTTAGAGAAAGTATAGGAGACGAGCGCCTGCAAGCCGGCCGAGAAACGCTTTGAGTATTTCGCTTGGAAGCTGTGGTAGTGCGAGGAACCATCTGAATTTCTCTGATTGATTGTCTGGGTGTTGGGCAGTACGCTGAAATAAGGCCTTCGCGGATCGACCGCGCCTGGCCCCGGTTGTGCAGCATTGATGTTTCGGTTGCCGCTGAACAGATGATAGCCGTGATTACCGACGTAGGCGACTTCAACCACACTGGAAGAGGCGAATTGCCGCTGGATGCTGAACTGCCACATCGCCACCGTATCCTGACGGAAATCCCTGGGTATGTAGAACAGGGATAAACCGGGAGGCGGAGTGATCGTGAGCGATAGTGCCTGAGAAACGTACCCCGGCAATCCGTCCACACTCAAGCGGGCAAAAGGCGTGAATCGGTCGGACGCGGCCAGCGAAAAGGTTTGGAAAAACGGATAGTTGCGCTCCAGGGTTCCTCCGTTTGCGCCGAAGTTACCTGTGAAGTAGCCGATGCCAAACGAACCGCGGACGGCGGTCTTGCCATCGTCAGGGCTGTAGGCGAACCCAAATCTCGGTCCGAAGTTTTTCTTGGCGGTGTCGATGTTGGGTCCCGTATTGTCGTCGTTGGCGAGGACAATTTTTCCGGTTGTCAGGTCAAGGTTGCTGTGACGGTTGTGCCGCTCGTGAGGATGCGTGAACAGGTCATGGCGAAGACCGAGATTTAACGTCAGATTTCGCGTCACACGCCAGTCGTCCTGCACATAGAGACCGCTGGCGAACATCCTGACCGCGGGCCGCGTGTCCACAATCGACCTGCCGTAGTTATCGGGATAACCCAGCAGGAAGCTGGCAAACGCCGCCCCACCTGCACCAACCAAGCTGGTCATGTTGGTATTGAAGTTAAAGAAGCCCCGCGGATTGGATTCGGGATTGGTGAGCGTCGACTCGATCCGCTTCAGATCGGCGCCAAGCTTGAGTGTGTGAGCGCCCTTCACCCACGTCACGTTCTCGGTGATTTGATAGGTATTGGAAAGACGAAGCGCATTCGTAAAACCCGGAGAGCCCGTTCCGGTCAGGCCTGGGATGGTGAAATTTGCCACCCCTCGGGTTTCGGGAAATCCGGCCAGGTTGCCGTTCTTGATGCCGAGTTCGTTGTTTATGTCGAGATTGGAGTCAGATCCGTAATGAGGGGTGTTAAAACGATTAAAGCCTAAACGAAGCTCATTGAGCAGTGTTAGGGTGAAGGAATAGGTATGACCGATGACCGTGTTATGATCGCGAGAATCTGAGTTGATTTCGTTAAAGGCAATGAAAGGGGCGCCGGGAAGAGACGAGCGCAGGGCACGTCTCGAATAAGACTCGCGGACGAACAGGCGTCCCAGCCGCACAAACTGGTAGTCTACTCGAACGTCAAACTGGTTGACATCCTGTGTCTGGGAGAGATTTTCGACATAATTGTTGGCAAGCCCCGTGAGATTCGGTAGTGGCCAAAGATTCAGCGCTTTGACAGCGACAGGGTCCATTCGTCCAGCCGGGATTTCACTGTTGGCGAACGCGGTTCTTTGGGTTGGATCAACGTTGGAAAGCGGATCGTAAATCGGACTGGCGAATCCTTCGCTGGCCAGGAATCGACCATCACGCATCGCCTGCGTTGGAACTGATGCCACGGTCGGCCGTCCGCCCCTTAGTCTCAGTCCTTGATAATCTCCAAAGAAGAAGGCCTTGTTTTCGACAATTGGACCACCAAAAGTTCCTCCGAACTGATTTGTCTTGAAAGGGTTCTTTGTGATTGCAAAGAAATCCTTGGCGTTCAGAGCTTCGTTGCGAAGGTATTCAAAAACGGACCCGTGGTATTCGTTGGTTCCTGATCGCAGCGTCAGATTGACAACGCCTCCGCCAAAGGCGCCATACTCCGCGCTGGCGCTGTTGGTCTGAACCTTGAACTCCTCGATCGCTTCGATCGGCGGTGACATGCTGATGAAAGCGTTCAGCGGTTCTTTATTCTCAACCCCATCCATGTAATAGGTGGTGCCTGACCAAGGCAGACCGTTAACACTGGCCGAAGTGAAAGTGCGCGCGCCGGCGGTTGAACCGGCCTCGGGTGCCGCTCCAAAACCAGCGGGTACAGCGCCGGGGACGAGTTGGATCAGTTGCGAGAAGATTCTTCCATTCAGCGGCAACGTTTGAATCTGGCGCCGATCCACAACTTCTCCGAGGTCAGAAGATGTGCTCTGAACCAACGGCGCGGTACCGCTGACTTCCACGGTCTCTTCCACGCGGCCCAGCTCGAGCGTGAAGTCCATCCGCGTAGTCTGGGCGACATTGACTTCGACGTTGTTCGCGACCGATTGTCGGAATCCTGGTGCGGCAACCGTGATCTTGTAAGCCCCAGAGGGAAGCGACGGTGCGACGTAATTGCCTTGGGCATCGGTCTGGAATTCCCACGAGATCCCGGTGCCTTGGTTTGTAATAGTGACCTTGACATCTGGGACAACAGCCTGGCTGCCATCCTGAACGGTCCCGACCAACCGGCCTGTGATCGCCTGCGCAGAAGCAAAGATGGATAATGCTAACAAAAACAAACTCGTGATTGCGGCGAGTTCACAGCATCGCCTAGGCGTCGTTCGACTTTGCTTCATGGCATGGCTCCTCGTCTATCATTACTCAATCACGTACGATGTCTTTCTTGATAAAGCTGTCGGAGCACCGTCTTAGCCTTGATATCCAAGTTCCCCTCCCTCGGACGCGGCTATAGCAGCTCTGGGAGTCGATAACGTCACGGCACGTGGGGGGAATCTGCCAACACCGACCAAAGCGCGAGGCGCGACAGGGCTATGCATTTCTGGATCTCTTGGTAACACAGAATCGGCTTCTCTGCAACACAACGATTCTCGTCTTTCAGTGCGCGCTGCCGCGCATCGCGAAATTCCGAGAACCAGTTCTGGACGATGCGCATTGTCTGGCTAGGAGAATTCTGCAACTACACGACCGGATACCGGTACGACACGCCGGAGTGGGCCGAAGTTATGAAACTGGCAACCAAGCTGAACCTGGTCGCAGATCCACACCAATGCGCGCCAGATGCAATACCTTTTTGTGCAGGCAGCGAAGAAGAAGACGGCGAAAAACTTCGCAGACAGTCGCGGTATCGACCGAGGGAAGATCGAGGAACTCTCCTTCTGCAGTCCAGACACCATCGGAAATGATGGCGTGCAAATGCGATCGCCGTAAGGATCTGCCTGATCGCGCCAAGGTGATACCTAGTATGGGCGACGCTGGAGACAGCCCCCGGCCGCCGTAATGTCATCCCATTCCGAAAAAGCGCTTGTCGCCTTGCGCCATGCTTCCGATTCACGCCTGAGCTTGTCTCGCAGGGTTCGCCATTGCTCCTCCGAAACCATTGTGCGCTGCCAACTGCCGTTCCAGTCCGCACCCGCCCAGGGATTGGTTTCTGCAGCGGCCCAAGGTGTCAGCAAAGACAAGCCGTAGTGCAGGTGATCAATATGGGCCGCTATCGTGGATTTTCCCGGCGTTGGCTGCGTTGATGGCGGTACTGGCCGAGATCGATTCCAGTTGGCGAAGCAGACCAGGATCGCCCGGGTTGAGGATATATGCCTGCTGGCCGGAAGGGCCGTCGAAGATTTCCGACAATAGTTTAGTCACCGCGCGCTAAAAGATGGTGTCGTTGTTGTTCATGTGCACTCCCTTCTATGATGGTGATATCTTACCGCTCGCCTCTGCGGCGCCTGGCACTAAATTTGGGAATGTACATGTTCAGTCGACGCACAACATCTGGCAGGAGAGTTCATGGACGCTAAATTTCATCCCGCGATAGTTGCCATCAAACTTGGCGATGTCGACCGTCTCTGCACACTGATAAAGGAGGATTCCACTCTGGTAACTTCGCGGTCCTCGACGAGTCATCCGACTTTGCTTCAATGCGTCGTCCTTCAGGGCAGACATGCGCCGAACAACATTGAAATTGTGCGGCTCCTGGTTGAGGCCGGCGCCGAGGTAAATGAGCCATTCGTCGCTTGTTCAAGCTGCGACAATGTCGAAGCTGCCGAGTTGCTGCTTGACCGCGGCGCAGCCATTAACGGTTCCGGCGGGTGGGCACCTTTAGAGGAGGCGCTCTACTGGAATAGTCGACACATGATTGATCTCCTCCTCCGTCGCGGTGCATCCATTTCCAACCTGCGCATCGCCGCGGGTCTTGGACGCACGGATCTGATCGAAGGATTTTTCAACAACGATGGAACTCTGAAGCCGGAAGCCGGCGCCATCAACTGGCCCTGGGGAAACCTCGAAGTCATCAGCCGGTCGAACTTCGACGCGGGCGGTAAGCAACAACTGGCAGCCAAATTTGGCTCGTGGGCGAACGATCGCGAGAGCATTCTCAATAACGCCTTCGTCTATGCTTGCATGCACGGCCACATTCATGCCGCAAAACTCCTGTTGGAAAGGGGCGCACAAATCAACGCCATCCCGGGAGGCTTTGATTATTCGGGCACGGGTTTGCACTATGCAGCGCTTAACGGGCATCAACCGATGGTGGAGTTCCTCATTCGTCAGGGGGCGGACGTGAGCATCAAAGACAGTAAAGTCGGCGGGACAGCCGCCGGGTGGGCAGAGTATGGGGGACATCCTGCAATCAAGCATTATCTTGAGGAGCAATCGCCCTGAGATTCACGGATACCTAACGACGCCTTTCAACTTATCCGCGCATGAGTTCACGGATCTGTGACTGACGGCACCCTCGTGGAGTACGGACAGTATGTCTACCGACCGACAGAAGCAGAACCGAACGGCAATCACGCAAGGACTCGGCCCTCCCGCGGACACGGCAGAGCAGAAACGGCGCGGACACTGGCGGCTCGTCTCGAGGCGGATAGTCGCCATCAGACTGAAACAGGCAGTTCTGTCCGGGGAAGCGATCCCTACGTCCTATATCAACAACAACATCCATTTTCGCGCCAACGCAAAGGAATATCCTTACAAAACTGCGACCGGACTCCCCACATACTTCACCATTTTTCCAGAAGCAAGCTCAATCCCCGGGCGGGCTGAGAAGCATAGCGTTCATTACCTATAGGATGGCCTTGGAGAAGATGCTTGCTGATTCCGAGGACTCCTCGAAACTGAACACGTCCTTTATCGAACGGCTGAACCTCACGATCCGACAAGGTTCGGCATATCTATTTCGGCGGACGATTTACCATGCGCGATGGAAGGAGCACTTCGACGATCACCTCGAGTTGATTCGCTGCTATTACAACTTCGTAAGGCCTCACAGGGCGCTGAAATTCGGACTCGAGGTCCGAACACCGGCCATGCAGGCCGGATTGACGACTA
>JBKPCR010000179.1:0-7820 GCA_046727435.1 bacterium | reverse complement strand
CACCGCCTTCTTCATCGCCCGTGCGCTCTTGACCACTTGCGGTAGGAACATCTTGCCGGCGCCGAAGAGATCGCCGACGATTTGCATGCCGCTCATGAGCGGCCCTTCGATGATCTCCAGCGGGCGGACGTAGCGCTGCCGAGCCTCTTCGAGATCGGTCTCCAGGAACTCAACCTCACCTTTCACCAGGGCATAGGATAGGCGCTCCTCAACGCTACCCTCTCGCCACGACAGGTCGAGTTCCTTTTTCTGGCCCTCGCCTTTAACGGTCTCGGCCAGAGCGATCATGCGCTCGGTCGCATCTGGTCGTCGATCGAAGAGCAGGTCCTCGACATGTTCGAGCAGGTCCTTAGGAATTTCCTCATAGATCCCGAGCTGCCCGGCGTTGACGATCCCCATATCCATGCCGGCACGAATGGCATGGTAGAGAAAGGCCGAGTGGATGGCCTCGCGCACCAGGTCGTTGCCGCGGAAGGCAAAGGACAGATTGCTCACGCCGCCGCTGACCTTGGCTCCCGGACAGGTCTGCTTGATGATCGTGGTGGCCTTGAGGTAATTGATGGCGAAGCGATTGTGCTCCTCGATGCCGGTGGCAATGGCCAGGATGTTGGGATCGAAGATGATGTCGTGCGGATCGAATCCAACGCGCTCGGTGAGCAGGTTGTAGGCCCGCTGACAGATCGCCACCTTGCGCTCAACGGTGTCCGCCTGGCCCTGTTCGTCAAAGGCCATCACCACCACGCCAGCGCCGTAGCGCTTGATGTGGCGGGCTTTGTCGAGGAAATCCTGCTCGCCCTCTTTGAGGCTGATGGAGTTGACGATGCCCTTGCCCTGCACGCACTTCAACCCGGCCTCGATCACCGACCACTTGGAGCTATCGACCATGATCGGCAGCCGCGCGATCTCTGGCTCGGTGGCCAGCAAATTGAGAAATGTAGTCATGGCTTGCTCGGAGTCGAGCATCGCCTCGTCCATGTTCACATCCAGGATGTTGGCGCCACCCCGGACCTGATCCAAGGCCACGTCCATCGCCGCCATGAAATCGCCGCTCTTGATCAAGCGCGCGAAGCGGCGCGAGCCGGTGACGTTGGTGCGCTCACCGATCATGATGAAGTTGCTGTCTGGCCGGATGGTCAGCGTCTCCAGCCCACTGAATTGGGTGAAGCGCTCTGGCGGTTGGGGCACGACCCGCGGCGTCATGCCCTCGACCGCCTGGGCGATGGCGCGAACATGGTCGGGGGTGGTGCCACAGCAGCCGCCCAGGATGTTGACCAGGCCGCTGGCGGCGAACTCACGCAGCAAGCTAGCAGTCGCTTCCGCCTGTTCGTCATATTCGCCGAAGGCGTTCGGCAGCCCCGCGTTCGGGTAGCAACTTACATAGGTCGTGGCGATCTTCGCCAGTTCGGCCAGGTAGGGCCGCATCTCGCTGGCACCCAGGGCACAGTTCATGCCGACGCAGAAGGGCTGGGTCTGAGCGATGGAAGTCCAAAAGGCGTCGATGGTCTGTCCCGACAACGTACGTCCGCTGCGGTCCGTAATGGTCACCGAAATCAGTAGCGGCAGCGTCACCGCCTTTTCGTCGAACAACTCTTGAACTGCGACGATGGCCGCCTTGGCGTTGAGGGTGTCGAAAATCGTCTCGATGACCAACAGATCCACACCGCCATCGATCAGGCCACGCGCTTGTTCAGCATAGGCGGCGCGGAGCTGGTCGAAGGTCAGGGCGCGGAAGGCCGGGTCGTTGACATCAGGCGACAGCGAGAGCGTGCGATTGGTGGGACCGATGGCACCGGCGACGAAGCGCGGTTTCTGCGGTGTTCGGGCGGTCCACTCTGCCGCGGCTTGCTTGGCCAGCCGGGCGGCCTGCAAGTTGATTTCATACACCATCGCTTGCATGCCGTAATCGGCCTGCGCTACAGCGGTGGCGGTAAACGTATTGGTTTCGATGATATCGCTTCCGGCCTCGAGATAGGCGTGATGGATGCCTAGGATCACGTCGGGGCGGGTCAGTGTCAGCAGATCATTATCCCCTTGCACATCGTGAGAGTGATCCGTAAACCGCTCGCCACGGAAGGCTGCTTCGTCGAGTCGGTGGCGTTGGATCATAGTGCCCATGGCGCCATCCATGATCAGGATGCGCTCAGAGAGCAAGGTTTCGAGGAGCTGTCGCTGAGGTACAGTCACCATATCGAGATAATTCCCTACTGGGGCGTGTACGGAGGATGATCCATTATTGGGAGCTGGTCACCGTTCCGGCCACACCGAGAAATTTGCACTCCATCACGGATAGACGCCGGGAAATTTCAGCCCGGTTTCCTCCGGCAGCCCACACATAAGATTCAGATTCTGTACCGCCTGACCGGCGGCGCCTTTGCCTAAATTATCAATGGCGGCGATGGCGATCGCCATCCCGGCACGCTGATTCACTTTTACCGCGACGTCGCAGAAGTTCGACCCCAGCGTCGCCTTGGTCTCAGGCAGCATACTGTCGAGGACACGGATGAAGGGCTCACGTGCGTAGGTTTGCTGATAGAGCACGAGTGCCTCGGGCTCCGAGAGATCACTCGACAATGGCGCGTAAGCCGTCACCAAAATGCCCCGTGTCATCGGGATGAGGTGCGGCGTGAAGACGACTTGCACGGTCGTCTCAGCGATGCCCGACAGCTCCTGTTCGATCTCCGCCGTGTGGTTATGTCCTACAACGCTGTAGGCTTTGACGTTCTCGTTGATCTCGGAAAACCCCAACCCGCCACCACCCCCACGTCCTGCCCCCGACACCCCGGACTTGGCGTCGATGACGATCCCCTGGGTGCGCACTTTGCCGGCACGCAATAACGGCATGAGCGCCAAAATCGCTGCCGCTGGATAGCAGCCGGGATCGGCCACCAGGCGGGCGCGGGCGATCGCGTCACGATGCAGTTCCGACAGACCATACACCGCCTCGCCGAGATACTCCGGGGCTGTGTGCGTGAGCTTGTACCATTGGGGATAGAGCTCCGCTTGTTTCAGCCTGAAATCGGCGGCGACATCGATCACCTTGGTGCCCAGTTTCAGCAGGTCCGGCACCAGGCTCATGGCCATGCCGCTGGGCAGCGATACGATCGTCACGTCTGATTCACCGCCGATGCGATCGAGATCAGCTTCGATCATGGCTTGATCCACAAAGCCGCGCAGGTTCGGATAGAGGCTGGACATGGCCGCGCCCTTCTTGGTCTCCGCCGTTACATGCACGAGCTGCACCAGTGGGTGCGTCGCCAGCAGGCGCACCGTCTCCGCCCCCCCATACCCCGAGGCACCGATCACGCTGACGTTGATCCTGTTCACCTATGCTCTCCCCATACTCCAATGAGTCCGCCAGCTTCGTCAATAGTTTGCCTCCCCCATGGGGAGGGAGGGATTTGGCTATGATACCGCCACGGCCGTCTTCCGCTCCCGCATCAGCACTGCCAGCGGTGCGGCTCCCATGGTCAGGAATCCCAAGAGGATCATCGTCCATCCCAACCCTGCGACATCGCCGAGCCAACCATACAGCACTGGGGCGATCATCCCAGAGCCCTGATACAACATATAGAATAGCCCGTAGCCTCGAGTACGCGCTTCAGGCGCCACAAGCTCGGCCACAGTAGCATAGAGCACCGATGACGTGCCATTCAAGAAGACTCCCAGGACAGGCAGCAGCACGAGTGAAGCGGTGAGCGGCAGCGGCAAGAGCGCCAGGATCGACAAGCCGGTGAGGAGCTCCGTCACCACCACCATACGCACCGCGCCAAGGCGCTCCGCCAGCGGACCACAGACGAACTTGCCGCAGGCGCCACCAGCAAAGACCAAGGTGAATAATAAACCCATTTGCTCAGGGCTAGCGCCTTTCTGTGCCAGTATAAAGGGCACGAAGGTGAGGAACGCCGCTCGCGCCGACTCATCCAACATGCCCACCGCAACCAACCCACCAAAGCGCTTGCGATCGGTGATGCCCCAACCCCGTGACTTTTGCACTTGCATACCTGCGTCAGCCGTGGGATGCGTCACGCGTTCGCGCGCCTTGCCTCCCATCCAGACCACCAGTGCCGCCACAAATCCGAAGGCTCCGAGGAGCTCGACCGATCCCCGCCAGCTCAATACTAGAATCATCCCGCTCAACAGCGCCGGGAAGGCGACCTTGCCGACGTCCCCAGCGAAGTTATAGGTGCCCATGGCAGTGCGCCGCCCCTGAGCTTCGTAGGCTCGCGAGACCAGGGAGGAGGACAATGGATGCTGCAAACTGGCGCCGACCCCGATGAGCAGACAGAGCGTCGCAACCGTTGGGAATGACCAGGCCGGCGAGAGCAACAGGAAAGCGCCGGACAAGGTCGCCAGCCCGAGAGCCAGCATGCGCCGCTCGCCGACGCGCTCGGCGATGATTCCCCCCGGTAGTTGGAAGAGGCTCTGGCCTCCAGAGATCAAGGTCTTGAGAAACCCCACCTGGGCATAGGAAAGCTGCAGATCGGTGGCGATAAGGGGGAGCAACAAGTACATCGCGCTGGTGTAGCCGTCATGGATCGCATGCATGACGCAGCACAGGAGTAACACCACCTGTTGCTGCGCCAAACCTTGTTGGGCGAGAACGGTCACCGGAGCTGCCAACTGTCGCAAACGAGAACTCATCAGGCACTCCCAAAGGTGCAGCAATCATGAACCGTTAGCGGAGGTACGGCGAGCGCGAGCACACATCAAGGTCACGCACAGATTCGATGAGTTCGATGAGGTAGTAATCATACCATATTTGAGGTTGTGCCGAAATGGAGATGTTGTCTGCAGCTAAGTCCTCGATTGCCGTGACGCAGGCGGCTGTTCATGCAGATCCTGAAGACCTCCGGCTTCTCGAATGGTTACATATATATTTTAATCTTTATTTATCAAAAATATGCTATATTCATGACCGCAATAGGCGCCCCCTTGTTCGAATTGTGCTTTCGGATTCGACCGCCGCACGATTGGCAACGTCTGGGTAAGTGGCCACCGCATATGTAGCGCGCACGGAATACAATTCGCAGGGCATGTCCTGGGCGAAACGTCCTCTTCCAGAGCTGGTGTACCCCGTCAACACCTCTAAACAAAGAGATAGGAGGAACCATGGAACACTCGGACGGGCAGGACGGACAGGCCGAGGTCACACTGTTAGAGTGGGAACAGCGGAAAGCTTTCGTCGGTTTCGCCGATGACGACGCGCTGTTATTGCGCGACCTGCGTCCCCTTAGCGAAGCTTACGCAGACGAAGTCGTGGAGGAACTGTATCGGCAGTTCTTGCGCTTCGACGAGACGAAGGCCTTCTTCCCGGATGACGCCACGTTGAATCATGTGAAGGCGATGCAGAAGCAATACTTCCTTGGTCTGACGACCGGGGACTACGGCCAAGAGTATCTGGCGAACCGCCTACACGTCGGGCGCGTCCACCAGCGTATTGGGTTGTCACCGCGCTGGTACATAGGGGCGTATTCGCTCTACATGCAGTCGGTCATCCCTCGCGTGATAGCCGCCTTGGGGGGTGACCCGAAAAAGGCGCAGCGCACGATCATAGCGCTGCTCAAAGTCATTAAGTTGGACCAAGAATTGGCCATCACAACCTACATTGCAGCCTCTGAGGCGGTCATCGCTCGGCAGTCCCGAGAGATTTTGGAAATTTCCACGCCGGTCGTGCAAGTCTGGGAGGGGGTGATCGTCGCACCGCTCATTGGTATGCTCGATACCGAACGCGCGCAGCAATTTATGGAGCGGCTATTGGATCGCATCGTGGAGACGCGGTCCTCGGTAGCACTGGTGGACATCACCGGGGTGCCGATGGTCGACACGCGTACGGCCCAGCACCTCCTCGAGGCCATCGCCGCGGTACGGCTGCTCGGCGCACAGTTAGTGTTGACAGGTGTGCGTCCGACGATCGCCCAGACGCTCGTGCACTTAGGTATTGACCTCGAAGGCGTCGTCACACGCGCTTCGCTGGAAGCCGGGCTGCGCTTCGCGATGGAAAGCATGCATTTGCAAGATGCGAGCAAAAATGGGCATCGGTAGCACAAACATGGCCACATGCGTAAGAAATGGCGGCAAAAGGGAGACGCCATGGCGGATGAAAGCATTGCGGTCGTCAAAGTGCGCGACGTGTTGATGGTTACCATGCCGGCCGACCCGGACGATGCGAGCGTGTCGGCTTTCCAAATGAAAGTGCTCCAGTTGATGGAGAAGTATGAAGCAACGGGACTGGTGCTGGACATCTCTGCCGTCGAGACGCTCGATTCCTTCTTCGCCAGGACAGTGGCGGAAACTGCCCGGATGGCGGCGCTGATGGGGGGACGCACGGTCATTGCCGGGATGCGCCCCAGCGTCGCCATCACCGCCACCCAGTTGGGGTTGACGCTGGGCAGCACCATGACCGCGTTGGACGTGGACCGCGCGCTGGATACCTTGACCGATGCGGGCCAGCGGGGGCAATAGCCATGAACGCTGAGCATGCGGGGGAAGTGCGGATTCACTCGGAGAGCGATATCGTCGCAACGCGCAAGACCGTCCGCACGGCGGCGACCCAACTGGGCTTCGGCCTCACCGATGTCACTCGCATCGTCACTGCCGCCTCGGAGTTGGCACGCAATGTCTTTCGGTATGCTGGGTCAGGCATCATGCGTTGGCAGGCGCTGGACACGGGTGGCAGGATCGGCATCGAGTTGACATTTGAAGACCGCGGACCGGGCATCACTGATATTGAGCAGGCGATGGAAGCGGGCTATACCAGCGGCGGCGGGCTGGGGATGGGATTGCCGGGAGCCAAGCGCTTGATGGACGAGTTTCAGATCGCTTCTGAGATCGGCAAGGGCACCATCGTGACAGCGAAGAAGTGGCACAAACGCTTGGGGAATAGCACATCATGATACAGGCGTCTATGCATAATCTGCCACCTGTGCTGATCGCAGTCGTCCATGGCAGCGATGTGAACGAGGCGCGCCAGAGGGCGCAAGCGTTGGCGCTGGCCATCGGCTTTGACGAGACGGCAAGCGCTGAGGTGGCCCTCGCCGTGAGCGAACTCGGCGCCAATCTGCTCAAGCATACCAAGGGGGGAACGCTGACGCTGACGCCACTCGTCGATGGCCGGCGCGTCGGCATGCAGGTCATTTCGCAGGACCGCGGCCCCGGCATCGCGGATATAGAGCAAGCGCTAACGGATGGCTTTTCGACGGCGGGCGGTCTGGGCTACGGCTTGGGCGCGGTAAACCGCCTCATGGATGAGTTCGACATTGTGTCAGAGCCGGGGACGAGCGGTGGCACGCGGATCGCCTGTAGGCGTTGGCTGCGCGCCGATGTACGCCGGACGATGCCTGGCCCGCTGACCTTTGGCGCAGCCAGCCGGCCACACCCGAGGATGACAGAGAACGGTGATGCCTTCGTGATCAAGTGCTGGGACGAGGGCGCGCTGGTGGCGGTGATCGATGGTTTGGGACACGGGCCCTTCGCCCAGCGCGCGGCGCAGACGGCGCGGCAATACGTGGAGAGCCATGTCGATCAACCGTTAGACCTCATTTTTCGCGGGGTCGGCCGTGCTTGCCGTGCCACGCGCGGAGTGGTGATGGCGCTGGCGCGCTTCGATTGGGGCGGGACACAGCTGACCTTCTCCAGCATCGGTAACATCGAAGCGCGCGTGTTCGGCAGTGTTGAACCGATGAATTTTGCGGTCCGCCGTGGCATCGTCGGCGTCAACGCCCCGGACCCCGCGGTCACACAACATCGTTGGCAGCCAAACCAGGTATTAGTCCTCCACTCCGATGGTCTGACGACGCGCTGGCGCTGGCAAGATTTTCCCG
>JBKPCR010000178.1:0-25904 GCA_046727435.1 bacterium | reverse complement strand
CGCTGGAGCTGCGACAAGGAAAATGCAAAGAAGCAGCCAAGCATCTCGAGACCGTCCTCGCCCTCTTGAGCACCTCTCAACCAGACGAGATTCTGCCCGAGTCCGAAGGGATGACAGCCGGGCGGCTCAGGGAAATCATCGCGTCAATGTATCAGCAACACACGACACGATAAGTCAGCGAGCAGCAGCCGGCTGCTGGGAAGACCGATAATGTCAGAACCATTCCCACTAGACGCGAAACAGCCAGTAGGCACCGATTGGAGCTCGGTATACCGGCATCTGGAGGCCTCCCGGACGTGGCTCGACCATGGGGTAATGCCGATGCGCGAGGAGAGGCAAAAAATCCTGCGCACGCGAGCGCAAACGCTGGCGCGGGAATCCGAGCGGGAGGAGGCCACTCAGGAAGGTCTCGAAGTCGTGGAGTTCCTCCTGGCCTATGAGACGTACGGCGTTGAATCGTCGTACGTCCGCGAGGTCTATCCCTTGAAAGAACTCACGCCGCTGCCATGCATACCGCCATTTGTATTGGGTATTATCAACGTTCGCGGATAGATCCTCTCAGTCCTCGATCTCAAGAAATTCTTTGATTTGCCGGAGAAAGGGCTGACCGACCTCAATAAGGTCATCGTGGTGCACGATGCCACCATGGTGTTTGGGATTCTGTCAGATGCCATTCTTGGCGTGCGGTCTATTCCGCTCGATAGCATTCAACCATCGCTCCCCACCCTCACCGGTATTCGGGCAGCATATCTCAAAGCTGTGACCAGCGATCGGCTGGTGATTTTGGATGCCGGCGCATTACTGGCGGACCGCAAGTTGATCGTCCTTGAAGAGGTAGAAGGCGACAACCGATGAAGTTGTTCCTCGAAACCTCATGAATGACCCGAACTCTGAGCGAATTTGTTGAGGAGAATCGTAATGACAGAGCGGCCGGCAAGTTTTTTCGGAAAGGATGCGGTACGGTACGCAATGATGGGCACGCTCGTTCTCGTGGCGTTATTGGCCGCGGGTTATACGTGGATGGCACGGACTTCACCGGAGCAGCCCGCCGGGCTGCCCGAACCGATGACACTTGCCGCCAACACCCACTATGCGGGAACGGGCTTGATATTCGTCGCGCAAGTGAAAGGATATTTCGCGACCGAGGGCCTGAGCGTCACGTTGCAGCCTTACACAACCGGAAAGGCCGCGTTGGATGCGGCCTTGGAAGGACGAGCCGACCTCGGAACCGTGGCCGACCTTCCCATCATGTTCGCGGTGACGAAAGGGCGGCCGGTGTCTATCGTCGCAACAATTCTTACGGTGGAGAAAGATCACGGCATCATCGGTAGAAAGGATAAAGGCGTGTTGACAGTGGCCAGTCTCAACGGCAAACGCATCGGCGTCACGCTGGGCACGAGCGCACACTTCGTGCTAGACGCCCTTCTCATCAGGCAGAAACTGTCGACCGATGACATCGAGCTGCACGACCTAAAACCGGAGGAGTTTTCCGATGCTCTAGTAAAGGGTGAGGTAGACGCTGTCTCGACATGGGAGCCGTACATGGGTGTGCTGCGAGCTCAGCTTGGGGAAAACGGCACCATCTTTTACAGTGAGGGAATCTATGAGCTGCCATACAACCTCGCGGGAACGCGGGACTGTGTGGTCAGCCATCCCGAGACGATCAAGAAACTCTTGCGGGCTCTGGTCCGTGCGGAGCGATTCTGCAAGGATGACCCGGATGCGGAGCGCAAGATCGTCGCAAGCGGCCTCAATGTGAGCCTTGAAAGCCTAAACGAGCTGTGGCCGACCTACCGCTTCAACATCGCGTTGAACCAAAGCCTGCTGCTCGCTCTGGAGGATGAAACGCGGTAGGCGATCAAGAATGAACTCACAGCCAGAACCGACATTCCCAATTACTTGAATTACGTGTATCTAGACGGCTTGAGAGCCGTGAAGCCTGAGTCCGTGACAGTCATCCATTGAGGAATCTAGCATGAAGATTTCGACGCGACTCAGCATCGCGGGACTTTTCTCCGTGGGAATCGTGCTGCTCATCGGCCCCGTGCTGTTTTTTGCCATGCGGCAGCTGAGACAGGAACTTGCCAAGAACGAGGCAGCGGGAGAAATCGTCAACGCTGTGGCTTCGCTCAGGTACCTCACCCTTGAGTATGCCCTACGGCACGAGGAACGCGTGCAGACATAGTGGCAACTGAAGCATGCTTCACTCGCCAAACTCCTGGCCAGGTCGGCGGATTTCGGTGGCGTCGAGGAACAAGCCATCATGGATAGGCTGCGCCAAACACATGAAAGCCTCCGCACCCTGTTCTCCGAGCTCCTCTCGAGCTACCAAGGTCGGGCAACCGACAGGGGAAAAGGCGCACTGCTCGAAGAGCTGGAGGCCAGGCTGACCGGGCAAATGATGAACAGGACTCAGG
This sequence comes from bacterium, assembly GCA_046727435.1. GTDB lineage: Bacteria > Tectomicrobia > Entotheonellia > J063 > CAVPRW01 > CAVPRW01. The sequence continues at coordinate 23,487 of JBKPCR010000178.1, read as the reverse complement.
ACATGATCTCCGATGCACTGATGCTCGCCAACAGAAGCCGTATGGAGGTTGTAGGCGCGCAGGGAAGGGACGGGCTAGCGATCATAGCTTTTGGGGGTGTGCTCCTGTGTGTCATCGGGGTAACCTTATTCTTGGCCGATCGAAGCAGGCCACAGCTCAAGTGCGCGCGATCCTGGGCGACATCCAGAAGGCAACCAGCGCGGCGGTGATGGCTACCCAGCGGTGATGGCTACCCAGCAAGGAAGCAAGGCAGTGGAGGCGGGGATGAAACTCTCTGTGGAGGTGGGCGAGTCGATCCGGTCGCTGGCCGGTAGTATCGAGGAAGCGGCGCGGGCAGCGACGCAGATTGCAGCATCGGCGCAACAACAACTGGTGGGGATGGACCAAGTGGCCCTGGCGATGCAGAACATCGAGCAGGCGAGCGCGCAGAACGTGACGAGCGCGAAGCAGACCGAGAGCGCAGCGCAAAATTTACACGACCTCGGTCAGAAGCTGAAGCAGGTGGCTGCGCAATATAGAGTTTAGCGTTCGACTCTCCCATGTGCGGAGATTCCTATGGACAAACGGGACCGTGATTTCCTAAGAAGATTGCTCTCGATCTTCGAGGTCGAAGCACGCGAGCACATCCTCACCATTTCCTCTGGTCTCATTGCACTCGAGAAAACCACGGCCGCGGACCAACAATTGGACATCATCGAAACCATCTTACGGGAGGCGCATAGTCTGAAAGGGGCGGCACGCGCTGTGAACCTGGCGGAAATCGAGGCGATCTGCCAGTCGCTGGAAAGTGTCTTCGCAGCCCTGAAGGGCCAGGAGATCGCGTTATCCTCCGAATTGTTCGATGCGCTCCAGCAAGCGGTTAACAATCTCAGCACACTCCTTATGGCCACGGAGGCAGGACCAACCGCTGCGCAAAAATCCCTGATCAGCGGCCTACTCCAACGCCTTGACGGTATACCGAAAGGGTCAGTGGTCCGGAATCGAGGGTCCGCGGACCGAGATCCTATCTCAATCCCCAATTCTGCTCTTCAGCCACTGGTCCCTAGCCCCTCATCTCCGACCCCGATGTTGGCAGAGACGGTGAGGATCTCAACGGCAAAGTTGGACGCTTTGTTGCTGCAGGCGGAGAAACTTCTCTCCGCAAAACTGACAGCCAACCAACGGGTCGCCGAATTGCGCGACATCAACAACATACTCGCGGTATAGCAACAGGAATGGTCGAAAATGCATCGTACTGTAGGTGTCATACAGTGGTCGTTGGAAGTGGCTGACAATCGGAACGGACAGGCCCGCCCACTGGCTATGGCGGAGAACGCCAGTGTCCCTGTGAGGCAACTTCTCGAGTTCCTGGAGAGGCATGACGCCTACATCAAAACGCTCGACAGCAAACTTGCCACCCTAGCAAAATCGGCTGAGCAGGATCATCGGGCACTTGGCAGGATGGTGGACGATCTCCTGGAGAATATGAAAAAGGTATCGCTGCAACCATTCTCGTCGCTGGTGGAAATCCTTCCGAAACTTGCGCGAGACCTGGCACGGGCTCGTGGTAAGGAGGTGGAGGTGGTCATTCGCAGCGGGGACATTGAGATCGACAGGCGGATTTTAGAGGAAATGAAAGAGCCACTCATCCACATTGTGAGAAATTGCATCGATCACGGGATCGAAGCCCCCTAGGAGCGCGAGCGAAAGCACAAGTCGCGGCGTGGAACGGTGACAGTCGCCATCTCGCAGAAGATCAGCAGCAAGGTGGATCTCCTCGTGTCTGACGACGGCGCGGGAATCGACATGGCGCGGGTGAAGTCAGCCGCCCAGAAGCTCGGTCTTATGGCTCAAGAACAACTGGACCACCTCGACGAACAAGAGGTGTTATCGCTCATTTTCCACTCGGGAGTATCCACCAGTCCCATCATCACAGACATTTCCGGTCGAGGGCTCGGCCTGGCCATCGTGCGGGAGCGGGCGGAAAAACTGGGCGGGGTGATCTCTGTCAATACGTCTCCGGATATCGGGACGACGTTCCACATCGTCCTACCCCTCACGCTCACCACCTTTCGAGGGGTACTCGTGTAGGTGGCTGACCACCTCTTTGTGCTTCCCATGACGCAGGTGGAAAGCGTGGTGCGCATCAACAAAGCGAACATCAAAACGGTAGAGAACCGAGAGACGCTGCAGCTGAATGGGCAAGCTGTCTCCCTCGTCCGGCTTGAAGAGACCTTGGAGCTCTCACGAAAAAACGCCACAGACGCTGCAGTGGACGGTGTGCCTGTGGTGGTGCTGGCCGCCGCCAAGAAGCGCATCGCCTTTCTCGTGGAGGCCGTGCTTGGTGAACAGGAAGTATTGGTGAAAAGGCCCGGTCCCCAGCTCCCCCGTGTGCGGAATATCGCCGGTGCGACGGTCCGCGGCACGGGGTAAGTCATACCCGTCCTCAACGTTTCCGACGTGCTGAAATCGGCGGTACGGGCGAGCGCTGCTGCGCTACGTTCCGGTGCGGCGCCTATGGAGCGAGAAGAAGCAGGGCAGAAATCTGTTCTCCTTGTGGAGGACTCCATTACGACGCGAATGCTCCTCAGAAATCTCCTGGAGGCGGCGGGGTACCAAGTGAGAACAGCGGTTGATGGGGTCGATGGCCTCACGCAACTGCGCGGTGGAGGCATCGATATCGTGGTCTCCGACGTCGATATGCCGCGGATGAATGGCTTCGACCTCACGACCAAGATTCGCGGCGATAAGCAGTTCGCCGATATACCCGTGGTGCTGGTGACGGCCCTCGCTTCGGACGCAGACCGCGAGCGCGGCATGGAGGTTGGAGCTAATGCCTACCTGGTGAAGAGCAGCTTTGACCAGAGCGATCTCCTCGCCGTGATCCAAAGACTTGTCTGAATCCACTAGCCATGCCATAGAGCCCTATATGATCAAGGTGTTGATCGTCGAAGATTCGCCCGTAGTACGGGATTTTCTGTGGCACCTTCTCCGCACTGATCCCGAGATTCAGGTCATCGGCACCGCCTCCGACGGCGAGGGTGCCCTCGACGCTGTGCAACGCCAAAAGCCCGATGTCATCACCATGGATATCCACATGCCGGGGATGAAGGGTTTGGAAGCCACCCGCAAAATCATGGAGACCCATCCCATGCCGATCGTGATCGTGAATAGCAGCGTGGTGGCAGATGAAGTCACCACGACCTTTCGTGCCATCGAGGCCGGCGCCCTTGCTGTGGTACCTCGACCGCAGGGCCTCAGGCATCCGGAATATGAGGCCACGGCTCAGGAATTGATCCAAACCGTGAAGCTGATGTCCGAGGTCAAAGTGGTCAGACGATGGCCTCTTCTTCAAAGTGGGGCGAGGGTTCCTGCCACCCGGAAGGCAGACATGGCGAGAGCGTCGACGGCCATTCAGGTCGTCGCTATCGGTGCTTCGACCGGCGGCCCGCCTGTGTTGCAGACCCTCCTCTCCGGACTGCCCAAAGATTTCTCTGTCTCCGTGCTTATTGTGCAACACTTGGCGTCCGGATTCGTTCAAGGGTTTGCCGACTGGCTGACACAGTCCACCGGATTTCCAGTGCACGTCGCCGCCGCCGATGATGACCTTTTGCCCGGCCACGCCTATGTGGGTCCAGATGGAGTGCATCTGCAAGTGGGCATGGACTGTCGTATCGTGCTGAGCCAGGATGCGCCCAAGAACGGGCTGCGCCCCTCGATCTCCTGTCTCTTTCAGTCGGTGGCCCAAGTCTTCAGTCGCTCTGCAGCTGGCGTACTGCTCACGGGCATGGGGAAAGACGGAGCGGAGGAATTGAAGCTACTGAGGGACAAAGGCGCGATCACTATTGTGCAAGATAAGGACAGCGCGGTGGTGTACGGGATGGCGGGGGAAGCGGTCAAACTCGATGCGGCGACCTACATGCTGTCGCCCGATGGAATGGCCCCCGCCTTGATAAGGCTGGTGTCAAAGAAAAGAAAGGAATCAAGCAGTGAATAGGTATGGAGGGTCCCAACACGCGAGGCTGGATATCCTTATTGTCGAGGACAGTCCTACGCAGGCCCTGCAACTGCAGTATATCCTGGAGCAGCACGGCTACCAATGTGCAGTGGCCCAAAACGGCAGCGAGGCCATTGCTTTTATGCGTCAGCACAGGCCAACCGCGGTGATCAGCGACATCCTCATGCCCGAGATGGATGGCTACCAACTCTGCCAGCAGTCTCCATGACCGGTGGTCACCACCACCCATGAAAATGTGCTACAACCGCAGCTGCGCGGCTGGCCCCGAGGTCGTTTTTGATCGTGGTGGCCCGAGCCTGACCAGCCGTCGGACCCGGAGTCCCTGCAGGCACCGCCAACTGTTGCCCTTGAGCACGCACGTCAGGATCTGACGTGTCAGGTATCCATGCCCGCCGTGCCTTCTTCCAACGGAGGTGGTTATGCACATCATGTACGAGCGGTGCGCCGGCTTGGACGTCCATAAAAAGACAGTGGTGGCCTGGGTGTTGACCCCGGATGGGCAGGGTGGCTGGAGCCAAGAGATTCGCACCTTTGGGACGATGACGGTGGATGTGCTCGCGCGCTCCGATTGGCTGCTGGCGTGTGGGTGCACGCATGTCGCCATCGAGAGCACCGGCGACTATTGGAAGCCCGTGTTCAACATCCTGGAGGGCATCTGCGAGGTGATTTTGGTCAATGCCCAACACGCCAAGGCGGTGCCTGGGCGCAAGACGGATGTGAAGGACGCGGCGTGGCTCGCTGAGCTCCTGCAGCATGGCTTGTTGCGCGCCAGCTTCATCCCTCCCGTGGCGCAGCGGGAACTGCGGGACCTGACACGCTACCGCAGCACCTTTATCCAGGAGCGGGTCACCCTGATCAATCGGGTGCAGAAGCTCTTGGAAGATGCCAATATCAAGCTGGCCGCGGTCGCGTCGGACATCATGGGGGTCTCGGGCCGCGCGATGCTGGCGGCCCTGGTCGCTGGCCACACGGAGCCCCACGCCCTGGCCGAGTTGGCGAAAGGCCGCCTGCGCAGCAAACGCGACCTGCTGGCGCAAGCGCTGGACGGTCGGGTGAAGCCGCATCATCGCTTTGTGTTGACAGAGCTGTGGTGTCAAATCGATAGCCTCGATGCCACCATTGCCCGCTTCGATGCGCAGATCCAAGCGATCTGTGGCCCGTTTGACGAGGCGGTGGAGCTGCTCGATACCATTCCTGGCGTGGCCCGCCGCACGGCGGAAATGATTGTCGCCGAGATCGGCACTGATATGACGCATTTCCCCAGCGCTGACCACCTGGCGTCCTGGGCTGGGGTCGCCCCCGGCAACCATGAAAGCGCCGGCAAACGCACGTCGGGCAAGGCCCGGCAGGGCAACCGCTTCTTACGGACCACCCTCGTGCCAGCCGCCCACGCCGCCGCGCGCACGAAAGGGACCTATCTCAGTGCGCAATACCGGCGTCTGGCGGCCAGGCGCGGCAAAAAGCGCGCGATTTTAGCCGTGGCTCACTCGATGCTGGTGATGGCCTATTACATGATTCAACGGAAGGAGCCCTATCGCGACGCTGGGGCCGACTTTTTTGCCCGGCTGCAGCCGGAAGACACCGCTCGGCGACTGGTCAAACGTCTGGAAAGCCTCGGCTATCACGTGACGCTCCAATGCGCCTCAACAGACGCCATGCCCTAACGGGGATTATTTTCACGTCAGATCAAGGGTGATGCAGACCTTACCCATATTCCGGTGATTCTGTTGACCTCTCTGGCCGACCCTAGAGATGTGATTCGCGGCTTGGAGTGTGGAGCGGATAACTTCATCGTCAAGCCATATGATGAGCAATTCCTGCTGGGCCGCATCCAGTACATCCTCGCCAATCAGCAGCTACGGCGGGAGGAAAGAACACCAGTGGGGCTGGAGATCTTTTTTACCGGACAAACATATTTTATCACCTCAGACCGTCTGCAGATTCTCAACTTGCTGCTGTCCACATACGAAACCGCCGTCCAAAAGAATCGCCAACTCATCCAGACACAGGAAGCCTTGCAGCAGTTGAATATGCGTCTGGAAGACATGGTGATGGAAAGAACTGCCGCCCTGCAAGAGGAAATCGCCGAACGTCGACGGGTGGAGGAAGCACTGCGGCGCTCCGCGGAACGCCTGCGCATCCTACGCAACATCGATCGGGCTATCCTCACTGCCCAATCGCCCGAGGCCATTGCCCAGGGTGCTCTCAGCCACATTTGTGCCTTGATTCCCTGCTGGCGAGGCGGTATCTCGCTGTTTGATTGGCAGGTTCACGAGAGCCTAGTGCTTGCATCCGTCGGCGGTGACCCTCCCAGATTTCCGGTGGGCACACGCATCTCGCTGCAGGCATACGGGCTGCAGGATCTTGCGATGCTGCAGACCAACCAGACTTATCTTGTGACAGACGTTCTGACCCTCACTTCGCCACCCGCGATGGTTTGCGCTCTGCAGGTTCAGGGCCTACGATCCTATGTGCGGGTCCCACTCGTGGCGCAAGGGACCTTGCTTGGCGCGCTCGACCTGTGGAGCGACCGGCCCGATACCTTCACGGCCGAGCACGTGGACATCGCCCGTGAAGTAGCAGACCAATTGGCGATTGGCATCCAATAAACCCGATTACTCCAGCAGGTACAACGTCATGCCATTGAGCTCGAGCGGCGCGTGGCCGAGCGCACCACCGAACTACAGGCGATGAACGCTGAACTGGAGACCTTCTCGTATTCTGTGGCCTATGACTTGCGCGCGCCTTTGCACTCTCTCCAGAGCTTCGCTCAAATTCTGCTGGAGGATTACAGCGACTGTCTGGACATGGAAGGTCGCGGCTACGCCCAGCGCATTGTGACCGCTGCCCGCCGGCTGGATGCTCTAACGCATGATCTCCTGACCTATAGCCATCTCGGCCGCACCGCCATGGTGCTCGAACCGGTGAACCTGGAGGAGGTCGTGGAGGAGGTCTTGACGGAACTAAAGGCCGAAATCCGCACTAAGGCAGCCCATGTGACCGTCGACAGGCCTCTCCTCCAAGTCCTTGGGCACTCGACCACGCTGGTGCAAGTGGTCGCTAATCTCCTCATGAATGGCCTCAAATTCGTGGCCCCTGGCATAAGGTCCCACATACAGATATGGACGACGGAACGGGATGAATGGGTACGCCTATGGATACGAGACAATGGCATTGGGATCGCAGCAGAAGACCACGAACGTATCTTCGCTGTCTTTGAGCGCTTACACGGCGTCGATGCGTACCCGGGTACTGGCATCGGGCTCGCGATTGTGCGCAAAAGCGTGGAACGCATGCGAGGGCATGTCGGTGTTGAGTCAGCGCTCGAACAGGGCAGTAGCTTTTGGGTTGAGCTGCCAAAGTATACGGAGGGCTGACCATGAACCGGTGGCAAGTTCGTGCCCTTGCCTCAACGGCTGATGGCTGGATGTATGGACGGCCGTATGGATTACACATGGGCGATCCCATGCACCAGATACCGCTTCAATCGGCGCACGCCTTCGTGAATATTTTCCAGGGAGTTGGCGTAGGAGAAGCGGAGATACCCCTCGCCGTTGAGTCCGAAGTCGATGCCTGGAGCGACGGCGACCTTGGCGTGTTCGAGGATGTCGAAGGCCAGGGCCTGGGAGTTGCGCCCGAAACGGGTGGCATCGGCAAAGACATAAAACGCGCCCGTCGGATCATGGGGCACGCCGAAACCGATGTCGCGGAGCCCGGCCAAGATCACCTGGCGACGCTGATTGTACCGCTCGACCATGCGCTGCACGTCCGGCCATGCCTGCTGCAGGGCGGCGATCCCGGCGCGCTGCACGAAGGCGCCGGCGGAGATGAAGAGATTCTGCTGGAGCTTCTGCATCGGCCGCACCAAGCTTGGGGGGGCGATGATGTAGCCTAAGCGCCACCCCGTCATGGCGAAGAGCTTGGAGAAGCCATTCAACACCAAGGCCTGGTCCGTATATTCCAGAATCGAGTGGGCGCGCCCTTCGTACACCAAGCCGTGATAGACCTCATCGGAGATCACCAGTGGACCCAGTTCAGCGATGCCCGCCATTTCGTCCGGCGCCAAGAGCGTGCCGGTGGGATTGGCGGGAGAATTAATCAGGATGGCTTTGGTGCGGGTCGTGAGATGGAGGCGCACCTTCGCGGCCGTATACTGAAACGCTTCGGCTTCAGCGACGGGCACATTGACGGAGGTGCCGTCGCACAGGTGGATGAAATTGGCATAGCACGCATACCGTGGGTCGGACAAGATCACCTCATCGCCGGGATCCAGGAGGGCAGCCAGCCCCAACAGAATTGCCGGAGAGGAGCCAGAGGTGACAATGATCTGCTCGGGCGAAACACTGACGTGATACTGGGCATAGTACCAGGCGGCGATCGCCTCACGCAGTTCCGGAAACCCTAGGCTGTGTGTGTAGTGCGTCTCCCCATCTCGCATGGCGCGGACGGCCGCGTCGACGATTGCCGGGGGCGTATCGAAATCGGGTTCTCCCACTTCCAAATGGATGATGTTCACCCCGGTTTCGCGCTCGATGGCCTGGGCGCGCTCCAACACATCCATGGCCAGGAAGGGGCGAATCTCCTGCGCTTTGCGGGAGATGGTGGTGTGGTGTAAAGAGCGTTGCACCTGCGTCTCGTGTGGCGGCACAGAACCTCCTAGAGGTCACGGCCTCTCCCGTGCGTTCACCCGTATCGTTTCCCGCCTCTTTGACGGGAGAGGATCAGAGTGGGAACGATCAATATCGGTGCTATTATCCTCCAAATGAGCAAACCTGTCCAGATGGCCACGAAAGCTTTGCCGACGGTGGTTCGCCCCCATTGTCCCTTGACCCCTCTCGCCCGATAACGGTACAATACACGCCATTTATGAGACGCCTTGCAGCAGAGGGCTGGTGCTGAGGATTTACCGACGGCCAAAGCCACCTATCCAGGAGATGGCTGACAATGGTGGTATCGACGATACTAGCGGGTATCCCCTTCCCGTCGTGTTTGATGAATGCTTCCGGTGCATGGTCAGGGACGCATGAGGAGCTGCGCGAGTTAGCGGCTTCGGCAACGGGCGCGGTCGTCATCAAGACCACGACAACGCGGGCACACGTCGAAGAAGTGCAGGGGTGTGGCATCGAGAATCCGGGACAACCCTATTATCTAGCCGTACTCGCTGAGCTGAAGGCCACAGGAGAACCAGTTATCGGTAGCGTGGCCGGGTTCACCACGGCAGAATATGTAGAGCTGGCGCAAGCTTATGCGCAAGCGGGGGTGCAGATCGTCGAGCTCAACCTCAGCGATCCCATCGTCCCCTGCAATCGCAGCGGTGCGTGTGACCTTGCCGCCATGGATGAGGTAGTGAAAGCAGTCCGCACCGCCGTCCGAGCGCCTCTGGCCGTGAAGTTGCCAGGCATTCCCGAGGCGGCGATGGGGCAGGCTGTCGCCCTCTTGCGGCGTCACCGGATCGAAGTTTTCGTGTGTAACACGCCCCAGCTAGCGGCCTTTGAGTCAGCCATCGGTGGGGCGCTCGACCTCATCGCGGTGGGTGGCGTATCGAACGGCAAGGATGCGCAAGGGGCCTTGAGTCATGGAGCCAAGGCGGTGCAGATCGGTAGTGCGCTGATGAAGGAAGGGCCCGGAGTGTTTGCACGCCTCCAGCAGGAGTTGAGCGGCAAGCGCACGGCGCACGAGACCGGTGCATGATGCGATGGCTGCTGAGGGCGCTCAGGCCCACCGTCGTCTGTCTGGTATTTTTCGGTCTGGCCTCGCTGTATGCAGCTGACCTCCCCCGCACGCGTGTGGAGGTCCTCCGCCCAGGCACGGGAGCGATGCTGTTAACGGTCGACGCCGAGCTGGCGACCACGCCTGAGACCCGTATGCGCGGCCTTATGGAACGGTCCTCATTGCCTGCGGATCAAGGGATGCTGTTCATCTTCGAGGTGGCTCAGCCACTCAGCTTCTGGATGTTCAATACGCTGATTCCCTTGGATATCATCTTTGCCGATGCCGAGCGGCGCATCACGTCCGTCTATGCTTCTGTGCCTCCCTGCCGACCACCGTCGCGTTGTCCCACCTACAGCTCACATGGTCTGGCCCAATTCGTGCTGGAAGTGAACGCCGGGGCGGTGGCAAAAGCGGGGATTGACGTCGGCGATGAGCTGCGCTGGACGATCCCCTGAGTCCCCGTGCACAACTGTCATCGGCCGCCGCCAGCACTGTCTCCAGACCGTGCCGCAAACAGCTCCCAGCTGACAGCACGACAATATGCTATAGTAGAAAAGAGCAAGGTGTATTGGAGGCTGCTCCGCAATGGCGAAGGGGGTGATGCATGTATGGTATTGGTCTACCCGAGCTCATCATCGTGTTGGTCCTCGCACTCCTGGTGTTCGGTGCGGGGAAACTTCCTGAGATCGGTCGGGGTCTCGGGAAAGCTATCAAGGAGTTTAAAGCCGCCGGCAAAGAATTGACTGGCGGGGGAGGTTCGACTCTCGAAGATACATCAGCGGCAAAACCCGAAGAGGTGCGTAAGAGGTCCTAAGGGCTCGCGTGTGGCCCCTTCTCCACGGTCGATCGCTGGGGGGTGATGTGCGATGGAGAATACGCGTTTCGAGGAATTGCAAGGCATTGCCCGGCAATTGGGTCTGGATTTTTTCGACGTGATCTTCGAGGTCGTACCGCAGGATATCATGGCCGAGGTTGCTGCCTATGGCCTGCCCACTCGGGCCCGGCACTGGTCGTACGGCAAGGTGTATAATCGGCAGCGCGTGCATGGCCAGATGGGGCTGTCGAAGATCTATGAGATTGTGCTGAATAACAATCCGGGCTACGCGTTTCTGCTCGATACGAATCCCGAGATCGCCAATCTGCTCGTCGTTGCCCACGTCTATGCCCACGTCGATTTTTTTAAGCATAACATTTATTTCGCCGACACCAACCGCAATATGGTGAACACAGCGGTCGAACATGCCCTACGCATTGATGAATACATTGACCGCTACGGACTCGATCGCGTCGAGCGCCTGATGGATATCGCCTTTGCCATCGATCGCCACATCGATTTTCATAAGGGATTGGTGCGCAAACCCTATCCCACCCGAGCTGTGGTCGAGCGCGAGGTCAAGGGACGCGAGTATGCGGACCTCTTCGGCGAAGAAGCATTTGCGCTGAAAAAAGTGGTGGTCGGGGACGTAATGCCCCCGCACCCAGAGAAAGATCTCCTGTGGTTCTTAGCGCAATATGCCCCCATTGAGCCTTGGGAACGCGATGTTTTGGAGATCATCCGGGCTGAGTCGTACTACTTTTTTCCGCAGTTTGAGACCAAGATTCTCAACGAGGGTTGGGCGACCTATTGGCATGCTGAAATTCTCAATCAATATACGAAGTTAACCCCTAGTGAGACGATCGATTTCGGGGTATTGCATGCGGGAGTGGTGAATCCCGGGCACCGGATGAGCATCAATCCCTACTACTTGGGGTACCGCCTTTTGGTTGATGTCGAGCGCCGATGGGATAAGTTGTACGCGGCGGGGAAATCCTCCCTGACCGGCCGTGAGAAGCTCTTCGAGATCCGTCGCCAGGAAAATGATATCTCGTTCCTGGCTAACTATCTCACCCAAGAACTCGCCGATGAGTTGGAATTATTTGCCTACGGCTATGCGTGCGAACACGGCGAGCAAGACCGCAAAAAGTGCCGGAAGTGCGGCGAGATCGAGATCAAGAGTCGCAGCCTCGAAGAGGTGGTCCACAACCTCATTGCCGTGCGCTTCAACTATGGTGCGCCGAAAATCGTCATCAGCAAGGTGCTGGATGACGGCACCCTGTTGCTGGAGCATGAACAGGGGGATCTCGGGATGCTGGACATGAAGTATGCCGAGAAGACGCTGGAATACCTGCATGAACTCTGGAAAAAACCTATCCGCCTGCGGACCGTCAATAGCCAGGGGGAATCAGTCCTCCTCAAGTACACCTTGACCGGCTTTGAGATGGGCGAGTATCTTGCGCTGCTCAATCCGGCCGATGAGGTTCGACTCAGCATGCCGCCGACGTTTGAGTGGACCTCAGGCGGCAATGACTCTTTCAGTGTGAACCTGTCACTGGACCCGAACTTCAGCTATCGTAACTACTCGACTTACTATGATGGTGGAATTATCATTCGGAAGACCAGTTGGACGATGCCGGAGAATCTGTGGAATTTAGCTCCAAAGGGTAAGCCGATTTACTGGAAAATTCGTGGAGTGCGTAGTGCCGACCGGCCCCAGACCGTGGTCGAGAGCCGGGACGTGCGTCATTTCATCCGCCTGTAGGTTGGACCTCTAGAGAGCCGCCTGAGCTCCTACGACTGCGGGGATTTTTGCCGCTCGATGCTGACATACTCCATCAAGCGGCTCAGACTCTCGTAGAAATCTTCGAGGGCCTTCAGGTCAAGCACAACTTCCCGCTCCTGATGCGGCTTTCGGAACCGCAGTTGGAAAAGTGCCGACGCATCGCTGACGTCGGCAGTGTGAGTGGTAGGGACTAAGAAGACGAATTCATACCCCGGTCGCTTGATCAAATAGACGATTTCATACATGTTAGCATCGCGCTCCCGATCGAAGTTGGTGCCGGGATGCTCGGTACACTGAGTCATTGTGGATCTCCATTATTATTGCGTCGGGGGGATCGCCCCTCGGCAGGTGTCGTGAATGATGAGATCACTCTGGCGTTGGTGGCTTTATCGTCCGACTCCGGGCCAACTTTACCTCGGGCAATGTGGTGCAGTACAGAGGGGTGGTGGCATGTCATAGGCTCACTCGCGGATAAGCGGCCGTGTACACCGAGACCGCACTGCCCCTCTGCCCTGTGACCCCCGCACCACCGTTGCCGCAGCGAGACGGCGTCCGGTTCGCGCGCAAAGGAGGTTTCCCGGGCCTCACGCACTAACGTGACGCAGCGTCTCTACGCACGCCGAAACGTTAGCAAACGAGAGGGAACTTCCCTTCATGGTCCCTGTTTTACTCCTTATCAACGATACGGACTGAGACATTGAGGGTGATGTATCACATCCTCCTGTTGGCATATAATCGTCACCTGGGATGTAAGCATAGGAAAGTGGGGCAAAGTCGATCCCACCGAATAGGGAGAACCCCGATGACTGTGGCGGAGAAGCTCGATCGCATTCACGCCAGCATTCAAGTCAAGCTTGCCCAGCAGGGGATGCCCACGGACCGTGAGACGCTTGAGGAGGTGTGCACGGCCATCGCCTGCTTGGTCCGTGACCCCGACAGTATAGAGCTCCATACAAGTCCGATGTCGGCAGCAGACTACACGGTCGTAGCGGACTGCCTGGCGCTGGCGGCTCGGGACTTCGCCGAGGAGATTGCCGCGTTACGAGCGCTCGTGTCCACCTTGGAGGTGCACATGCAAGGGGAGGTGCGTGGTTGGGTGGCATCTGCCTTGGTCAGTCCCACGGCGGCTCCCCATGTCATCCGTGAGATGATCCTCACCCGCTTTGTGTCCCTAGATCGTGAGCTCGAAGGGTACCAAGACGCAGGGGACACTTCCGATCCCTCTGACAAAAGAGTTGACTAAGCAGATCAAGGCGTTTACAATTCTTTAGTCGGAGAATCAGTAGCCTAAGTTTCGGACGGCAGAATTCTCGCGCCCCCGTAGCTCAGCCCGGATAGAGCAACGGACTCCGGAACCATCGTAAGGGGATTCGGCAAATGCAGGTCAGGAGCCGAATCCCCTTTTTTATTCAGTGCTTTTGTGATTTCAACGTATTGGATTGAAGGGTTCCACTATGTGGCTATTTGTACCCCTGGTAGACACCCATATGGACACCATATCTGACAATTGCATACTGGGCCTGCCGATGGCCAGGAATCGCTTCAGATCTCGCTTTGCGGCTCTTGCCAACCTCGATCCAGCCTAGGCCTCTGCGCGCCAAGTTTCCTCCCAAGACTAACTCAATCTCTCACAAAATCATCGCTCTTCTCGGGGTTTATTCGCGCAAGCTGGATTCCGAATTTTTACGTGGACTCCCGCTTTCACCGCGAGCCACCATTTAGCCCTTTCAGCATTGTCTCAAGAAGGATTGGGGCAACTCGATGTTCCTTGACTTTATTCTGTCGTTGTCGATGAATTTTATGAAGAAATGAGAATACCCTCGGCCTAGGGTCTGCAGCGCGAACCGCCACACCCGACGGTTGACCGAGGGTCGTTCCTCGGGAGCTCTGCATCAGGAGGAATATTATGTCGAACAACCCGGATCATCGCGTCAGTCAGGGGCACCTTTCGAGTGATTTCGCGCGTCCTTTACAGATACGCGTGGTTTCTGCAGCTTTGCCCATGTTCTCTATCGTACCTATCCTATCGCCAAGTTTGCTTTGTAGTGGGCTACAGGCGGTGAGGTTCTCTCGACTGACACACATTGGCCAGCCGATTCAGCACGTTCTGACATGGCGGCCTGTAATCACCCCATCCGTGCGACCACCAATGAAGGCAGTACCCCCGGTACCCCCAGGTTACATGTCCGCGACGAAGACAAGCACGGCGCGTCCACAGCAGACGTTGACGGTTGTCAAGTTTGCACCACGGCGCCTCAGCGAAGAGTTTGTCGAATGCTTGCGAGTCATGGCCGAGTCTGTCATCAAAGAGTCTCGACTTCATGTCCTTCTCAATGACCAGCCTCCAGAGATGACCCGGACGTCTTTCGCGACTTTCTATCTAAGCCCTTACTTTGTCAAGTTCCTTCCAATGTTTGATCATCGGATTCGCGGAGACTCAGAATGGTTTTCATTGCTTGATGATATTCAGGCGATTTTCAGCCAAGAGACGCTACCCGATCGGCGTTTCACCCCCCATCTGATTGCACAAATTAACCCGAGGAGACTTGGCCCAGTGGCCCGACGCGCCCTGTACGAAGCTGCCCTCGTGCAAGGGCAAGGTAAAGCAGTACTGGTGAGACAGTTGCTGGCCCCGGAGGGACGGCTTCTGGCTTCAGGCGAAAGTGATCTTCCCCAAACTATTCGTTTTGGGAGACAATGGATCAAAAATCAGGACGGTCGGGTCGTCACATTACTACCCGATGCTTTGCCGTTTCGTTGGTACATTCGTTGGCTCATCCAGCGTGCGCATCATCACATTGAGGACATCCTGCTGGATTAAGCGCTCGGTGGGGAACGGTCAGACCCCTTGGAAACTGATTATGAGAGGCTCGATAATTGGATGGCTAAACAGATAAAGATGAAGAAGCCGCTTATCGATGGTCTTTTGGTCCCGAGCCCTGAGGCACTTCTCGAAGCTCAAACCCTCATCGCCGCACTAGACGGTATGGCATCGCCGCGCGAACGAGAACTATTGGCCCTCCTACGTAGCGGTGCCTCACGTCAAGAAGCGGCGGCTCAACTCGGCATCAAGCGAACGACCGTCGATGTCCTCTGCTTCAGACTCAAGCAGAAATATGACGCGCTGTAGCTTCCTTCCCTGAAGATTTCGGCCGAGCCGAAATTTTTTTTGCCCTGATGTAAAGATCCCCCCTCCAATTTCACTTTCCAGGTGGAAGGAACATTTCAGTGTCCACCTGGAGGTGAAACCATGTCTCTGTTTTTAGCCATCTTCGAAGGAACCACCCCTGCCGACGCACGACCGGTCGTGGCCATTAGCGATGCGGACATCATCGCCGCCGTGCGCCGCCTCTTGTTTGAACGGTTAGCCGACAAAGCCACGCGAAAGGTCGTCCCTCTACCATCAATTCCCGAGGTGTCGCAAGAGCATGGCACGCGGCATCACGTGGGACGGGACCGCTAATGGCACGAGGACGTTCTGCACGTAGCAAAGCAGCGGAAGCGACCTCGCCGGGCTTCACCGTGACGGTTCAACCTCTCGTGAGTATCCCTGTTGGCGCGAAAATCCTTGATGTCAGCGTCTGGACATTACGGCAATGGTTGAGCCAAAGGCGCTTGGCATACGTCAAGGTTGGCCGTCTTACGAAGCTGAAGGTCTCGGATATTCAGGATTTCATCGACAGCCATCGCCAGGAAGCGATCCGGTTCGATCGTGAACGAGCCTGATGGGGCAGAGGGCATACCCTAGGCATATGCCCTCTGCATCCAGGAAAGGGTCAGAGGAGTTGTAACCCGGACAAGGCGCTCACACGAGATGAGGTGAGCGTTCATCCCGATGAACCAAAGGAAATAGCCCATGTCACCGAAACATCGCTATCAATTCATGCCTGACTTATCGCCCGAAGACCGT
Source organism: bacterium (assembly GCA_046727435.1). GTDB lineage: Bacteria > Tectomicrobia > Entotheonellia > J063 > CAVPRW01 > CAVPRW01. Next base: position 7,268 of record JBKPCR010000178.1, on the reverse strand, counting down.
GCAGCCCTGAAAGCGAGTATCGACGCCGATGGGGTGCGGGTTCCTAAGGATGTTGACGAGGAGGGGAACATTCTCGACGGCCACCAACGGCAGGACATCTGCGAGGAACTGGGCATCGAGTGTCCGAAACGGGTGATCACAGGCCTGACCGAGGCGCAAAAAATCGAGTATGCGTGGCAGGTCAACGTGGCGCGACGCCAATTGAGTAAGGCCCAGAAGCGTCAGCTCGCTGAAAAGCTATGGCACAACGAGCAGACGCAGGAGCGCATTGCGCAACTCTTAGGGGTCTCCCAATCTACGATCGGGAACTGGCTTCAGCAGTTTACCAATTCTGGTAAACTCCCCCCTCCCCCACCGTCCAGGGTAAAGATGGGAAGCCGTATCCGCGCACGAAAACTCGGCGCCGCACCACTCATCCGACTGAGGATGCGAACGGCCCTGAAACCTCTCAGAGCCTCTCAGTTACGAGTGAGGGACCAGCCCAAGCACTGGCGCGGCAGGAACCGCCACAACCGCGCAACACCCCTACTGAAGCCCAGGCGCCAGGCTCGGAGCCACCAGTGGCAGTAGACGTCCCTGATGCGCCGGAACGCCCTTCCCCGGTCAGCGACGAGTGGCACCCAGTGCCGGTGGAACAGGCGAGCTCGCCACTCGGGTCAAGCCCAGTCCTACCGGCGGAGGCCGATGCCGAAGGCTGGGTAGGCGCCCTACAGGATCTCGCCATGAGGCTGGAGACGCTCCAAACGCAGGGTCGCCTCCGATCGCTGAACAGACGCTTGGCCCCTGAATCGAGGGTCCGGGGGATGGCCACGATTCGGCGCATACAGGAACTATGTCGTGAACTGGAAATAATTGTCGGGGCCGACATGCGCGAGATAGCGGCCAGGAATGGCCATGATGGTGGTGACACGCCTTTCCCATTCCTGCCTCCGGGTACTGATGCAGTGCAGGCACAGGGGAACGGCGAGCTTGTCACCGTGTCATCGGCTGAGGCTTCCGGTAGAGATGCGGCGGAAGGCGACCAGCTCGCCCCTCAGGGGGGTGGTAAGGGGAACCCTTCCCACGAACCGGTGGTCCCTACCCAGGAGGAGGCGAAGCTGTCGACCCCGGAACGGCCTCAAGCCCCCAGCAGGCCAGCGCATACCCGAACGCGGCGCTCCAAACCGTCCGTCACGAATGAACAGGGCTCTGGCGCACCAGGGCAGACGGCGCAGGACCAGACCACTTCCGACACCGCTCCAAGCACAGGGGAGGGGTGGACCATTAACCATCCAGCGCCCCATCCTGACGAGGAGGCTATGGCCCCCGCGGCATCGACCGCCCGCTCGATCGACGTCTCAGCCCGTATTGACCATGGTCACTCGGTCCCTGGGGATCGGACCCGATGTGGGTACTGTGGTGCAACGCAGTTCCCATGTATCTCGGAGGAGACTGACACGATTTTTTGCACGTGCGACAGCGTCTACAGGCCCTCAACTCGTCGCTGGCATTGGCGTCGGGAGTCTCAACCGCCAAGCCCCCCAGCGTCTGTGCGAGTCATGGACTCCGTGACGCAGGAGGAGATCAGGCGAGGGCTGAGCGAACCCAGGGCCCGTGCGACGGCAGGGGAACCCGCGGGCATGTCAGGATCATCACCTCGGCACAACGTTTCGTAGGAGTTGAAGCGTTTGGTGGCACCGTAACAGCGTGCCAGACCCGGCTTTCTTGGCGATGGACAGACGGCTCAAGGTGAGGATGGCGAAATGGAACAGACGACTCACCGCTGCACTGCAGCAAGCATCAGAGGCATACAAGACAAACGCCCTCCCAGGATGCACCCTGGGAGGGCGCGCCATCACGATACGGCCGCGAGAGGCCCGTACCATGGGAGAGTACCATGTGTAGTATACACCTTCATGAGTCTGATGACAATCCCTCTTCAACTGGGGGCGCGCCAGAATGTTTAGAGGCGTTGCTTCCTCACCACCGCACCATGCTCGAGCAAGCCTCCGGCATCTCCCTCGAGATGATTCGGGAGCGGGGCTATCGCTCCATTCATGGGGATGATAGCTACACGCAACTCAAGCGGCTGGGCTTTGCCAAGGCCCAATGTAGGCTTGCACCGGGGTTGTTGATCCCTATCCTGGGCCGCCGCGGGGAGCCTGTGCAGTACCAGTTCCGCCCCGATACGCCGCGCACTGACGGCCGCACCGGCAAGCCCATCAAATATGAAACCCTCGCCGGCAAGGGCATACGGCTCGATTTCGGCGTCGGGCTAGCCGACTCCCTGGCCAACCCCGCCGCTCCCCTCTTCATCACGGAAGGGGTGAAAAAGGGCGACTGCCTCCGCACCCATGGCCATTGCGTGATCGTCTTGGCTGGGGTGTGGAACTGGCGTGGGTCGAACCCGTGCGGCGGCAAGGTGGCGCTTCCCGATTGGGACGACGTGCCGCTGAACGATCGCCAAGTCTTCATCATATTCGATAGCGACGTCGCAACCAAGAGGCAGGTCAAGCAAGCGCTCGACCGCCTGACACGGTTTTTGGTCAACCGTGGGGCGCGGGTCACCGTCATCGATTTGCCCCAGGAAGGGGAGCACAAGGTCGGCGTTGACGACTATGTCGTCGCGCACGGCCCCTGTGCCTTTGACGAGCTCATCGCGAAGGCCCAGGAGAAGCCCGAGATGGCAGGCGTTCAGACCCCACGACATCAGCAAACCAAAGCTGGTATTGTCTGGATGAAGCCCACTCCAGATGGGGATGAGCCCGTCTCGTTGACGAACTTCACCGCTGAGATCGTGGCCGACATCGTTGAGCACGATGGGATGGAAGCGAGGCGGCATTTTGAGCTGTTGGCGGAGGTCAATGGCAAACACAAGCGCTTCAGTGTTCCCGCCAAGGAATTCCCCAACCTGACATGGGTGACTGAGCAGCTGGGCGCGCGAGCCATCGTCACCCCGGGCACTTGGGTGAAGGACCAGGTGCGAGCAGCGATTCAGTCGACATCTGCGCACATCGTCGAACGACGCGTGTTTACCCATACCGGATGGCAACGGAACGACCACGGGGACTGGTATTACTTTCACGGCGGCGGCATCCTGGGAGCCGGGGGACACGTCCCCAATATGGAGGTGGCCCTCCTAGGGAGTCTTCGACCGATGCACTTGCCGGAACCGCCACGAGGGGAGGCCCTTGCCGCGGTGGTCAAAGCGAGTATGCGTCTGATCGAGGTGGCACCCCTCTCCGTGACGATCCCACTGTGGCTGGCCGCGTATCGAGCCCCCTTGGGGCCGGTGGATTTCGGCCTGCATGTGGCGGGGGCGAGCGGGGTCGGGAAGTCCGAGCTGACGGCCTTGGTGCAACAGCACTATGGATCAGGGTTTGATCGCACCCACCTGCCCGGGAAATGGTTCAGCACCGAAAATGCCCTGGAACTGCTGGCCTTTCAGGCCAAGGACATACTCCTGGTCATCGACGACTTCTGCCCCAAGGGCAAGGCTTCAGACATCAGCGACATGCACAAAAAGGCTGACCGGCTGTTCCGGGCCTTGGGGAACGGCTCGAGCCGGGGCCGGCTGCGACGTGATTTAAGCGCCGCGCCGGAGAGGCCCCCGCGTGCGCTCGTGATCTCGAGTGGCGAAGACCTCTTCCAGGGGCATAGCCTGCAGGCGAGAGTGCTGCTGCTCGATTTCCCCCGGGGTGGGATGCACTGGGACAAGCTGTCCGCGTGCCAGACGGACGCGGCTGCAGGGCTGTATGCTCAGGCCATGGCGGCCTACCTCCGGTGGCTGGCTCCCCGGTATGAGGCGCTTCAGCGGGCCTTACCGGACAAGATTCGTGAGCTGCGCCAGGAGTTCTCTACCGCTGCTCAGCATCAGCGGACCCCGGAAGCCATCGCCAATCTCCTGGTCGGGCTGTCGTCCTTCCTGGAGTTTGCCCAAGAGGTGGGAGCCTTGACCGCGGCGGAGTGCAAAGGGACCTGGGATCTCGCCAGGGTCGTCCTGGAGGACGTCGCGCAGGCGCAGGTTGGCCATCACCAGGAGGACAAGCCTGCGCAGCGTTTCCTGGCGCTCTTGCGGGGAGCCTTGACTGCCGGGAAAGCCCACATTGCTGACATCGGAGGCCATGCCCCTCGCGGCTGTCCTGCGGCCTTTGGTTGGCGTGCGTCTGACAAGGGCGTTCCCCCTGGAGACCGCGACGCAGCTGTGGCGATGGGATGGACCCCACTGGGTGATTTGATCGGCTGGGTGGAGGGAGATGACCTGTATCTTGAGCCCGAGAGCGCTTACCGTATGGTGCAGGTCATGGCCCGAGATCAGCAGCAGGCACTCCCCGTCAGCAGACGCATGCTCCAGAAGAGCCTGCATGAAGCGGGAATGCTCAAAAGCACCGACAAGGGGAAAAGCCGAGATACACATATCATCCGTAAAACCTGTGGCGGCGTCCAGCAGCTCCCCGTCCTGCACCTGTGGAGCCGCAGCATGACTGGGGTTGCAGGAAATTGACCTGTGTAAATCGGCTGCATGCAAGGGGTTGTCGGTTTCGGTGTCAGAAGTGTCAGTTGGCATTTCTCCAACTGACACGATGTATCTGTTGATCGGCATTGGATGTAGGGGCTTGAGTGTCAGAAATGTCAGGATACTGTTGGTGAACCTATTTCCACCCTCCAAGGCCAACCTTTCTGCCTATTCATCTCCATGGTCCTGGGCCCTCAAGGAAGCCATAGGCGAGGCTCAATTTTCGACTCTGCACCGTTCGCCAACAGTATCTGTCAGTTTTCGGGAGATCAAGAGAGAGGCGTGCGAGTTGGGCCACATCATGGCACGGGTCCCCTTGGCCGTGTCATATGATCAACATCTTCTTGATGGGGAGCCTCTCTCCTGTCCAACCAACCGACATTTCTGACACGGCTGAAGGCATATGATTGATATGTAAATACAATTGTGCTGTCAGGTGTAACGGAAAGAATCGACACGGTGTCAGTTCCCCCGGACAATACCTTCCAGCCGAGCCAGGCGCGTGTCGATGCCGCTGAGAGTTCTGGCCAATGTCGCGCCCGCTGAGGGTCCCTTTCGTGCGGCACGGACAGCAACTTCGCTTCTCTGATCCACTCTCCCGGCAGGCTCTGAAATCCGGCAGCCAATGCCGCTCTCAAGATGAGAGCCTTGTGCTGTGATTTTTTATGTCGCGGCGCAAACGAGCTCGCTATTGCTGCAAGGGTTCATTTAGGGGAATCGACACTTGGATCCCCCACCGCCAACCCGCCGCTGCCTATCGCTGCCCCCATGTTCCGCTCGTCGGCAAACTTCCGGTTCTCACTGTGTCGGCGAACTGTACCTCGGTGCTCCTGTCTCGCCGACAGTTGGCGCGGGTGCCGCAAACATCTCAGCCGTAGCGCATTGACTTGTACTCGCAAGCAGCTCGGTCGGAGATGTCAGCCACTAGATGCCTCCAGAGTTCTTTCCGTGGCCCTCGACCTGTACTCGGCGGCGAGCCGTAGGATCGCTGACAAGAGCAGCGTCTCGCCCGCCACGCGGGCGAGATAGTAGGTTCGGGTGCTTGACTTCACGGCACGCATCTTGAGTTCATGCATAGTCGGCTGGTGGAGGCTTGACTTCGATAAGCCGGCGTGCATGTTGCCGGAAGCGCAGGCTGGGGGCGAAGGGGAAGACCACCCGAAACCAGCCGTCAGGGAAGACGCCGGTGATCGCTCCGATCGGCCCCCGAGGCACGACCAGCAGGCGCACGCGGGAGCCGTCGCGCATGGACGCGCTCCTTCGGGAGTGGGGGCCCGGCCCGGCATCTTCGACCGGGTCTGGCGGGTAGAGCGGTGCGGAGAACACCGCCCCTTGGCCCGATGCATCTCCCTCACCGAGCGGTGCTTGACTTCGTCCGCGCCGCCTTGACTTCGTTAAACATCTGCCAGAGCAAGGCCCAGCCCGCCTTGGGGGAGCACATCAGCTTGGCTTTGGCGAAGGCGAAGAGGCGTGTGCCGAGGCTGGGGAGCTGCGGGCCAGCCTGGCGGATCTTCACGACCGCTTTGCGCACGCGATGCGACGGTCGGTGTCTTCCGGCATCGCCTGGCCTCAGGCTCGCCATAGGGCACAGAACGCCGAGCGTTGGCGGCGGGTCCAGCTGAGGGCGTAGACCTTCTGCCCGAGCGCCTTGAGCTCCACGAGCAAGGTGGCGCGCTCGGTGTTATGCAAGAGAACCCGAACAGGACTGGGCTGCGCATCCAACCAGACGGTCTTGACGTCACGGTCGTCCATGAGAGGCCGGCCCTCAGCTTGGAAGCGGGCGACATCCATGCCGGCGGACGCATCGTGCTCGTCCGAGCCGCCCTGCTGCCAGGCATCGAAGGCGGCCCACAGCTGGTCGGAGTGGAGGTCGGCCTCGGAGAGCAGAGCTTGCTCATAGAACGCGGCACTGTCGAGGTCGCAGGCACCGACAGGATCAAGCGACTGAGGAGCGTCGGCCCAGCGCTGCGTGGCGTCTTCAGTGGAGGCGGAGGCACACCTGGCGTCGGGAACCCTGGGGCCCCATGCGTTTCCTTCGGCCATGACGTCTAAAACTTTGAGACATAAAATCTTTCCTTGTGGTATTATGCGGCAACATCGCCGTATATACCTAACCTATCGGGGGATTATCTCGACGTGCACGGTCGGGATCTGGGGAAGCTTATGCGGACGGATGTCTATATAATCAAGAGTTAGCGCTCACTAAGAGCATCCGTACTTTACGAGCTATGAGAGCCATCCCAGAGACGGACTGGAAGAAACTGAGAGCCCTGAAGACCCGTGCGTTGAACGACGCCTGTGCGCGCATTCTTGCCGCTGTAGCGCAGCTCGTGCAGACAAGAGAGGGGCGCGAACATGAGGCGTATCTTGCGCTTTGGGAGCTGCTTCACAAAGAAGATGATTGGATTGCCTCAATGTTTGATGACTTCAAACGAAGCACGGCATGTTACAAGCTCGCGGCGTGGCAGCGGCACGGCCTTGTGACCGAAAGCGATTTGGCCGTGTTCACTGAAGAAACACAGGCGACGGTACGGGCTATTAACCAGACTGCGCGCTAACCACCCACTGCCGGTGCGATCCGTTTCCCTGAAACCAGAGTCTCACAAAGGCTGTGGGGGATAGGGAGCTGAGCTCGATTGATCTTTGATAACTGTACCTCCGTGCAGGTGCAATTCCTGCCCTGCAGGTGTCGCAGTGACGGCATATCCCTTGAGGTAGCGACTGACCATCAATCCTCAAAGCAGGGATAGAAGGTGGTCACCCGGAATCCGAC
>JBKPCR010000177.1:0-11728 GCA_046727435.1 bacterium | reverse complement strand
TGCTCATGGGACTGTGGAACAGTGAGGTCTTGTTCATCGATCGGCAGCATCGCATCGCCTGGCAGCAAATGCTGCCACAAGAGATCATGGCGCTGGCGATTTCACCAGGGGACGCCGACTACTTTGCTGTGGCGGCAGGAGTGCTCAATCCAGTTCTCCATCTTTACGAGCGCACGGGACGGCTCATGTGGCAACGGAAACTCCCCCTTGGTGTGACAGAACTGAGCCTAGCACGGCAGGGAGAATTTTTGCTGAGCTACGGCAACACCATTCACGGCCAACACTTGGCGCTCTTTAACCGCACGGGTAAGGTGGAATGGACATACCATCTCGATACCCCAGCGACTGAGAGTTCGAAGGCCGTCATTGTCCCCAATTACCCGCTGATCATCGCCGCGATCGAGCGTGATCAGCGTTATTATCTGCAGGGATTCGCCCTGACAGGCAGCCCCCTCTGGGTGGCACCGGTGCCTGAACCGATTTTTGATTTTCGGGTCTCGCACGATGGCCGTTACGTTGCTGCCGCCACGGACACGGCACTCTACTTCTTCGATACACAACCCGTCGAAAGCCAGAAAGCCGAAATCCCTCAGTAACGCCACGATCCCAGAACTGGCTACCTTCCCTGAGCACCTCTGTTGATTGAGCAGGGTTAGGGATTGCCATGTCCAGCGCAACGTCAGGATGACTTCATCCGGACTTGAACCTTGGCGAGATCTTCGAGCAGCAGAATGATGGCTGAGTGGTCGCGATCGCCTTTGCCGGCGACTTGGAGGGCATTGTACATTTCGCGCACGACGGCCGTGACTGGCAGGGGAACGCCGAGGGCATGTCCTGCTTCCAGCGCCAGACGCAGGTCTTTGAGATGCAGGCGGATCATAAAGCCTGGATCGAAGTTGCCTTCAAGCACCGTGGGGGCGCGCACCTCCAGCACACCGCAGCGGGCCAGCCCAGCGCCGATGGCTTCGACCATGAGAGCCGGGTCCACTCCTGCCTTGGCCCCTAGCACCAAGCCCTCGGCCATGGCTTCGAGTTGCAAGGCCACCATGATCTGATTGGCCAGTTTAGTATAGCCCCCGGCACCGATCTCGCCAACGTGGACGATCTTCCTTCCCATGGCCTGGAAGATTTCTAGACATTGAGCGAACGCCTCTTTGTCTCCACCCACCATGATGGACAGCGTGCCGGCGATGGCCCCTTTATCACCGCCGCTGACGGGTGCATCGAGCATTTGCACGCCTTTTTTGGCGGCCTCCTCGGCGATGCGGATGGATACTTGCGGGGCGATAGTACTCATGTCCGCGATGATGCTGCCTGGGCGTGCCCCCTCTAGGACACCGTTGGGGCCAAGGATCACCTGTTCGACATCAGGAGAGTCGGGCAGACAGGCGAGAATCACTTCCGAGTGCTCAGCCACTTCGCGGGCAGACTGGCAGGCATGTGCACCCAGCTTGGCTAGCTCGTCGACGGCAGCCGAGCTACGGTTGTAGACGGCTAACGGGAAGCCCTTGGATAAAACGTTTTTGGCCATAGGGCGTCCCATGATTCCCAGTCCGATAAATCCAATCCGCTTCGGCATGCAGTAGTCCTCCCCTTCGGTCCCTCTGGCTCTATCCGTCAGGTGATGCTCGCGGTTTTGCACCATGGCTACCTTAGCGACGGACTTTCAGGGCCTCCACCTTGTCCGCGAGGTCCAGTGCCCCGGCCCGCGCCGGGAATTGCTCGATGACAGCGGAGTAGGCGACAATGGTGGTCTCCACATCGTGGCTCTGCTCAGCGGCCCGTCCTTTGCCGAGATAGGCCTCCATGATCAATCCCGCGGGCTTGGTGTCGATCACACGCTGGTAGGCATCCTGAGCCTGTCTGAAATCTCCACTTGCCTCCAGAGCGTACGCCGTTCCCAAGGAGGCCAGCGACCACAGTAAGTCAGTCGGCTGTACGTGTGCTATGGCTTGCTGGTAGGCGATGCCGGCGGCGGCATAGTCCCCTTGCCGATAGCGCGCATGGCCGAGATAAAGCCAGGCGTAACCCCGTGCTTCCCCGGCACCAAACTGGTGGGCGATTTGTTGCAGGCGCTCAATCGATGCCGGCGGGACGGCATCCGTATCTGCAGCGCTGCGGAGCTGTCCTTCGATGTGCCACAGACTGGCAAAGGCATCCTGTTCAATGCCACGAACATACACCAGCAGGCCCCATACGCCGATCACACAGGCAATGACACCCCCAAGAATGAGCCCAATGGTCTGCAGATGCTGAGTCGCGAAGCTAAGAAAGCGCCCCGTGAGCGTAATAAATTCATCAGGAGCCTTCAAGTCTTTACGGGTCAACTTCGCACGATTGTGAGACCGCTGATCGGAAGTTCTCATCTTTTATCCTCGTCATCTCTCCGGCTACCATATAAATGGGCCGAAAATGGCGAAAAGCACCAAGACGATCGCACTGCCGAACACCATGCCACCCATCAACGGCCCGAGCGCTGGAGCATCGACGAGGAGTAACACGCCAGCGAACAGCATCAACACAGCCAGAACAAGGCTGACAATAGACATGGCGGGAATCGTAAAATCTCGGAACAGCGCTTTCAGCGTGGTCACGAGCCGGTTGCCCGCAGACGGCGGAGCCTGGTTCATCTCGGCGTCACCAAGGCGATTGACGAAATGATGCCGGATCTCCCCCTCATTCAGGGTAGGGTTCGTCCCCAATTTGAGGGTCTCCGAGCGAAAGGTCCATACCCCCTCTAGTCCGTCAGTAATCGGTTTGAACTCCTCATCGGCACGATAGATAGTGATGAATTGCCCTGGGATCACAAATCCCACATAATTTCGACCGTTGATGACTGCTCGTTGCTCAGTCTGCTGCGCCATCGCTTCAACCCCATGTCGATGTCGTCAGAATGCCTTCTAGGAGCCAGCGTACGTGTACGTGCCCCCCATGATGGGAGACAGTAGTCAGAGATACCTGCCTATCAAGGCTGATAATGCACCATATCTGAGCGTGATTGTCAAGACCAGGTACAACGTTGAGGCGACAGCAGGCCGTTTCATCGTCGCACCGACAGAAATGATACAATGCACGGAGTCATGGACAGGGTATCAGTGCGACAGGAACTCTCTGGCCCAGGCGAGGAGCGTCACATGGCGGGGATGTTGTATGTGGTGGCAACGCCGATTGGCAACCTAGAAGACATCACTTTGCGCGCCCTACGAGTCTTGCGGGAGGTTGAATTGATCGCCACTGAGGATACGCGCCGGACGCGCATCCTCCTCGATCATTATCAGATCGACAAGCCTCTCACGAGCCTCTACGACCACAACGAGGTCCACAAAGCCCCGACCTTAATCCGGCGTTTGCACGAGGGTATGAGTATCGCCCTCGTCTCCGAGGCTGGGACGCCACTGATCTCCGATCCGGGATACCGCCTGGTGCAACTCGCCATCGCCCAGGGGATCACGGTGATCCCCATTCCCGGCCCTGCAGCGGTGGTTACCGCGATTGTTGTGGCAGGCCTGCCGATGGATCGGTTTGTCTTCGAAGGTTTTCTCCCAAAAAAACCTGGGAAACGGCGTAAACGCCTCGAAGGCCTGCGAGATGAGCTACGTACGCTGGTTTTTTACGAATCGCCACGGCGTGTGTATGATCTCCTTGGCGACATGCAGGCGCTGTGGGGAGACCGTCGTGTGGTCGTGGCCCGCGAGCTGACGAAAAAATTCGAGGAGATCCTCCGTGGTCGGATCACTGAGGTGAGGGCCCAACTGGAAGACCGCCCGCCGCAAGGGGAGGTGACGGTGGTTGTGGAAGGTGCAGTTTCTGAAGCTCGGCTACCAACGTCTCGTGATCCGGACGATCCGACTGACCTCTGCTGATATACATGAAGCGGATGCGTTGCGCACGGTCGATGATAAACGTGGCCGGCCGAGCGATGTTGAACGCCGTGAGCCCAAGCCGATGATAGACCCCATAGCGCTTGATCACCGAGCGATCTGGATCGACGAGGATCCGCAAGGCGAGACTACGAGCGCAGGAGTAATCGGCCACCTTCTCAGCGCGCTGGCCAACGATAACCATGACCTCGGCCCCGAGAGCATGATATATCGGTAAATAGGTTTGCAACTGCTCCAGTTGCTTGCGGCAGTTCGGTCACCAGGTGCCGCGAATGAACACCAGCAGGGCTGCCCGAGAGCTGAGTACGTCTGTGAGTCGAATGTCTTGGCCGTCGCCGGCCTGCAGCGCGAATGGCGGTGCCAAGTCGCCAACGCTAAGGCGTGTTATTTCCCGAGTCATTTGTCCTCCTCAGCCACTGATACCCAACGTGCGTGTGCACCATTGCCGTTGATCATCATACGCTCCCACTGATGCAGACGCCAACACTCTTCTGGCCATCGCCGCCCCGTTGCCCACAGCACCTGAGTGTGCTATGTTCGTACCATCGGATGCGGCGGTCATCGGCTAGACAGTCCTGGAAAAGATCGATCTGGTCCTCGATCGTACCGATCGGAATCTTGTGCCAAATTCTGCCCATCCGGATCAGCGGGTTTCGCAGCTGAAGTGACGTGTCATGCTGTATGGGCCTGACGGTGGGTCGTGGGCGGTGGTCAGGAAAGGGAACCAGCTATGCCAATATACGAATATCATTGTCTGGTATGCAATCGAGACTTTGAAAAGTTGGTCATGACCAGCACTGCGGAGGTGGAATGCACGAACTGCGGATCTGGGCTGCTGGAGAAAAAATTCTCGCTGTTTGGTTCAAAGGTGGGGGATCGCGTCGGCCCATCCGGCTCTTCGGGAGGAGAGGGCGGCGGCTCCTGCGGCTGTGGCTCCTGCACGTGCCATTAAGCAGATTTGCTCGCTGTGCCCGTGCGCTGTGCGTGTGGGAGTGGCGTTTTCCGCATCCTGCAGGGTGATCACGAGGATCGTTCTGACCATGAAACCTGGTGCTTAAGCGTGCCTAATTGACGGTTTCACCTCATGCCTATGCCCGGCCAGGACGGCGACCGAACGGGCCACGGAGTAAAGCACATCCGCGGCAGTCAATAGCTCCTTGGGGAAGGTCACGGTGTGATCTCCCGTATGAGCCGTGCGGTATAGGTGTCCTTATCCGTGCTGCCGCGCCGAGGTGCGTAAGAACAGGGTCATCGTCAACGACAGAAGTGAGCTCAGGGCAATCGCCAGATAGCAGTCACGATAGGCCAGCACCGCGGCTTCCTCGAGCATCGTCTGGCGCACCATCAGCATGGCCTTGGTCGGCAGTAAATCCCATTCACCAGCGATGGACAAATGCTCCCGCGCCGCGGTCACTGCCTCGGCGGCGCCAATCGGATACAAACTCTGATCTTCCGAGAACGCTAGGGCGTGGAGCGTCTGCTGTTTTTCCACGAAAATCGCCGCCATCGACACGCCAAACGTGCTGCCAAGTCCGTTCATCAGGCCCCGCAACCCGGACCCCATCAACACTTTCTCTTTGGGAAGCACGACCATGAGCACATTGAGCAGCGGCGATTGCAGTAGACCGCGCGCGAAGCTCTGGACGACAAACAGCGACAGAATATACGTTGGGCTTGCCCACATGTCGATATGCGAAAATCGGAAAAAGGCGACGCCGATCATGATCAAGGCGATACTGATGAGCACACGATTATTGACCTTATCCGCCAACCGTCCGGAGATGAGATTGCTGAATCCCCAAGTCAGCGCCCCCGGCAGCAGCATCTGCCCGGCTTGAAAGGGGGTGAGCGTCATGACGCGTTGCAAGAACAGGGCAATGAGAAAGTTGGAAGCAAACTCCCCCATAGTGCCAATGAAGAAGATAACCGACGCTGCACTGAAGGGGATGATCTTGAACAGCGCCAGCTCCACTAGTGGGTGTTTCTGGCGGGATTCGATCACCACAAAGGCGATACCGGACACGATGGCGATAGCGAACAGCGTCTGGATATAGCGCGAGTCCCACCCCTCATGGCGCCCCTGGATCAGTGCCAGAAGCAGCGGGACCAGAAAGGCGATCATGGTCAACAGGCCGAATTTGTCGAGAGATACATAGCGCGGCCGACCACTCTTCGGCAAAATCAACGCCACCGCTGCGAGCGAAATAATTCCCATGGGCAAGTTCATGTAAAATATCATCCGCCAGTTGAGATGTTCGACCAGATACCCACCGATGGAGGGGCCGATGGCTGGTCCAACCGAGATCCCGGCCATAAAAATACCCATGGCCAAGCCACGCTGATGAGCCGGGAAAACCTCATAGAGCATGCCCATCGACAGCGGAAACAGTGGACCGGCACCGAGGGCCTGAATCACCCGAAAAAAGACTAGCGAAGAAACGCTCCAGGAGAGGCCACAGAGCACTGAGCCCACGATATAGATGAGCAGTCCCACCAGGTAAAAGGTGCGTGAGCCCGCGACGGCGGCCACCCATCCGATCGTCGGCATGACCACTGTGCGGGTGACCATGAACGATGTGACCACCCACTGGATGGTTTCGACATCGGCTCGCAGATTGGTCATCATGCTGGGAAGAGCGACGTTCAGCGTGCCGAAGTTGAGACCCTGGGTGAGGATGCCCAGCATGAGAGCGAGGGTGACCCACCACTTATGCGACGGGTGGTTGGGGGACAACCATGCGGTCTTCTTCCTGTTACCCTCCTCTGGCATCGCGTGAGATCGCGCTGGCGCCGACTCCTGGGCCAAGGTCTGGACTCCATTCTAGTATCGATCAGCGCGGGTATCGTCGCCCGCACACTGAGGCAAGAGCGGCCGCCACGCCTTCGCGTGCATACTCGCCCTAGCGGTGCACCAGTGAGCCGCTTCAGCGGGTAGAGCGAATCGACCGCCACTGGTTTCGAGGCAGGAGGGGAGGAATGGACTCATAGAAGCTGACCGTCGCCATGATCCAGGGGATTTATCGCGGCGATCGTAAGCGATAGCCCCCTAGTAAAGCACAAAAGCTTGGATCGGTAAAGGCAGATCACAGGAGCAAGGCCTTCCCCCACCACGAGAAACGAGCTAAAATGCTGCTCAACATGACGGTGGAGAAGGAACCCAAGACCATGCAGGCACTGACGACACTTCAACAGCACATTCTGCGATGCACGCAGTGTCCGCGCTTGGTTGAGCATCGCACACGCGTGGCACGTGAGAAGCGGCGGCAATATCGGCAGGAGGATTACTGGGGGAAACCATTGCCCAGCTTCGGCGATCCCCAGGCGCGACTCCTGATCATCGGTCTGGCGCCCGCGGCGCATGGGGGCAATCGCACGGGCCGAATGTTTACCGGCGACCAGAGTGGTGACTGGGTGTATCGGACCCTCCATCGGTTCGGATTCGCCAATCAACCGACCTCGCAACACCGCGATGATGGTCTCACGCTGCACGATGCCTATATCACGGCGGCAGTTCGGTGTGTGCCGCCCGATAACAAGCCATCCGGCGCCGAGTTAGCGGTGTGTCGTCCCTATCTGCTACGGGAGCTCGAACTGCTACGCCGTGTGCGCGTTGTCGTCCCCTTGGGGAAGATCGCCTTCGATGCCTATCTCGCCACACGGCGCGCGCTGGGGTTACCACTGCCGGACACACGCCCCCATTTCGGGCATGACACTGTTGCGCTCTTCCCCGATGGCGTGCTCCTGGTGGCCTCCTACCATCCGAGCCGACAGAATACGCAAACCGGCCGTCTCACCCAGGCGATGTTCGAGGCCATCTTCGCACGCGTACGCCGGGAACTGGACCTAGACGTCCCAGGGTCGAAGCCGGAGGATACATCGCAGCATTTTGCACCTTGACTTCTCGCCTCGCACGCCCTACAGTAGGAGGTCACTATACAGGTTACTTCCGCTACATCTCGCTTCTGTATCATACATCGGCTGTGCCCGTAACAGTGCTCGCGAGCGGTTCCCAGGGCACTCATGGGAGTCGATTCCTGTCGTTGGGAAAAATCAGGTAGGCCAACCGCGTGATAGGATAAGAGGCGTGAGCACAATCCTCATCGCCGAGCAAGACCTTTTCCTACGCCAGCAACTCGCCGATTTCTTCCGCCAGCTCGGACACGACGTGGCCGAGGCCGACGATGGTATTGAAGCTACTCAGCAGCTCCAAGATCACCTCTTCGAGGTCATTCTCACCACGCTTTGCCTCCCAGAGCGGGATGGTCTCCAGATTTTACGAGCCTCGCAGGCTAGCGATCACTTCACGCCCGTCTTGATGCTCGTTGATCCTAATGAGCTCTCCGGCGCTGTCGAGGCGTTAAAGTTGGGGGCATACGACTACCTGGTCAAACATCACCCGATCAGGCTCGATGAGGTCCATCTTCGTGTCGAACGGGCGCTTGAATGTCGCCGCATGCTGCAGGCCATCACCTATCTGAAGCGGGTGCAGCCCCATATGTACGATAGCGAACGTATCATCAGACACAGTGTGCACCTGCGACACCTCCTCAGCGGTCTCCAGCGGGACATCGACACCAGCGCGCATATTCTGATCACGGGGGAACCCGGGACTGGTAAGGGAGTGTTAGCGGCGGCGATTCATGCCAACAGCCCACGCAGCGACCAGACCCTGGTCGTTGTCAACTGCGCAGCGCTTTCCGAACGAGCACTGGAGAGTGAGCTTTTTGGCCACGAGCCCACAGCCTTCCCCGGCGCTCAAATGCGCCACATCGGTGGCCTTGACTATGCCAACCAGGGAACACTTTTTCTGCATCAAATTGGCGACGTGAGCCCGAGGATTCAGTTGAAACTCCTGCGCGTGCTCCAAGACCATACTTTTGAGCGTCTCGGCTCTTCCAGAACCATCACCGTCGATGTGCGCGTCGTCGCGGCCACTAGCGGCAGCCTTCCCGAGGCTATTCGTGCCAAGCGCTTCAGGGCGGACCTCTACGCGCGGCTTACGACCATCGCTGTGGAAATGCCCGCATTGCGGGATTACCCTGAGGACATTCTCCCCCTTGCTCAAGTGTTTCTGACGCGTTATCGTCGCCTGTTCGAGCGGCGTGTCAAGCGCTTTGACGAGATGGTCGAGAGAGCCCTCCTGGAGTACCCCTGGCCAGGGAATCTGCGGGAGTTAGAGAGCACGATTGCGCATGGGGTGGCTCAGGAAGAGGACGAGGTGATGCGGCTCAGTAGTCTAAGCCTGGGTGAGCGGCGCTCCAGTGCAGGTGAGTCGGAGGATAGAATCGTCCGACTGCCTCCCAACGGCGTCTCCCTCAAAGCCATCGAACGGGAAGCCCTGTTACAGGCCCTGCAGCGCACATATTGGGTGCAAAAAGATGCTGCGGCGCATTTGGATATCAGCCCCCGCGTCATGCACTATAAGCTCAAGACCCACGGCATCACCCCTCCCAGGCGATCTCCGCGACGCTAGGCGTTCCCCTCCCTCGAGGCATAGCCGCCAGGTAAAGCCCCCGATGATCTTCCCTCTCCCAGGAGGAGAGGGTGCTGCACTACCGCGGGATCACCGGCAGAACTATATGCGAAGGCCGTACTGCATCATGGAAAATCGTCTGCGTCGCGGACTGTAGCTCGGCATCACTAAAGAGGGGGTGCCCGGTGTTCGGATTGCGGTCGAAGCGCGGGAAGTTGGCACTAGCGATCTCGACCCGGAGGCGATGGCCCGGATGGAACACCATACTTGTCGACCACAAGTCGATGGTGTATTCGTAGACTATGCCGGGCATGATGGGGCTAGGATTTCCCCGCGATTCACGGTAGCGGGCACGGATGATGCCGTCCGCCAAATTCTGTGCGTAGCCATCGGGGCGCACATCGACGAGTTTGGCCGTGAAATCCGTATCCGGCGCCGACGATGCGGCATAGAGCTTCACCGTGATCGGGCCGGTGATCTCCAGCGCATGAGTGAGCGGCTCGCTGGTGTAGCACAAGACATCGCGACGCTCTTCAAGCGGGCGCTGGTCGTACACTCCCATCGGGATCACCAACGTATTGCCGCCACGTGTTGGGACAGGGTTCCTTGGATCATAGACATAGGTATCCGGCGGCTCCTGTGACGGCCCTTCAAGGCTAAGTCGGCCATCTCCGTGGAGGCTCTGCGCTGCGCCCTGACTGTGGAAATAGTAGGACGTGTATTGGGTGCGCACCAACGGCCACTCCTGTTCCTCTCGCCAGGTGTTGTCGCCCATCACGAAAATCTTGACGGGCGGCTCACGCATGAGGCCGGTGTCGATACCTTTGAGCCAGTGGTCGAACCAGCGCAGCTCGATCTCATGGATCTCAATGGCAGCGTTGGGGCCGAAGTCGATGTCGCCGGTCCCACCGGTTGTGGGTGCCGCGTAGGGACGGATATGGCCCCATGGTCCCATGAGTAACTTCTGAGTCGTACGCGCTTCTTGACGGCCATTGCGCACGACGCCGGTGTAGTTGCCGAGGGTCCCTTCTTGGAAGATGTCATACCAGGAGCCGATGTGGTACATCGGCGTGCTAATCGCATGGTGGTGCCTGTAGATATTCAGCGGCTCCCAATAGGCCCCTGCGTCGGGATGGTTGAGATAATCGGCGAAGTAGGGAGCAGTCTCCTTGAGCCAATCCGCCCAATCGTTGATGGGGAGGTGTTGGTACCATTCGTCCGTGAGCGGTTCTGCGAAGTTGATCTCCGGGAGTACGAATTGGTCAAGCTTGTTCAGATAAGCATGTCCGAGTCTTTGGCGCTCGGCAGTGTTCCGCGCCATGAAGATGGCATATCCCACCTGCCAGCCGAACTCGAAGGCGCCGCCGGTATGGTACACCCATGAGGCGTGGAAATCGGCTGAGGCCGAGATCGGCACTTGACACACCAGATGCGGCGGGCACGTGTGCGGCAGGAGATATTGGGTGGCCCCGTGATATGATTGGCCTGCGGTGCCGACCTTGGCGCTGGACCAGGGGAGCGTTGCTGCCCATTCCACGGTGTCATAACCGTCGACGGCCTCATGGATGAGGGGATAATACTCTCCCTCCGAGGTGTAGCGGCCGCGTGTATCCTGGACGACTACCACATAACCCCGCGGCACAAAGTAATTGACGTAGTTCAGCGGTGTCGCCGCGGTCTTGTCATATGGCACCCGCATGAGAATGACCGGGAATGCTCCAGCGGCATCAGGCCGATGGACATCGGCATAGAGCGTGACCCCATCCCGCATCAGCGCCGGGAGATGGGGCTCGACGACGCTACGATACTGCGGTTGACTCAAGGATAATTGTTCGGCCATTGGCAGAGTTCTCCAAGAAAAGCGCTGAGCGTTGAGGACAGAGTCATGAGCCTTTTGTTCTCAGTCCTCAGCACTCATGACTCTGTCCAGTTCTCCTTGAGACTTTTCACCCTATCACATGCGTTACACAGACTCCACTATCTCAGCCCATCGGTCGCTGTCCCGCGGTTGCTCGCCATCTGCGGTCATGCTATAAGAAGGCCGGCGTGGCTGAGCGCCTGCGGGCGAGCCCGCAGGAAATCTGCTAATAAAAGGAGAGATCACGATGCAGTATGGGCTGTTTATGATGCCGATGCATCTGCCGGAAAAACCCCTGGCACAAGCCTTTGATGAAGATATCGACGTGCTGATCCGCGCCGATGCCCTGGGATACCACGAGGCCTGGATCGGGGAGCATTTCACCAGCGCCTGGGAGAGTATCCCAGCGCCGGACCTGCTCATTGCCCGCATCGTGCCGCATATTCAACAGATGCGGTTAGGAACGGGTGTGGTCTTGTTGCAATTCCATCATCCGGTACTGGTCGCCAATCGTCT
>JBKPCR010000176.1:0-15812 GCA_046727435.1 bacterium | reverse complement strand
GTATCAGACGCCGCCGGCGGCGCCGCCCGATTGTATCAAGAGGGTTTCAGGTATATCTGCAATCTAGGTGCGCTGACGCTTGTCCGGCCTCTCGGCCAGTTCCTCACGATCCCATGTCTCCTTGACAGGTGTTCCTCTTCGAGCCAGGCTTCCCTCAGCAACAGTCCCTGGGGCGCCACTGTGAAGTGCTCCACATATGCCTGCCTCGTCACGACTCTTGACGTGCGCGGCCCAACGCCGGGTACACATTAACATGTCGATAGTATCTACCATGTTCCTCGTGCCGAGACAATCAGGGCGCCTATGCTGGGGACTCTCTGGCCCTCTGGTCGCACCCGCGCTTGACAGTCCGACTGCCTCTTGGTACAAGCAAGCCGTGGTCGTTGCAGCGCAGGCATCGCTGATAATAGCTTACAAACCCTTTGGCGGGTTACCTGACAATAGGAGGTGAACTCATGGCCCAGAAGCTCATCGGCGTGGTGGTTTCGGCACCCGATAGCCCTGGCATTGTCGCGGGTATCGAACACGCCGAACAATTAGGGATTCCGGCAGCGTGGATGACGACCGGCGGGGTCGGGCTCGATGCGTTAACGCTGTACGCCGCCGCTGCGGTACGGACCAGCCGTATTCGTCTCGGGACATCGATTATCCCTACATTCCCGCGTCATCCACTGGTCGTGGTCCAGCAAGTCCAGGTGCTGGCTCAGTTGGCTCCCGGTCGTTTTCGCCTCGGCCTGGGTCCCAGCCACCGGCCCAACGTAGAAAGGATGTATGGGTACGACTTCCACGCCCCACTCGGACATCTGCGCGAATATCTACAGATCGTTAAAACCATCCTACACAGTGGCTCGGTCGATTTCGATGGGCGGCATTATCATGCGCATGCGCAAATCCGCACCCCGGTCGACGTGCCGGTGATGGCCTCGGCGTTGCAACGCAGGTCGTTCGAGCTGTGTGGAGCGGAAGCCGACGGCGCCATCAGTTGGGTGTGTCCGGGAGTATATCTCCGCGATGTTGCTCTGCCGGCTATGCGCGCTGGCGCAGAAAAGGCCGGCCGCTCGGTTCCTCCGTTAATGGCCCATGCACCGATCTGCGTGCACGACAAGCCCGATGAAGTGCGCGAGATCGCACGGCAGCAGTTGGCGAACTATGTGCGCTTGCCCTTCTATGTGCAGATGCTGACGGCAGCCGGTTTCCCAGAAGCCTCCCAAGGAGTCTGGAGTGACGCGATGATTGAGGCTGTGGTTTTGGCCGGCGATGAGTCGCGTGTAGCCGAACGGCTCCATGAGCTGTTCAGCTTCGGCGCCGCGGAGATCCTCGTGTCCCCGCTGGCGGCTGGGAGCGACCGCGCGGCATCATTGGAGCGTACGTTGCAGCTGGTGGCGGAGGTGGGAACAGCAGTGGCCACATAAAGGCGCCAACGCTGAACACTCTCACTCAAGCCAGAAATCGCTTGGCCACACGCGCGGCAAGAGTTTGCCGGGGATATCGCTTTCGAGCTCTGCGAGTTGCGATTCTGGAGCGATGACGAAAAAAATTGCTTGCGCAGCTGACTGGAGAGCACGATGTTCTGGCCCTAGCGTGACGGTCGCAACGACGTGGGGCACAGCCTCGCGAAGGTGTTGGAGGAGTTGTGGGTCCGTGCGCAGCTGCCGGAGTAGTTGCGAGAAGCGCTGCATCCGTTCCGGCGTCAGCCCTTCCCTGAGGTCAATCGCCATGGCCTCCGCTCGTGCCGATGGTGAGAGGGCGGTGCGCGAAAAAGCGAAGGTCTGCGCGAGAGCATAGTCGACGGCAGACGGCTGCGAGGGTTGAGATGCCTCGTCGGCCATGGTGCGAATAAAAGCCAGCGTGGCCCGCACACTGGGGCAGCGATCTGCATAATAGAGGATAGTGCCTTCGCGGGGGCGGACATCCAGGCCATTGCCATAGGCCAGACCCGCCTCCCAGGTCTTTTTATACCAGGTGTGCGGGCCAGTTCCAGCCAGCGATTTACCCGCCAATACTGTGATGACTGCTGATTCGTCGAGGTCTCGATACGTTGGCCCTTTGGCCGTCACCACCACGTTTCCTGTCAAGGAACCTTCGTAGATGTACCCCACATAGGCGGGATGGCCGATCGCCAGCTCTGGATAACGGCTGTGAAGTCGCGGCCACACGACAGGCGTCCTGTCGACACGGGGAGCTTTCACGTCTCGGAGAGGGAACGATCGCAGCAGCGATTCAACGTGCGGGCGGGCCTCCTGGAGAAGGCGTCGGTCACCCATTAGCCACAGTCGCAGGCGCGACCGATTGA
The DNA here is from genome assembly GCA_046727435.1 of bacterium. GTDB lineage: Bacteria > Tectomicrobia > Entotheonellia > J063 > CAVPRW01 > CAVPRW01. Next base: position 13,519 of record JBKPCR010000176.1, on the reverse strand, counting down.
GGATGAGCGCCTGGAGCTCGCGCATCTCCTGGATGGCTTGGGCTGGCCCCCCCTGAAGATCGGCGAGCGCTTCCGCACTCAGACGCTGTAAACCCTCCCATACGAGCGCTGGCGGCCATGCCTGTAGCTGCCCCCGCCAATAGTCGACGAGCTGCCCCCGCAATCCGGTCTCCTGTATGTCCGCCAGCATCGGCGCTATTTCCGCGACCGAGACCGTTCGCAGGGACGCCAGAAGCCGGGTGGCAAACACCTGTAAATCCTGCAGCGTCTCCGTTGGGACTGGCCCGGCAAACTGCCAGGCAAGGCGATGCAAGTGATGAGCGCGTGTCGGTGGCGCCATGAGGCTGAGATATAGATGATTGTCCTGAAAGCGGAAGGCCTGCGCCAGCGTTTCGATCCACTCTTCCTCTGGACGCTGGGTCAGGGTGCGCTCGATGCTGAGATGCTGTTGGAGGAGATCAGCGATCCGCGACAGGTTATCGGCACGTAGTGCATTGGCTTGCGTAACGCTCTGCACGGACTCGAGCGCGGCGCTGAATTCCTTCAGACCTACTCCCGAGGCCGTGATCATTAGCTCGTAGCGATTGGCCTCGGGAGTGGCACTGTAGCGGGTCTCCAGGCGATAGAGATGGCGCTGTATGTGCTCTTCAAACGTGCGATACGGCGTCACCCCCTCCCCCTCATGCACACCGGTCGAGCGCAGCAGACCCGGCAGCAGTGGTAAGTACCGGTAAAGACGGCGTGGCACGACCTGGAGATCGAATGCGAGGCCGATCTCCGTCAGGGCTGCGCCTTCGACATAACTGGCCACCACCGGCACCCCCGCGATTGTCAGTCGAGCATAGGACAGCGTGTCGTCAAAGGTGCGCGGCGGGTGCATGGTGAAGGTGGGCAGCGCCATCAGCTGGGGCGTCCCCGAGCGCTGCGCCTGCTGATCGGACTGATCAGCTTCAAACCTCCGCAGCGCCTCCTGGTCGTCAGCACTGTTGTAGCGCAGCTGGATGGTGGCGAGGGCGGTGGCCAGGCGTGCTTGTCGCTCCTGCTCCAGTTGTTCCAGCAGCGTGGGAGAGGGGATTGCGGCAGTTCCATACGGTATTTCGAGGAGCCCCGCTCGTTCGATCACACCGCGCCAGATGTTGGTGCCTGACTCGATCTCCGCCCCCAGCCGAGACCAATAGGGTTGCCAGTCCAGCGGCCGACGCCCTGTCGGCTCTTGGTCTAACAACTCCAGATGCTCGATCCACGTGGCTTCGAGGCGTCGCTGGCCGAAGCCTGGCGGACTGGCGTGCCATACGGTCAGGGCCCGTCGGCGGGCGGTGAGATAGGCGATGATCTGGCGGTTGAGCGCCAGCAACTCACCAGACCCGTCAGGATAGCTGGCGATCTCGCGAAGCCTGGCCTGTATGTGGCTGCGGAGCTCTTCGAGGCGTTCGGTGGTGATGCGATCGCCGGGGATGCCTTCAATCCAGACCAGACTTGCCGGCCATGCCGGATCATAGGTGGGCAGGAGTGCACTCTCCACTCCGGTCGCCCCGAGATCGATCTCCCGCGTCTGGCGGTCGACAAGCCTGCGATAGAGTATCGACTGGGGTCCCTGTCCGAGGGCCGCCAGCAAGGCGTCGAGGCGCAGACGATCATCGAAGGAGGGCAGATGGACGGGAGGCCACCCGAACACAATCGGTGCCGGGTCGGTGGCATCCTTGCTGGGCCGTGGCACGAGCCGCAACTCCCGGAGATCGGCCGGCAGGATGCGAGGGTGAGATGTGACGACGGTCTCACGTGCGGCGTTAGACTCGGTGTGGTGGAAAGCGAACAGAAGCCTTTCGAGCGCAGTAAGCACCTGCTCAGGGGGTTGCTGGCGATCTATGACGATCACCAGAGGCGTGCTAGGTCCCAGGGCATAGTGCTGACGATGGAACCGGCGTATCTCCTGCGGCGTGAGGCGGCGGATGGCATCCGGCGTCCCGCCAGCTTGAAACGTCAGCGGATTGTCTGGGCCCAACGCCAACTTCAATAGGGCGTACCAGGAGTCGTACATCCCCTGCTGGCTGTACATCTCGGTATAAACTGTGCCCTGTTCAGTCAGCCAGCGCGTACCCGTTTGCGGCTCGGTGGCGACGCCGATCTGGTACACCTCCTGTTGTGCCTCGGCATCGCTGAAATCGGGATGGAAGAGGGCGTCCAGCAGCTGCCTCAACACTTCATAGAAGGATGTCCTACCACTGCCAGCGTAGAAATGATACCAGGTGTACCGCTCGGCCGTACCCGCTGTAATGCTACCCAGGCGCATGTCGGCCAGCGTCTGGAGTGCGCGCCCCGTGGTACCTTTGCCGAGTAGGAGATGCTCCAACGCATGGGCCGCTCCATGGTCTGCATCGGGATAGGTGCGGATCATGATCGCCGCTTGCGGAGCCGTGTCCATCCAGAGGAAGTGCAGCGGGAGGCCAGTGGCCAGGTGGGTCAATCGCAGACCTACGACCTGCTCAGTATGATTCGTATAGTGCGCGACGACCTGAAATCCCGCAATCAGCTGCCCGATATGGAATAGCGCTGGAGGCGTCTTGTCCGCTCGGAAGAGCTGTCCCCTGGCCTGTTGCCCGAAAGTCTCAGTCGACAGGCCGATGATGGACAGCAGCAGGCTCATCACCAAGATCCATGCCGTCATACGCCTGCCATCGCTTTGTACAAGTGCAGCGGGCGCATATCGGTGCATACCCCTTTGATATATGCCATACAGGGAGCTGCCGTGCCAGGCGTGCCGACAGCCCTCCAGCCGAGCAGGTTCTTGCGGTTCGCAGGCCAGCTCGCGTACTGTTCTTCATGATTGACCACGATCTTGGAGATCGTGGTGTCTTTCTGTTCGACTCGATTCACGATGTCGTGCTCCATTGCCAGCAGGTGAGTTGCCAGCCCTGGCCCTCCACCGCCAAGGCCGCGACATAGCCCGGCCTAGGAGTGAGAGCCTGTAAAGACCAGCGCAGGGCTTCCCGTGGATCGCTACGCGTGGCCAGCAGCGCCGCTGCCTCCCCGGGGGCCAGCGACACGTCAAACTGGTCCAGCGGCAGCGACAGCCCCTCCCCGTGGGCTTTGATATACGCCTCCTTCCGCGTCCAGCAGTTGAAGAACCCCAGATGCTTCATCTCCGCAGGGAGCGCGCGGAGGTTGGCGCGCTCCTGGGTGGAGAAGAAGTGTTCGGCGATCTCTTCACCGCGGACCTCCCTCCCCAGGTATTCGATATCGACGCCGACCTCCCGGCCACATGTGACGGCAAACAGGGCCATCTCGTGGGAATGGGAGACGTTGAAGCGCACCCTCGTGGCATCAAAGTCATCGGCCAGGGCTGGCTTGCCGTAGGCACTATAGCGAAATCCCAGTTCAGACGGTGGCACACCCAAATAACGACTGAGGATGTCTCTGAGCACCCCCCGGGCGACGGTAAAGCGCCGGCGGTCTCGTGGGAAGTGGAAGCGCGCAGCCCGCTGTAATTCGTCAACAGAGAGGGTATGTCGCAGATGCTCGACACATGACGCAGCTGGGTCGAGGCAGGCCCGCCAGACATGGACCTCAGCGCTTGACAGCGTCAGCGCTGCTGGTGAACGGCACCAGAGATGATCGAGGCTCGTCATGTCCGTTAACCCCCGCTGATCGTACCATACTTTTCAAGCCATCTTGCTTGCATCGACCTGCGATACGCGATTCAGAGTTGGCCATTGCGCCAGAGACCACCATGTACTATCGTACCAGGAAAATCAAGCCTGTTGGCGAGGTGTCGTCACATGGCATCGCATGAAAGGTTGGCAAATGTCACCCATGTTGCCGCCACGTTACGCACAACCGGAAGAGGAGGCGAGCAGCGATAGGGGTAGGGGTCAATGGATGTATCGCGATGGGGCTCACGCCTCTTCCCTCAAGGCTCTTGACAACCTCCGCAGAAGGACTTTTAGGGAAACGTAAGCGTCTGTGCGCCGGTTTTATGATAGATGACTCTCCGCGGAGCAGCTCTCGGCTAGGGATAGTGAAGGACCTACAAGCGCTTTCGCTAGGGATGATGCCTCTCGGGGGGATTGAGCCGCCGCTGACGGGTCTCCAAAGCCCTCTCCAGAGCCAGGCGGAGTTGGTCCTCAAAAAAGGGCTTCGAGAGATACCCCGCTGGCACGGTGCGCCAGATGTGCTCCAGGGTCTCTACCGAGGTGTATGCCGACATGAAAATCACGGGAATCTGGAACTGCGCCCAGATGTGCTGAGCGGCCTCGATGCCATCCATGGGGCCGCGCAAGCGGACGTCCATGAGCACGAGATCAGGCTGGAGTCGCTGGGCGTGATCTATCGCCTCCTCGCCGGAGGCGGCGATACCCACGACCGCATGTCCTATCCGACTCAGTCGTCGGCGAAGGTCAAAGCCCACGAGCCGTTCATCCTCGACGATCAGAATCCGCATCGGAGTCATCATATACCCCCACCCATACGGCCTACGCCCCGCAGGGAACGCACGCCCTTGTACATCTATCACACTGTTTTGCTGTTGAACTGCAATCTAGGACCTACGGGAGGGAGGCAGCGATAGACGCCATAAGCTCCAACACACCATCAGGACAGCCAGGAGGGTCCCAAAAAGCATTTCCCAGACACACGGGAATCGGCACTTTTCCCTCTCAATTTTAGGCGCTAGAGCCCCTGAAATCAAGCAATAAGAATGAGAAGTGCCAGAGCACAAGCGCAAAACGGAACTTGCTAGGCCCTTAGGGCGGTTTATCGCATGTTCCGTCCCCTAAGTCTATCTATCAGAAGTTAACGGCAGGAGATTTCCCTATACCGTGCACTACGGTCAGTCCCGCATGAATATGACCTCCTTCTTCGCGTTCCCCCATGAGGGCGACATGGTTGGGTGGCACGCGCACAACAACAGGCCTATAGAAACCGCACTCTTGCTCTAACTAGTAGTGGACCAATTGCCACCGGCACCTGTGCTCACGAGGATTGAGTAGATCCTGGAGGCCATAAGACAGCCCTGTGCCATCTTGCCGCGTGGCGTGACGTCAGCATGTCCGGGTTGACCTGGGACGGTATCCGTGTGAATCGGCAGATTGTACCGCGGTAGGTAGATTCTGCTCCCTTCGTCCAGGATTGTCGTCCCTACGTGTCTTCCAGCGTGCGCGCCCTCAGGGCGTGTCTGCCTTGGAAGATGATGACGTCATAGCCCTCGATAGCATCGCGGCACCACCTGGCACACCTTTTGCCCTAGCCTGTGATGACCGGCAGAAATCCTGCCTCAGACCAGAACTCATTGAGAGGGAGAGAGCTATGGGCAAGCCCCTAGACATTGGTGATTTGACCGCAGAAGAACGAGACCTCATTACGCTCTTGCGCCAAGGGCCGCAGTCTGTCAAGGGGTTGGCGGGGGCCATGCGCATCAGTCCCGAGCAGACCCAGGACTTCTTAGAGAGTCTCAACCGCAAAGTTGGCATCGTGCCCCTCTTCCGCTACGACACCCTCCGCTACGGGCTTCCTGAGTAGACACGGACCGGAGTCTCCCCCCAGGATGTCGATGTCCGATGGAAGGCCAGCTTGCGCTCATGGCTGCTATAGGCTCATAAGACATCCCTTGCCTGCGGCTTAGGGCTCGAACCCCTCATGACGGTAAAACTGGAGCAACGTTTGGGGGATGAGCCCGCGAACCGCTTCAGCTCTCGCGATCAGTACTCTCAGCCAATGCCCGGCAGGAAAGAGGGCCTGGGCCTGTTCCGCGGTTACCCATTGATACGCGCAATGCTCGTCACTCAGTCGCATGCTCGTTGCACCGGGGATAGAGCAGCCATAATGCACACCAACGATTTCATTCTCGGGGAGCGCGTCACCGCGATAGAAATGCGTCGTCCCAAGGATAAACTCGACCTGCACGTCCAGACCCAGCTCTTCGAAGGCTTCCCTCCGCACCGCTTGCACAAAGCTCTCACCTTGCTCGAGTCGACCGGTGACACACTCCCACTGCCCGGCAGCGAAGTCCTTTGCTGCAGACCGCTGAAGCAGGAGGTACTTGCTATCCGTTTGCCTCCAGACGAGCACGCCAACCATTGCGAGAAATCGGCCTACAGCCATCGGAGTCCCCTGATGTGCAGCACTGCCTATCTGACCGCGGGATGCGCGGCGTTTTCGCAGATGGTCCCTTAAGTTAACCGCTTCTCGAAACAAACGCTGAACTGATCGTCCGCATACTCCCCGAAGCATGGAATCTCACCGTAGCCAGCAGATCTGTAGAGCCCGATCGCCTCTGGCTGGCGAGTGCCGGTCTCAAGCCGCAGAGTCGAATACCCATGCTCCCGAGCTGCAGATTCGAGCGCCATGAGAATTTGCCGCGCGATGCCACGGCCTCGGAACTCCGGAAGCACGAACATCCGTTTGACCTCTCCGACGTCGGGTTCAAGATGGCGGAGGGCTCCGCAGCCAGCCGCTTGACTGTCAACGCTGGCGACAAGGAACGTGAGATTCGGATCGGCAACGTCCTGCGGGTGCAGGCCGTGAATCGCTATGGCAGGGTAGCGTTGAAGGAGGTCTTCGTCGAGACACTGGATGAGGCGGCGGCCATCGTCAGAGTCAGGGCGATCGAAGCGGATGACAATTCCTTGCTGGGAGTCCATGGGACATTCTCTTGAGCGCTGCCTAACGGGGAGCGAGATCAGCGGAACCCCCTATGCTGGACGGCAGTCTCGCGGCGACAAGCTAACGGTCGTTTGGAAGCTCATTCTGCATGATGAGCCTCATAGTGAATTGGTCCAACAAAAATTTATATCATGCATATCAAATGTGTCGGAACACCTTCGGCGCCATTGCACACAAAACAAAGCGAGGCTGGACGTGTCGTCGCCCCAGAGGTCACCGCCGATGATGACTGGTGTAGTCCGAAGTAGGGATATCGGGTTCCGATACGATACATACGCAAGGGATTGAATGAATTACGAAGTTCCTCGGCATGCGCTGCTGAGCGCCGGCGATATGTTACAATAAGCGGACCACTGGCGGCAACATGAGACTGCTGAAGGAGGACGCATAGCGATGACGACAAGCACCGAACCCTGGACTGAAGAGATCGTTGAGGTGGCCGGTACCAGACTCCAGCTCGTCAAGGGTGGCAGCGGCGTGCCATTGTTGATCCTGCATGATGAGCTGGGACAACCAGGCTGGCTGCGCTTTCACGAGGCCCTGGCCCAGCAGCACACCCTCTATATTCCATTACATCCCGGCTTTGGGAAGTCGGAGGGACTAGACTGGATTACGAACATGCGGGATATGGCTGGTTGGTATCTCGATGCCCTGGACGAGCTGGGGTTGGGGCAGGTGCCTGCGATTGGCTTCTCGCTCGGCGGATGGCTGGCGGCCGAGATGGCCACGATGTGTCCAGGGCAGTTCAAACAGTTGGTACTGGTCGGTGCGATGGGCATTCGGCCGCCCTCTGGGCAAATCTATGACATGTTCCTGGAGGTGGCGAAGCAATATCTGACGGTCGGCTATTTCAACTCCGCCAACACGCCAGAGTTTCAGAAAATCTGCCCTGACACCCCCACGCCTGAGCAAGCTGAAGCCTGGGAGATGGCGCGCGAGGAAGCCTGCCGTCTGGGTTGGCGGCCCTATATGCATTATCCTTCGTTGCCGCATCTGCTCCGCCGGCTCCGGAAGCTCCCGACGCTCATTGTCTGGGGACGGCAAGACGCCATCGTTCCCCTGAGCGCCGCTGAGGTCTATCATACCTCGATTCCTGGCTCACAGCTAGTCGTGTTGGATAACTGTGGGCATCATCCAGAGATTGAACAAGCCGACGAGTTCGTACGGCACGTGCAGGCATTTCTGTCATAGGAGAGGGCCATGTTCATCGGATACTTCACCGAGCGGCCGTATCAGGACCCAAAATCGGGCTACTTTGGCGCCACCGGCAAGCCGATCATGGATCTGGCCGTCAGCAACGACATTTATGACCCGGAGCTGGGGGCGGAGCTGTATAACCGCTATCTCGATGAAAAAATCTACGCCGAGGCCATGGGCTTCGATGGGCTGATGCTCAACGAACACCACGGCACACCCTTTTGCATGGGGGGCGCCATGAACGTGGAAGCGTCCATTCTGGCGCGCATCACTCACAGGGCTAAGATCGTGCTGCTGGGGAATATCATCCCCATCTGGGACGACCCGCTCTGGCTGGTGGAGCAACTGGCGATGATCGACCTGATCTCCCGCGGTCGCTTGGTCTCCGGGTGGGTGCGTGGCACCGGTCGCGAGAGCGTGGCGCACAATGCCCCACCGCACTACAACTGGGAGCGCTTCCAGGAGGCCCATGAGTTCATCGTCAAGGCCTGGACGACCTCAGGTCCCTTCCGCTGGGAGGGCAAGCATTATCACTTCCGGCATGTCAATCCCTGGGTGAAACCTTATCAAAAGCCGCACCCGCCTATCTGGCTGCCGGGCGTGGTGAGCCGCGATTCGCTGCTTTGGGCAGCCAAAGAACGTATCCCCTACATCATGCTCGCCACCGAGATGGAACCCACCAAGCAGGCGTTTCAACTCTATCATGATACCGCCGAAGAGCTTGGCTATGAGTCGGGTCCGCAGAACATCGGCTACCTGTGGAAGGTACACGTCGATGAAACGGAAGAGCTGGCCGAGCAGGCCGGACGAAAATATGTCCAGGGACCAAGCAACCCTTTCCTGGCGGGCAACGAGGGCACCTTCAACCCAGCGCTAGCGACCCTGCCGGGGTTGACGTCGCGCACCAGAGTGCTCCCCACACAGGTGGTGGCGACGCGGGCTCGCGGCGGAGCGGCGGGGGTCCTGGGCCGACCCTATGAGCAGCAGATCGCCGACTATACGATCATCTCCGGCACGCCGAAGACGGTCCTGCCCAAAATCCGACACGTTCTGGAGTACATCCGCCCCGGCAGCATCTTTTTTTGGGACGGTGACGGCGCCATGACGCATGACGACGCGATGCGCAGCCTGCGGCTCATGGGGGAGGAGGTCATCCCGGCTATACGCGACATGGCAACGGAGCTGGACCTACCTGGCCCCTTTGAGGTGGACCCCGCCACCGGCAAGCGGCTCGATGCCACTCCTACCACCGACCAGGCCTCTGACAAAGAGTCTGGGAATGGAGCGCCGGAGATCAAGGCGTAGAACATATCTCTCGCACCCCCTTGTGCTCCATGTGCCCTCGCCCACAGGGAGAGGGGGCACTAGCCAAAGGTATGACAATGGTCCAATCGAACAACCCCGACCTTACCTCTGACGTGCTAGTGATCGGCGGCGGCCCCGGCGGCAGCACCGCCGCCACCATGCTGGCGCGCAAGGGTCACCAAGTCGTGCTGCTGGAACGAGCCCATTTCCCGCGCGATCACATCGGCGAATCGCTCCTCCCCTCCAGTATGCCCGTGCTGGAGGAGCTTGGCGTCCTGCCTGCCCTTCAGCAAGCGGGGTTCCTGCTCAAATGGGGTGCGACCATGGTTTGGGGTCGCGAAAAAACGCCCTGGAGCTGGTATTTTCGCGAGACGAACCGGAAATATCCGCACACCTACCAAGTCTGGCGCCCACACTTCGATCAGTTACTCCTGGACAATAGTCGCGCTCATGGCGTTGAGGTGCGAGAAGGCCATACCGTTCGTGAAGTCGTCTTCGAGGATGGCCGAGCGGTCGGTGTCCGCTTTACCGTCGATGGCATCGGCGAGCGCATCGCCCGCGCCCGCTTCATCGTTGACGCCAGCGGCCAGAGTGCGCTTCTGGGTCGCCAGCTTGACCTGCGCCGCTGGGATCCGTCATTCCAGAATCTCGCCGTCTATGGGTATTTCGCCGGAGCTGAGCGTCTGCCTGCTCCGGATGAAACGAATCTCCTGGTCGAATCCTACCCGCATGGTTGGTTCTGGAACATCCCCTTGCACAATGGCTGGATGAGTGTAGGAGCAGTGGTGGATAGTCAAACTGGCCAGGAGGGCATGCGCCACAGTAGTCCGCAGCGCTTCCTGATCGAGCAGATCATCGAGGCGCCGTACACACAGCAGATGCTACAGGAGGCGAATTTGGCCTATGGCCCCTTCGTCCTCAAAGACTGGTCCTACGTCTCCAACGAGGTGGTAGGCGATGGCTATATCCTGGTAGGGGATGCGGCCTGTTTTGTGGACCCGCTGTTCTCGTCCGGTGTGCATTTGGCATTGATGGCGGGTGTGTTGGCGGCGGCATATGTCACGACGGCATTGAAAGACCCAAGCATGCGCGACACCGCCGGACGTGTCTATACTGATCTGTACTACAAGGAATACAGTCATTTTCACGACATGGCCGCGTTGTTTTACTCGAGCAACCGTACCATCGACTCCTATTTTTGGGAAGCGCGGCGCTTGCTCGGGCATGGTCATCTTTCGCCACGACAGGCGTTCCTGCACGCGGTCGCGGGCCAACCGCCCCGCAGCTATGAGCGTGTGGTGTTGGAACATGGCGAGGCACCGGCCGAGTTCGTGCACAGCGTGCGGCTGGTGGAATCCGAGCGAGTGGCACGCCGTGCCCAGCTAGCCACAATGTTGAATCAGACGGACATGCAGCGTACCAAGCTCTATCGGCTGGTGCCACGCCTGGACGCAGGAGTCAAAGTTGAGCGCCAGCCCATCTTGGCCGAGGGCGAGTTTGTCTGGGGGTATGTCCTGCGTACGGCCGGATATCCAGAAGGCATCCCCTGTAGTGGTCTGGTGGAGAGGTTAGTATCCCTCATCGACGGCGACACCTCGGTCGGGGCATTGGTGGCCAAGCTAGGTGACGGGCGAGAGGCGAGTGAACGCGCGCTGATCGAGCGCAATGTGCTGGCAGCCTTGCAGATTCTCTACGTCGACGGGACCATCGCCGATTTGCGGGGGTGGTAACGGAGTAACCGCGGACGCTGTAATTGCTCCAATTGCTACAGTTGTAATGATTACGTTGCTTTTGCGGCCAATGGCTATCATGATAACTGAAAGCCCCCAATCAACTCTCGCATGGCCTCGATTGCCACGTGGAGGAGGTCTGCCGAGGCGGTACCGGCGTAGCTGATATGCAGCGGCAGAGGGGAAAAGAGGCGCATGGACGTAAGTCGTAGACGTGGCAAATTTATCCGAGTATAATCACCCTGTTCACAGAACCTATATCACGAGGAGGAGGGGAGCCATGCGACTATTATTCTTCGATGACTTCAAGTTGGGCGTACTAAAGGGAGATACGGTGGTGGACGTGTCGGATGTGGTGCGTGACATTCCACACACCGGGCCGGGCGACCTCATGAGCGGGTTGATCGGGCGCTTTGCCGACTATAAGGGGCGTCTGGAGGCGGCTGCCAATCAGGGGAGGGGGGTACCCGTCAGTCAGGTCCGGATCAGGCCACCCCTGCCAAAGCCTACGAATATCGAGTGCATGGCAGTGAATTACATGGAAGATGGAACGCGCTCCGAGCCGGCACCCATCAATGCCTTTCACAAATCCCCCAGCAGCATCATTGGCGATGGCGATACTATGGTGCTGCCGGACGTCCCCGCCACGATTTTCGAGGGGGAGGCGGAAATGGCGCTGGTCATTGGCAAGCGTGCCTCGAACGTCAGCCCCGCGGAGGCGATGAGCTACGTCTTCGGATACTTGAATTTCATCGATGGCTCGGCCCGTGGCCTGCCGCCGGCGGGCAATACGTTCTATCAGATGAAGTCGCGGGACACCTTTGCTCCGATTGGTCCCTTCCTGGTCACCGCCGATGAGATTCCCGACCCCAACAAGCTACAGGTGCGGCTGTGGGTGAATGGCGAGTTGAAGCAGAACTACAACACCAGCGACATGGCCCACAAGATCCCGCGCTGCCTCGAGTGGATCACGTCGATTCACGCCCTGGAGCCGGGTGATATCGTCGCCACGGGGACGAACCACCGCGGCCTGAGCGCCTTCCAAAATGGGGACTTGATCGAGATCGAGACGGAGGGTTTGGGTCGACTGCGCTTCCGTGTGCAAGATGACCTGAAGCGCACCTGGGCCAGAGAGACGCGTCTGGATCGCCAGGAGAAAGGGCTGGAAGGGACAACACCGCAACTGGAAGGCAAGTACGCACCCCCACGGCGTTAAGCCACGGCTCAGCCGCTGCAAGCTGAGGGAGGAGCAGACCCTCAGCCTGTAGACGAATGGATGCTCTGCTCAGAGAGGGCCAACGGGCCACAGGAAAGAGGGGGAATCAGGATGAGCAACACACCCAAAGAAATCGGCCATGTTGTGCTTAACGTTACCGATGTCGAGCGGTCGACAAAGTTCTATCGCGACGTGGTGGGGTTCCAGGTGTCCCGGTTTCGCCCAGATGGCACCGGTGCCTTTTTGACCTGCGGCATCGTCCACCACAACCTGGCTCTGTTCAAAGCGCCCGCGGACGCCCGGCCGTCTCAGAAGGGGGCCATCGGCCTGAACCACTTCGCCTTTAAGGTAGAGAACTACCAGATGTTGCAGGCAGCCCACAAACGGCTGATAGAGGCGCACGCGACCATTGACCACATCGTCGATCACGGCATGACGCGGAGCGTCTATTTCCTGGATCCCGACGGCATTGAGATGGAGCTGTTCTGCGACACCTTCGCTACGGAAGAGGAAGGACTCGCTTACATGAAGTCCACCCGCGGCGGGGCAGCACCAATGGACATCGCCGCACCTGAGCCGCCAAGGCCGGAAATCCCCAAGGCTGACTATACCAAGGTCAGCTAGAGGTAAACCGGCTGTGGTCGTAACCGAGGGTCTGCGCTGACCAGCCTCCCCGGTTACGGCCGCTTCACGGCGCATGGCCAGGCACAAGCCCCCTTGTCAGGTGTGCCAGTGCTGGGGTTCCAGCGCAAATCGCCACGGCCGCTCAGGAAACATACCCACTGCGGCTTCCAGCGGTCGATCCCGCAACCAGTGCTCGAGCATCCACAGCGTTGCGGAGTGCCCAATGAGCAGCACCTGCTGACCGTCGCGCTCGGCGGCAAGCTCCTCCAGGAAAGTGCGCATCCGCACCGCTACCTGCTCGTAACTCTCGCCGTGGGGGAATGGCACGCGAATGGCCGCGGCGCGTGCAATTTCCATTTCCGTGCGCGGGCGCCCTTCAAAGTTTCCGTACTCGCACTCATGCAGCCGTGCGTCACGCAGGATGGGTATCGGGCGATCTACGAAGATCCGGTCTATGTCGCACAGGTCGTGGACGAGACCAGCCGGGATCTGAGCCGCGCCCGCGAAGATACCATCGTTTTGAGTAGGACGATAGAGGGTACAGAGAGGTGTCTAGGCCGCCGAGGATCACCCGATCGGATGCCTCTGCAACCGTCATCTTGACGATGATTGAGCCTCAATACGTGTGTGGTGCAGACACGTTTCTTCTGCACTCATCGCAAAATAAAGAGAGGACACGCCACAGGTTGCCGACTGCGACAAACCTGCACAGCGGAATATCAAGTGACAGGCGCCGGTACGGGTCTGCAAACGGTATGGCCAGCTGCTGGCCAAAGGAACCAGGCCACGC
>JBKPCR010000175.1:0-9598 GCA_046727435.1 bacterium | reverse complement strand
CGTGGCCTGTTGCTGGAACAGGGCATCGATATCGGGGTAGCCGCCGTTGGCGTAATAGCCGCCTGTAATGGCGAAGGCCTCTAGCCGTGTGGCGGCGTTCCCTTGCGCCGCCGTGCCGCCGACAATGACCCCTCTGATCTTTTTATCCTTCCAGGCGCTAAAAAAGGCAGCTCGTTCCATCACCCGCACCCGGGTCCGAATGCCTACGGCGCCCAGGTAGTTGGCCACGGCTTCCCCCATCGAGGTGAAGGGCGGGATGGGGGTCATATCCCCAGCATCGAAACCATGCGGGAACCCCGCTTCAGCCAGGAGACGTTTGGCTTGCGCCGGATTGTAGGGATAGGGTTCGAGCGGGAGGGCAAAATCAAATTGCCGGGGCACAATAGAGCCGGTCAACCGGGACATCCCCAGGCGTTCGGCCTCGTTGATCGCCTGATTATCGATCGCCAGCGCCGCCGCCAGTCGTACCCGACGGTCTGCCCAGGGGGATTTGGGGTCCCATTGTTCCGGGAAGACGATGAACCAGAGGCCTGACGAGAAGGTGGACAGCAGGCGCAGCTTCGGATCGCGCTGGGTCTCGAGGGCCTCCGGGCCCGTCATCAGGAAGCCGATGTCCGCCTCCCCGGTTTTCACCATCGCCAGACGCGTGGGACGTTCGGGCACTCCCTTGAAGATCAACCGTTTCAGCGCCGGCATCTTGCGCCAATAATGCTCATTATGTCCTCCAGGGAAGGGTAAGGGTGCAGCGGGATGGAATGGCCATGCACAGCGCAGCCGCACTAGAGCGGCGCTATTCTAGCGGGGCATCGCTCTGACGTCAACCGCAATCCTGCCTCGGGTGTGTGGCAGATGCTTGTATGTGCAGCTGAATTCCCCTTGACCATGCCTTCTGCCTGTGAGATAGTTGACTGTGACATCACCATCTCACCTTGAATCGTCGGCCGCTTCCTTGTGCCTGTCGGTAATTCTCGGTAAGAGGAGGAGGAGATATGCCACTCACCGATCTGCAATTGATCGCGCACCTCTTTCGGCGTGCGGGCTTCGGTGCCACGCATGACGAGTTGGAAAAAGCCGTGGCGAAAGGGTACGAGGCCACGGTTGAGGAATTGTTACACCCCGAGGCGGCCCCTCCAGTTGACGATGATCTCCTGTATCGCTATTACCTCGATGCCAAGGAATCGTTTCAACTCGACGGGGCGCAAACCGGCTGGGCCTACCGCCTGATCAATACGTGTCGCCCGGTGGAGGAGAAGATGGCGCTCTTCTGGCATGGGCTGTTCGCCACCGGCTTCAACAAGTGCGATGACCCGCGCGTCATTGCCCAGCAGATCGGGATGTTTCGCCGTCACGGCATGGGCAACTTCCGCGAGCTCTTGGTGGAGCTATCCAGAGACCCAGCCATGATTTACTGGCTGGATAACTGCGAGAGCACCGGGACGGCCCCCAACGAAAATTATGGGCGCGAGTTGTTAGAGCTGTTTTCGATGGGCATCGGCAATTACACCGAAGACGATGTGAAGGCGGCAGCGCGCGCCTTCACGGGCTGGACGCTGGCACCGACGCTGCCGCGCCAGCCCTATGGCCGTTTCGACTGGAAATTCGAGTATCGTCCGGAGCTCCACGACGACAGCGAGAAGACCTTTCTCGGCGAAACCGGGCGCTGGAACGGCGAGGATATCGTCAACATCATCGTCAATCAGCTCGCCACCGCCCGCTTTGTGGCGCGCCATCTGTATAACTTCTTCGTGGCTGATGAGCCGCAAGTGCCGGCCTGGTCCATCGAGCCGCCGCGCGACCCCCAGGCCATTAACACCTTAGTCACCGCCTTCCGGGAATCGCAGTATGACATCCGCTCGGTGTTGCGCACCCTGTTCCTGTCGGATTTCTTCCGCTCCGAGAGGGCGTATTTCGCCAAGGTCAAAAGCCCGGTGGAGCACGTCATCGGCACGATACGGTTGGTGAAAGATTTCACCTTTCCCAAGCTAGGCCTGCGGGAGATCGCCCTGGAGTGCCGGTATATGGGCCAGGATCTGCTGAATCCTCCGAGTGTCGAAGGCTGGCACACCGGCAAGGAGTGGATCGATACCGGTTGTCTGGTGGAACGGATCAACTTCGCGGCCCAACAAGTGCGCGATGTCACCAAGCCTGGGGTGCGCCTGATCATCGACCGACTCCGCGCCGCGAGCCCGCTGGCGCCGGAGGGTTTTGTCGACCGATGCGTCGAGCTCGTCGGGCCGCTGGCGCCATCTCAAGAGACGCGCGAGGCACTGCTGCATTATGCGCGCTTGGGTGGCGAGCTACGCTTCGGCACTGCCGACGAGGAGCGCACCTCGATGCAGCGCGTCAGCGAGTTGCTCCAACTCATCGTGGCCTCGCGGGAATATCAACTGAACTAACGACAGGACTGAGTCATGAGGACTGAAGACTGCGTGCAGCGACACGTTGCGAGGTTGATCACGTAGTCCTCAGCGCTCAGTCCGCAGCACTTTTTCGGGAGGGAGGCAACCATGGCGAGCAATACCACCAACGGCAAAGCCCCGACATTGGTCGTGCTGCAGATGGCCGGCGCCAATGATTATCTCAACACCGTGATCCCCTACTCGAATCCGCTGTATTACGACAATCGGCCGACTGTGCACATTCCGGAGGATCAAGTCCTACACATCGATGATCAACTCGGCTTCCACCCCAACATGCGTACCATCAAACGCCTCTATGACGAGGGGAAAGTTGCCATCATTCATGGCATCGGCTACCCCAACCCCAATTATTCGCATTTTCGTTCCACGGACATCTGGTATACCTGCGAGCCGGAAAAGGTCTCGTCGGAGGGCTGGCTGGGCAAAGCTGTCCGCGACCTCGACCCCAAGGGCGAGAATGTGCTGACCGCCGTCAACTTCGGGCGGGGCATGCCGCGCGCACTCGCCCTGCGCGGGGTCCCCGTGGCGTCGGTGGCGCAGCTCGACACCTATGGCGTCCTCTCGACGCTCACCGGTGCGACACGGCCACTGGTCATGGAAGCCTTCACCCGCATGTACAGCGGTCCTGAGGTGGGGAACGAGGTGCTGCGCTACATGGGCCAGACGGGACTGGATGCGCAAAAGGGGGCGGATATCCTGCGATCGGCTGTCGACAAGTACGCCTCCACCGTGCAATATCCCGAGGGCAACCCGGTGGCCGCCAACCTCAAGGCCGTGGCCCAGGTGAAATTCGCCAACCTCGGCACGCGCATCTTCTATACCGCACACGGCAGTTTCGATACGCATGCCTCCGAGCTGCCGGCGCATGCCAAGCTGTGGAAGGATGTCGATGGGGCCATCGACGCCTTCTTCCAGGACCTGCGGACACATCAGGAGGCTGATGACACGGTCATGATGTTATGGACGGAATTCGGCCGGCGTGTCAAGGATAACGGCTCCGGCACCGACCACGGTGCTGGCGGCATGGCGATGGTGATCGGCGAGCGGGTCAAAGGAGGGATGTATTGCACCTATCCTTCGTTGCGGGAGGCCGATCTCACCCAGCAATCGGAGGGCATGTTCGGTAACCTGCGCTATAACTACGATTTCCGTGGTCTCTACTCGACCATTCTGGAGAAATGGCTGGGTCTCGACGCCAAGGCGATCGTCGGGGGTGCATTCGAGCAGTTAGCTTTTATCTAGAAATGCTGAGTCGTCGGGACTGAGCCATGCGTACTCTGGCTCGGTCCTCGGCGCTCAGCGCGTCGCACTGCTCTTGAGGAGGATGCGATGAGCGCGAAGATCGGATTCCGCTACCACCAAACCATCGGCCTGTTAGCCCAGACCGGTCGTGGCTTCAGTCTCCCCGTCGATTTCGCCTTCGGTCGGGAGGGGGTCTTATATGTCCTCAACCGCGGCACCCCCGTGCAACGCAATACACACGTCACCGTCTGCACGGTGAATGGAGACTACCGAGCTGATTTTGGATCATACGGTGCCGGCGATGGGCAATTCATCTGGCCCACCGCCATCGCCGTGGACCGCGACGGCGACGTGTATCTCAGCTCTGAGAGCGAGCATCGGATTCAGAAGTTCAGCCCAACGGGCCAGTTTCTCGGCAAGTGGGGGGTGCTCGGGGACGGCGACGGCGAGCTGAACGGCCCCTCGGGCATGGTTTTCGATGCCGAGGATCATCTCTATGTCGTCGACCATCATAACAATCGGGTCCAGAAATTCACCAAAGACGGCAAGTTTTTATTGACATGGGGGGAGAAAGGAGAAGGGCACGGTCAGTTTAACCTCCCCTGGGGGATCGGCCTTGACGCCGCCGGCCATGTGTATGTGGCCGATTGGCGCAACGACCGGGTGCAGAAGTTCGACTCTGCTGGAAAATTCCTGGCCGCCTATGGCACGCCGGGTCATGAGGATGGCGAGTTCCATCGCCCCAGCAGCGTCGCCGTCGACCACGACGGCTATATGTATGTCGCCGACTGGGGCAATAACCGGGTCCAGGTGTTGGCTCCGGACGGCAGTTTTCAGGCCAAGCTGCTGGGCGATGCCGGCCTCTCGAAGTGGGCCGCGGAGTACTTGCCCTCAAACCCGGACTACATGGAGCAACGCGCCACTGCCAAGAACCGTGAAGTTGAGCGTTTTCTGTGGGGGCCCATCTCCGTCAAGCTTGATGCCGAGGGCTTGATCTACATCGTCGACAGCTGTCGATACCGCTTGCAGATCTACCGCCGTGTGTATTAGCGGGGGAGCGGGGGGAATGAACGCGATCGCTCTGCCATCCCAAGTGCAGTCTTCGGTCGCGTGCGATGATTGATGGGCAGACGGAAGAGGGGCAGGGCACGCCCCTCTTCCTCCCCTAACCTTTCCTGCAAGATCGTGCAAGATCGTGACGCCCACCTGTTGCAACCTTAGCAGTTGACTCCTCATCCAACCCCCGCTAGAATAAGGCCATTTCGCCATCGATGCGGCGCGCACCTCCTTCCTCAACGCTAAGGAGCAGCCTCATGCATAGAGCGCAGATACCTTCTCCGCCGCGGCTTCCCGCCAGAGCATTCCTCCCGGTGAGACCGCGCTTTTTGCTAAGGCCACAAATTCTAACGCGCGTCTGATGGCCCTCCGCACCCGCGGGACAGCTCCCCGCTATCACCTTAAGCGCCTTCATCTGATGGCTATCGCATCCGGTTCCCGCAGTGCCCGACGGGCCTTGCTCCAGGCGATTCTCACCAGTGCATGGGATGGGCGTTGCAGCTGAGTTAGCAATGTTGAAGAGGAGACCTGAATCCTCCCCCGCCAGGGAGGAGGAGTCGCGCTGCTCAAGGAAGAGAGCCCAAGCAAGGGATATCACACATGTTACCCTACCTCATGGGACGCGTCCTGCAAGCCATCCTGAGCATGCTGGTGGTGATCAGCATTGTGTTCGTCTTGGCCCGACTCTCAGGGAATCCTGTGCATCTGCTCCTGGATGTCAATGCCACTCAACGGGATCTGGACATCCTCACCCGCCATCTCGGCCTGGATAAGCCCCTGCCATGGCAGTATGCCATCTACGTGAAAAATCTTGCCCTGGGCGATTTCGGCACCTCGATCCTGACGCGCAGACCGGTCACCGAACATATCTGGGAGCGTCTCCCGGCCACCATCGAATTGGGTGTTGTCGCCATGTTTCTGAGCATCGCCATCGGCGTGCCCATCGGTGTCTATTCCGCCGTGCGCCGTGGCGGCATCCTGGACGGGGCGGCGCGCGTCTTTGCCGTCCTCGGACAATCCATGCCGGCGTTCTGGCTCGGTCTCATGCTCATTCTCTTGTTTGGCGTCATACTCGGCATCTTGCCGGCCGGTGGCTACGGTGGACCTCAGCATCTGATCCTGCCGGCCTTCACGCTCGGCTACTTTACCTCTGCTGCCATCATGCGCTTGACGCGCTCGAGCATGCTCGAGGTGCTCGGATCGGATTACATCAAGTTCGCTCGGCTGAAGGGACTCCATGAGCAAATTGTACTCTGGAAGCACGGCTTGAAGAATGCCCTGCTACCAGTCATTACCTTTGCCGTCATGCTCTTCGTCCAATTCCTGGGGGGGGCCGTCGTCACCGAAACGGTCTTCGCCTGGCCGGGCTTGGGGCGACTCATCCTGGAGAGTATCACCACGCGTGATTATCCCATCGTGCAGGCCGGGGTATTGGTACTGAGTGCCCTGTATCTCACAGCAAACCTGCTCGTAGACGTGCTATACAGCTATCTCAACCCCAGGATTCGCCAGCATTGAGCTACGGGCGCAGCTCAAGGTGAGCGTTAAATTCTCTCCCCCTCAATGGGCGAGGCAAAGGGGAGCGATTCACGGTGAGGGAAGTCATGAACGTTGCTACAGCGGATGCGGTGATGAAGAAACAGCGCTGGCGTTCCGGCAGTCGACAACTGCCCCTCTTCCCCACCATCGTTTTGGCCGCGTTGGTTTTCGCCGCGTGGTTCGCACCACAGCTGTCTCCCCACGACCCCCTGGAGGGGGACATCATGCGCAAATCGATCCCGCCAGTTTGGATGGAGCGTGGCAGCTGGGAGCATCCTCTGGGGACCGACCGCTTTGGACGCGATGTCTTGAGCCGGATTATCTATGGCACGCGCATCTCCCTGGCCGTTTCCCTCATCGCCATTGGTGTGGCGGGCACGGTGGGCACGACGGTGGGGCTGATTGCTGGCTATCGCGGTGGAGCGACTGACGCCATCCTGATGCGCCTCACGGATATCGGCCTGTCGTTGCCAACGATTCTGATCGCGGTGGTGCTGGTGGCGGTGTCGGAGCCGAGCTTCCGCAATGTCATCTTGGTGATCGCGCTCTTGTTATGGCCTCGCTTCGCCCGGCAGATACGGGGGGAGACGTTGGCGATCAAAGAGCAGGAGTATGTGGCCCTGGCAGTCGTCGCCGGACGCTCCAGCGCCTGGATCATCTCACGCCACATCTTCCCCAATGTGGTGCCGACGTTACTAGTTGTCTGCACGCTGCAGGTCGGATACGTGATTTTGCTGGAAGGTACATTAAGTTTTCTGGGGGTCGGGGTCCCCCCGCCCAGCCCGGCCTGGGGATTGATGATTGCGGACGGGCGTGGTTTCCTGGCGACCGCTTGGTGGATCTCGCTCTTTCCAGGTCTGGCGATGCTGCTGACCGTGTTGGCAGTCAACCTGCTGGGGGACTGGCTGCGGGATCGCCTGGATCCCAAGCTGCGGCAACTCTAGAAAACAGGCCTGAGTGCTGAGGCCTGAGTGCTGAGCGGCGAGAAGATCCAGTGCTTCGCCGTCAGTCCTCAGCACGGTTTTCTTGAGGCCCAGACGCCCTGATCGCCCTCTCGAGGAGCACTCATGCCAGAGTCCGCGGCGCTACTGGTGGTCGACGATCTGCACACGTACTTTTTTACCCGCCGAGGCGTTGTCAAGGCGGTGGATGGGGTCAGCTTCACGTTGGATGCCGGCAAGACGTTGGCCCTAGTGGGGGAGTCGGGGTCAGGGAAATCGGTGACCTGTCTCTCCCTCGTGCGGCTGGTACCCGAGCCGGCGGGGCGCATTGTCGGGGGGCGGGTCGTGTTCGACGGCGAAGACCTCTTGCGCAAGACCCCGGCGGAGATGCGGTGGGTGCGGGGCAAGCAGATCGCTATGGTGTTGCAGGATCCGATGACCTCCCTGAACCCCGCGCTGACCATTGGCACGCAGGTGTCCGAGGTGGTGCGCTTACATCAAGGCGTGCGCGGCATCGCGTTGCGCGACCGGATCTTGGAAGCGCTGCGACGTCTGCGTATTCCCGGGGCCGAGGCACGGCTGCGGCATTATCCGCACCAGCTCAGCGGCGGCATGCGGCAGCGGGTCAGCAGCGCCATCGCCATGTCCTGCGCGCCACGCCTGTTGATTGCCGATGAGCCGACGACATCCTTAGACGTCACCATTCAGGCGCAATATCTAGACTTGCTGAAGGAGGTGCAGGCCCAGACCGGGGTGGCGATCATCTTGGTCACGCACGATTTTGGCATCGTGGCGGCCAATGCCGATCGGGTGGCCGTGATGTATGCCGGGAAGATCGTCGAGATGGGCAGCACTGCACAGGTCTTCGATAGCCCTAGCCATCCATACACACAGGCACTGCTGCGCTGCCTGCCCAGCGTTGAGCTGAAGCGTCAGCAACTCATCGAAATCGGCGGACAGCCTCCGGACCTGACACGCCTTCCCCCGGGCTGTCCCTTCGCCCCGCGCTGTGCCAAACGACAATCCGTCTGTACGGAGGCGTACCCGCCTCCTGTGATGATCGAACCCGGCCATCTGGCGCAGTGCTGGGTGGCTGCGCCCATTGAGGCCTGAGGGCACGGTGATGCTGCAAGGGATCGGACTCAAGAAATATTTTCCGGTGGCCAGGGGTGTGTTGGTGGGAAAGGTGCGAGGCTGGATCAAGGCGGTGGATGGCGTGCATGTCCACGTCGCTGAGGGGGAAGCTCTCGGTATCGTGGGCGAGTCGGGGTCGGGTAAAACGACGCTGGCAAGGCTCTTTTTACTCCTGGAACAACCCACGGACGGCTCGCTGCTCTTCGACGGCCAGGAGGTACGCGCGTTTAGCCGTCAGGACCTCGCCCGCTATCGCCGCGCGGTGCAAGCGGTGTTCCAGGACCCTTACAGCTCGCTCAATCCGCGCATGCGCGTGGGAAACATCGTCGCCGAACCTGTCCCACCTGAAGACGGCCTCAGTCGTGCCGTCATCCGTGAGCGTGTGGCGGAAGTCCTGGACCTAGTCGGGCTCAGTCGCGACAGCGCAGCCCTCTATCCGCATGAATTCAGTGGCGGCCAACGCCAACGCATTGCCATCGCGCGAGCGCTTGTCACCTATCCGAAGTTCATCATTCTCGATGAACCGGTCTCGGCCCTCGATGTCTCCATTCGTGCCCAAATCCTCAATCTCCTCAAGGGCCTCCAGGAACGGTTACAGCTGGCCTACGTCATGATCGCTCATGATCTGGCGGCAGCGCGCTATCTGAGCACCCGTCTGACCGTCATGTATGCTGGCAAAGTGGTGGAAACGGGGGCGTGCGACGAGGTCTACACCGCGCCGCTCCATCCGTACTCGCAGGCGCTGCTGTCGGCCGCACTCCCCTTGCATCCCTCGCTGCGACGACAGCGTATGATCCTGCCCGGCGAGGTGCCCAATCCGCTCAATCCCCCCTCAGGCTGTCGCTTCCATCCCCGCTGCCCGCAAGCGATGCCACAGTGTCAAAGCCAGGAGCCCGTGTGGAAAGAGGTCAGCAGCGGTCATTACACTGCATGTCATTTGTATTAGCAGCCTCCAGGACCTTCCTCAAGGCAGACGTCATCCGCGCGAACACCACCACCACCATTATGATCGCCGAGTGGGGGCTGACTGGAGCCAAGGGGTGGGCGTCAGACTTTGGCAACCGCCTCCCGCCAGTTCCCTTCCCCCCGGCGAGGGGGAAGGTTGGGATGGGGGAGGGGATGTCGTGCCGTGCAGACAGCATGGCAAAACCGTGATGTGCACCCATATCAAAGAGGGGAAGTGAGCGGACATCCGAATCCTGGTATACTTGGAGGGTTGCATAAAGGTATTGCACTGGACGCTCACCAAGGAGGACAGCTATGGCC
>JBKPCR010000174.1:0-4609 GCA_046727435.1 bacterium | reverse complement strand
ATCGTTCCCTGGAGGAATCCTTCGCACTCCTTGTTCCAGAGACCCACATTCAGACGATTCAGCCAGAAGTACTTCTCAATCTGAGACTTGACAGTCTGGCAACATTGACGGCCCCTACAGTTGGCTTGTTGAGTCGGCTAGGCCAGTGGGGGCCGAGGGGTGGGGCTGAGGCCTCACGTCAAAACTACGCCTAGCGATCGCTCGTAGGCAAGCGAATGATCCGATGATAGGTCAAAGCGTGGTCTAGGAGCACTTATCCCAGTGCTGGCCCCTGATCACGGCATCTTCACCAGCGTGATTAGGCAATTCGGATCTGCTCTGTATTATTGCAGTATAATCATACCATCGAATGGTAGGAGAGCCTGACCTTTCTCCACGACCGACGACTGGACACGTAGTAGAGGAGGAGTGAGCATGGGTGTCTACAGACTGTATACCGGCAGCGATGGCGAGAGCCACATCGAGGAGATCAAGGCCGAGGAGCTTCGCGATATTAAGGTCACCGGCACCATGAGTTATAGCGTGCAGCAACGAGAACCGGGGTACTTCATGGACTTTCATCCAGCCCCCTTTCGGCGCTGGCAGGTAGGTCTCACGGGACGGACGACGATTGGGCTCTCCGATGGGACCTCGCACACCTTTGGGCCCGGCGATGTGCGTCTGATCGAAGATACCACCGGCAAAGGTCATACGACGAGGTACCTGGATGGGCTGACCATCACCATGCAGATCGCCCCCAATGAGGGGTAATGGGGTCAGTTGTTGGCCTCGGGGTGACCGACATAACGGAGGCGGTGTACAGGCCGCGTGATGCCCTGAAGGTAGCAGCGCATCGCGTGGCCTTGAACGCCGCTATGGCTTTGGCCACACCACGACTTCGTCTCCGTCGACCTCCAGTACAGTGCCGAAGCGTGCTGAGAGGTGACGCAGGTGGTCGATCTCCGATTGCTCCGCGGCAATCGGTCGGGGTACTGTTTCGTTCCGCGCGTTGTGGCGGACGAAGGAGAACGCCGCGCGCGCGAGCCTCCCCTCTTCTGTCGTCACGTGTAGCGTCAGGCCGATCCAGTCGGGATGCGTGCGAGCGCGGTGTCCGGTTTCGAAGGAGAAGCTCCCGACGCCGTAGAAGATTGGCTTGTCTTTGTAGACTTCGATTCCCAGCGGCATGTGGGGGCCATGGCCCATTACCAGGTCGGCGCCTGCATCAATGGCCGTGTGGGCAATCTGCACCTGGTAGTCCAGCACCTCATGATCCAGGCCCCAGTGATGGCTCGCGATGACGACATTTACTCGACTCCGTAGTGTCTTAAGATCCTCACCGAATTGCGCCAGAGCTGCGGGGTCGGCCCAGGTCACGATCTCGGGTGGCATACCGGGGCGGGTCAACGTTCTTAGCTGTTCGATCTGCGGCCGATAGGCGGTATGCGCCTTGATCGTCGCGACCCCTGGATAGGTGGCTGTGGCCTCGTGCCCGTGTGACCAATAGACCGACGTGCGCTGCAGGAAGCCAAAGCGCACGCCGTCCCGCTCCACGATCACGGGTTTGCGGGCCTCGATGCTATTCACGCCCGCGCCAGTATGCAGAATTCCGATCTCATCCAGCCGCCTGAGCGACGAGCGGATCGCCGGTGCGCCATAGTTAACGTTATTCGCATTTCCTACCGCATGTACACCGGCAAAGGTAAGAGCCTCGGCCGACTTCAGGGGGGCATAGAAGCCTTCGTCTTCAAGAGAGCGTTCATTTTCTGGCTCGTAAAAGCAGCATTCCAGGTTGGCAAACACCACGTCGGCCGCGTGTAGCCTGTCCCTCATGCGCGCAAACGGAATGGTCGGGTCGGTCACCCCGAGCAGATTGATATCTCCGGTTAAGATCAAGTTGTGACGCATGGTTTGCTCCTTCCCTCAGTTGCCGTCGACCTCCGCCCTGGTATGGGCATTATACCGCCGTAAGATTCAGCGCTTTCTCCCTCGTGCCCATCCGGTGGTCCCGAGTCAGCATACGCGAATGCGTCTTCGAATGAAAATTGTTTCGGCGCTGTCGCTGAGGCGATTCCTTCTGCCTGCAAAACGCTGACGGACACCCTCAACAGCAAGTTCTGTTGACAAGAGGAACCGTATCAGACTAACAATAGGCACCTGGCGATGTATGCATCGCTAGGAGCAGGCGGTGCCTGGAGACGCAGACGGACCGCCGTGCGCCGACGGCAAGCTTGAATCGCCTTACCCAGAACAGAACCTTGGTTTGCACTGGAGAACACGACATGCCAAAAGTATTGGTCATCCACGGTATCGGCATGAACATGCGCGGCAAAGTCCAACTAGATATCTTCGGTACTATGACGCTGCCAGAATACGATGAGCAGATCCAGAAATATGCGTCTGAGTTGGGCCTCGAGGTTGAGATCTTTCATTCAAATATCGAAGGAGAGGTCATCAATAAGATCTATGAGGCGCATGATAGTGGTGTAGACGCCGCATTGATTAATCCAGCAGGCTACTCAACAGGGCACCCATCCCTCATCGCCGCGCTAGGCCAGGTGAAATTCCCGACGATAGAGGTTCACATCTCCAATCCGGCCAGGCGAGGCGGGGTCTCCGAGGTTGCCCGTGTCTGCCGTGGAACGGTAACCGGCTTTGGCATCTTCGGATACTATATGGCCTTACGCGGCGTCCGCGAGCTGTTGGCGGGCAAGTAGGATCCCCACCATACGTGTGTGCGGATATGCCATGCAGCAGGATGCGAGAGGCGGCTCAGTTATGGTGGCTAATGGGCGCCCTGCAACCGCCTCTCCGTCCTGACCTCAGCGCATCTGACTGCGTCTATCCCTCGGCAACCACGTAATTCCTGAGGATGCCGATACCACTGATCTCGACTTCGATGACGTCGCCCGGGACCATGTCCCCGTCAGCCCCTTGGGTGCCCGTCCAGAGCACGTCGCCGGGGTGCAGGGTGGTATAGCGGCTGAGCTCCTGAATCCACGTCGCCGTGTCCCAGATCTGGTCGGCCGACGAGAAATCCTCCCATACCGTGCCGTTATGACGGACAGTGATGCGGAACTGGGTGGGGTCCAGCCCGGTCACAATCCAGGGCCCGAACGGTTTGAAAGTGTCACAATTCTTGCCACGAAACATGGTCCGATCGGCCTGCTGCCACGGGCGCTGACTGATATCGTTGCCGATGCTGTAGCCAAAAATATAATCTAACGCGCTTTCCTTGGAGACGTTGCGCGCCTTCTTGCCAATCACGACTGCCAGCTGTCCCTCAGGCTGGACCGCTCCAGAAGACTCCTTCGGCACGACGATGTTCTCCTCGGTGCCGATGAGCGCATGCACCGAGCGAAAATTCGGCTCCGGCCTCTCCGGGTAGTGGGGCGCGGCACCACGCCGGCGCGCCATCCCTTCCACATGGCCGCGGTAGTTGGGTCCGGCGGCGTAAAGCATAGGGGGGATGACGGGCGGCAGGAGCTTCACCTGGCTCAGCGGATGACTCATACGCGTGACTGTATACTCCGCAAAAGGACTCCCGTCGACCTCGATAACCCGCTCGCCTTCGACGAGACCATAGCTCACCTGTTGCCCTGCTTGGAAGCGACACCATTTCATGGTCTTTGTCCTCCTGACATGTGCCTTCAACGATCAGTGGGAGGCGATGACGCGACACGCCTCCTAGTCCAGTGCAATCACCCGCTTCTCTACCAGCTCGTTCAGCTTGTCGGCGATACCAATCATCG
The DNA here is from genome assembly GCA_046727435.1 of bacterium. Classification (GTDB taxonomy): domain Bacteria; phylum Tectomicrobia; class Entotheonellia; order J063; family CAVPRW01; genus CAVPRW01. The sequence goes on along the minus strand of JBKPCR010000174.1, from coordinate 881 downwards.
CCAGTACTTCCTTTGCATCGCCGCCGGGAGGGGAAACAGGACGCCCAGGCATGGCGGGTGTGCGCGACAGCCGCGCCGGTGGGCCGATCGTCGTGATCAGGGAACCATCGCGATGTCGACGGGTGACGCTGAGCCCGTGGGCCACGGCCCAGGGGTCCCCCATGAGCTGCGTTACATGGCCCAGCGTGTGGGCGCCTATCCCTGCCTCGACCAGCAAGCGCGCCCACTCGTCAGCTGGCTTAGCGCGGAAGGATGCTTCCAGTTGTGCTTCCAATCGCTCACCTGCGAGGCCTTGCACCGCCTCCAGACCTGGGATGGCGGCGAGGCCCGTGATCTGTGCGTCGGTCGCGCCCAGAAAAAACCAGGCGTCGGCCGCACGATACAGGCGTTGGAGCGGCCCCCAGCCTTGGGCGTGCGGCCCGCTCGGTTCATCCCAGGTCTTGCCCTCGTATGTCTGCATATACGGCATTTGCAGAAACGTCGCCGCGTGGCCAAGGGAGGTTTCAACGCGCACCCCCTCGCCCGTCCTCAGGCGATGCAAGAGTCCCAGGCCGAGGCCAAAAGCCCCCAGCAGGCCCGTACAATAGTCATTGATGGCAAAGGGCTGGCCCGAGGGTCGGTCGGCGCTGCCAGCCATACGGGCCTGCATGCCAGCGATGGACTGCGCGTTCGGCTCGTAGCCCGGCCGGTACTGCCACTCTCCGCCGTAACCGAAGGCGCTGACCGATAAGTAGACAATATCCGGTTTGTGGGCTCTTACCTGCTCATAGCCGAACCCCAGGCGTTCCGCCACCCCCAACCGGAGGTTTTGCAAAAACGCATCGGCGTCTTCGACCAGTCGCCACAGGATCTCCAGCCCTTCGGCGCGCTTCAGGTCGATG
>JBKPCR010000173.1:0-11361 GCA_046727435.1 bacterium | reverse complement strand
ACGCATGGCACATCTCGCAGGGAAGGGGTTTCACCTATGACGCTGACGGACAATACCAGGCAACAAGCCCTGGAGCGCCTGCTCCTGGAGCGCGAGGTCGAGCAGTTCCTCTACATGGAGGCGGAACTCCTCGATGACCGGAGGCACAACGACTGGATAGAGCTCCTCGCCGATGATATCCATTACCATATGCCCATACGGCGCAACGTGAAGTTCGGCGAGTGGCACCGGGAGAACACTGACACTGATTCAGAGATCTCGTGGATCGACGAGGGCAAGAGAATCCTGGCCGGGCGCGTCCGCCAGCTCAACACCGGCGTCCACTGGTGCGAGGAGCCGGTGTCGCGCGTCCGCCACATCGTTGCCAACGTGCGGGTCGTCGACGTGCAGGGCGACGAAGTGAAGGTGTCGAGCCGCTTTATTGTCTACACCAACCGGCTGCACGATGAGGTGAACCTCTTCGTGGGGAAGCGGGATGATGTGTTGCGGCGCGACCCCGTGACCGGGTGGAAAATCGCCAAGCGCACGATCCTCCTAGACCAGAATGTCCTCCTCGAGAAGGTCATCACCACCTTTTTCTAGCGCTCCAGCCGGAAAGCCGCGCCTTCCTGGACCCCTTGGCCCGAGTTCGGACCAAGGGCTACTCGAGAGAGGCCGGAGCGTTGACTTCGGCAAGCTGGGGTAAGGCACTTGTTCCGCCCCCCGGCTGTGGGGGTTTCCAACTAACAAGGGAGTAGCCATGGCCGTGCGCATTGAGTGGAGGACCCGAGGCGAGAGGGACGACGCCGTTCTCGTCGTCGATGAGGCCGACAACACGGTGCGCCAGGGGCTGGTAGCCGATCCCGAGGTGCTCCGTGACTTCCTGAACGACATGGCGGACCTGGACAGATGGCGGAGTCTGCACCCAGTTGGCAACGACAAGCATTACCCGGGGGCATGGGGGGAGTTGGTGATGGCCCGGGCACCTACGGGAGAGGTTATCACCATGGACCCTGAGCTTTTTTGGGAGGGTATCTATCTCTGGTTTCGGTCTCGGGGCGTCGACCCCCACCCCATGCGTCCCTGAGGCGACTGAAAAGGAGCGCATGGAGGCTGGGGATTACCGGTTCAGGCATTTCCTCGCTCTCCATATCAGGGTACCATCGCTTGAACATGGTACCCAATTCGGCCCTGTCGCAAATTTTCACGTGTAGACGATTTGAGGTGCGTGAACTCTGACAGGGAAGGTGATTACGCAGCCAGGGGATAGAACTGGTCGGCCGCAGTAAGGCCTTCAGCTCCTGCCTCGACTACCATCTGTCTCTTTTTTATCATGTGCATGAGCTCGATGCCGGCCAGCGTGCGTTGGGCCGCATCGAACGACTTGAAGCCCAGCGTGGGACGAGTTGCCCGCTTCACAGCCCCATGGTCATGCTCGTCGTTATAACTCCGGATGGCTGCGGCGTTGGCCTCACTGCCATCGATGGTGATCGTCTCCGGCACCCCGTGACGACGAATGGCCTTGGTCAGGAAGCGCAGGGCCTGTCCGTCCTGAAAAACCCAAGCCTATTAAAATCTGGCTCATGTGTAACCAGTGTGCCCTGACAGGTCACCAAGGCACATCCGGCGAATCAGATCGGGTGTGATGCGTTTCGCATTGACCATGGCTTCATACGTTGCCACAGAGAGATGCAGGTACTGCTTGTGCACGCCCCGGAAGGCACGCAGATAGGTACGAAGCGCCGCACCCGCTCCCTCACAGGTATTGCAATGAACTTCACGTTGGCCATCACCATCATCATCCCGCGCCCATTCGTGTATGCCATGGCGGACGGTGGCATGGGCTGGATGACTGCCCCGGTCGCTCTGCCATTCGTCGGTGTACAGCCGCGTACTGCCAGCCGGAAGGTTTTCGGCGATGAGGGTACGGCAAGTCCGCGTGTCCGCGTGGTCGCCCACCCACCAGCGCTGCTCGCCCGTGTCGCGCAAGATGATGCTGATGATGGGGGGCCGATCGTTGGCAGAGGTGCCGTGGCCTGTGCGCTTATTGGCGCGTCGACGTGGCGGGTCACGGGGATCGCGATGGGGCGTGCTTTTTTTCCCCCGCGTTCTGGTACAGTTCGTCGGCCTCAAACGTCGTGCCGGTCATCACTTCGGCTGGGGCGGTGCTGTTCAGGTTCGTCTGCACGTGCTGACGCAACGTGTGCAGTGGCTGGCGGGACATCCCCAACTCGCGGGCTAAGCGCGCGGTGGGTTCGCCTTTCGCCATGCCGCGCAGCAGGAGTACCAGCGTGGCTGGGCGTTGGGGGGTCTTTTCAAAGACGGTGTGGGTCAGGAGCGTATAGTAGCCGTCACATGCGCGGCAACGGTAGGCAGGGAAGTCGCCCTGTTGCCTGAAGAGTCGGCGCTGGGGGCTTTGACAGTGCGGGCATGCAAACCCATCCGGATGCAGGTGACGCTTCAACCAGATGAGGCAGATACTGTCATCCAACAGTTCGCCAATCGGGAAATCAATCATTTATATGCGGTGTACCTATCGTCGCTGGAATCTCCCGAACTATTGGGTCAGGGACATCGGGTTTCGGGTAGTGGTGCGCCCAGCTTCTTAGCCGTTGATTCTCTGGCCTCTGACCCTTTCACCTTTGGGGGATAGGGAAGGAGACTTATGCCCTGGGATGAAACCGCTGATACGCCTTATGCAGCCAGTCTACCCCGTGAGACGCCCTTCAACGGCTAGACATTACAAAACCTGCTGATAGCTCGCTGGATAGAGGCTGGTAGGGCGACCCTAGGTTGTCTCGGGTGGGATGGTCAACGCAGCTCCTCTCCGCAAGAGGGGCATGGGATGGGTAATCGGGGAAATACTACTCCCCCTTAAGATCGCCGAGACCCGCAAAGAAACTCGTCACCGCGATGCCGCCCGACACAATAGCCCCGTATCCCGTAGCTGGGTTTGGAGCAATGAGTGTCCCCGCGACCAGAAGGGCGTTGCCGATACCCGCGACGGCCCCACCAAGGAGTTTCCCGATACCATTGAAAATCTTGCGCTTTTTCTTTGCTGCAAGCCCATCAGTTGGACTCATGAAGACCTGCACTACGGTGTCCAGCGCGTCGATAGCCTCCTCGGCGACATCCGACGGCAGCTTGCCGGTTGATACCAGAGCGGGGGCTCGATAGACGGCGAGTGCGAGCAGCACTTCTATATCATCAGCATCAAATCCAGCGTTGCGAAGATATTCTTCCTCTTCTTTTGGAATTACTGAACGCCGAAGCTCACCTAAGACAAGGTCGGGTGCGTCATCGAGGGCATCGAGGATGCCTGATGCCTCCATTGCTGTCGTAGCCATTCTGACAGGTGAGAGAGCGAGATTGTGGAGGAGGCGATCAAGAAGCCCAGGATCATCACGGCCCTTCATACTCTTGAGCAGGCGCAAGGTGTCCGAGACATGCCCAAGCATGCTGTGCAGCTCTTCCATGGGGCCTCTATCATATGAACGGGGTGTGGGCGTTGGGAATTGCAGTGACTGTGGATAGCATAAATGCTTACTACCAAGGGCATTTAGAAGGCGTAGGTACTCCTCATCTGTCATGGCTCCTCCTTTGAAGGGTGGCTCACATGGCATAGTCGGGCAAGCCTCGTCCCGGCACTCCGGGTGTGCTTAATTGGCGCAAGTATGGACAAGCTGGGAGGCCCCGTCAACCAGATTGTTGAGCCTCCTGCCCCTAGCCTTGCCCAAAGCTCAAATCCCAGATTTTCCCCTATTAGGAGAGAGGGACCGGGTAGCGGGCCATAGGGACCCTGGCAAGTCGGCTGGTCGACAGCTCCATATTTTGGGGAAGGAGATTCAAGAGACCGCAGAATTAGGGCTCCCAAGACAACGAAGTCCGCAGCGATACCACTATATTTTGGTCAGGTACTTGATGATCAACAAGGCTAGATGGGACCCTACAGACAAAATGTGTGTGGCTGGACATGCCCCGCTACGCCGCCCAGGGAGGCCGCCGGATGGGACCTGGCCAGCCCTCGCCAGCTGGCGCAGCTAGACGATGAGGATGAGTGGCCCAACTCGGCAGCCAGAAAAAGTCAGGCGGCCCCGCCTTGCGTACCGGGGAATTGCCCTCCTCGGTGATTGATACGGCCTCAATACAGCGATGTACAGTCAGACCAGAGCGGCATATAGCCGAGAAATCCGCTTTGAGCTATGAAGTTGTGCGCTTGCTCTGTCGAAAACTTCCGCTCGCCGGCTTATATGCAGGGCTGAGGCGGTGATACACCATGAAACGCGATAATGGACTCAGCTGAGCCCGCTTGGCTCTGCAGATGGCGCGCACCCAGATGCCCGACTACGCCCGTCCATTTGCCCCAAAGCGGGATACGCAACCCTCGTGATGGGCTTGTCTCTGCCTGAAGGCATATGTGCCCCTGGACTATCGGCGTGCTACAGCCCTACTGGCCAGTGCCCAAGAGCGTCGGGCGGCCCTGGGGCGACACGCGGTGCTTGACCATGCCACGCGGTGGTGGTTCAGCCGCCATAAGGTTACACCACGCGTGCTGGCGCGGATCCTGACGGCGACCGTCCGATGGTGCCAGCGCGCGGCCTCCCCGCGCTCCTGCCCGGTCGCCGTGGATGCTACGGGCTTTGCGCGGGCCCCGGCCAGCCCCTCCTGCCAACGGCGGGCCGGTCAACGCCCCCGCGCCCGCACGTGGCTCACATGGTCGGTCGCGGTCTGGCCCGATCCGCTGGTGCGGTGTGGGCAAGGAGCCGATCGCGGGCCGCGCGGGGACCATATGGCGTGTCGCCCCCTCGTGGAGCACACCCTCGCCCGGCTGCCCTTGACGCGTCTGCTGGCCGATGGCGGCGACGATTCCGAGGCGAACCACCGCTGGCTGCGAGAGGACTGGGGCCTCGAGAGTATTATTCCACCCGTCGCGGGGCGGCCAGCCCGTGGCCTGACGCGGCATCCCTACCGCAGCCAGCTCCCACGGGCTTTTCCCCGCAAGGCCTATGGCCAGCGGTGGCAAGTCGAGACGTTCATCTCGGTCGTCAAGCGCCGGTTTGGCGGGGCCGTCACGGCGCGTCAATCCTGGCAACAGGTCAAACAGACCCGGCGGCGCGGCGTGACCTACAACCTGTATCGGGCCGTTCAACTTGGTAATAGCGCTTCCCACAGGCACTCGTACACTCTGCTCGGCGTGACCTACAACCTGTATCGGGCCGTTCAACTGGGGCTGTCGGTGCATCTCGTGTTCCATCGGCTCTCCAAGGCTGCGGCCTGAGGTTTTCGACAGAGCATTGTACGCTGAGTTCCATAGTTAGGTGGAGGTCGGCTGACCTCGTGCCCTCTTAGCCCAGCTCAATCAGACATTCGACTGGCTAAAGGATTTTGAAGATCATGAACTCCGTGCAAGTTGCAGTAGTTTCCTGAAACAGGTTTCTGACAAGGAACTTCGCGGTTGTGCTCGAATTGTTGGGTCGCTCCCACGAATTTCAGTTCCATCAGGGGATAGTTTCTATTGAACTGCCGACCCGCAGCGGAGGAGAGGAACGAGTAAAAATACTGTCCTATCGACAGGATACTGGGCGACCAACTCGTTTTTGGGTCAAGTCCGTTGACGTTCTTGTGCGGCTCCACAGGCAGGTCAACGTTTCAGAGCAGGTACTACATCAGCCCCCCAACGCCTATGATGCCTTATCACAAGACCAGCAAAACCATCTAGAGGAAACGGCAGAAACGCACGGCTCTATCGCAGAGAAGGCGTTCGATGTGTGGATTAGGACTCTGCGGTGGAAGTCCAACAATGCTTTCATCGGAAGACCAGAAGTACGCGGCCCCGAATCTGGCTGGACAACATACTTACTCGACGAAACGACAAGGCATCGCTTTTGGGCAGCAACTCAGGTAATCCAGGTATCACCTGGCCAGGCTGTCACTCTTGCAGAATGGGAAGAAGCCGGACACGCTCTCAAGCAGCGCATATATTCACCAGTCTTCTATGACCTCATGTTTGACGCGATAGAGCATTTCAGGCTTGGAGACTTGCAGCGCTCCGTCGTTGATGCGGCAATCGCCTGCGAGTCTTTCATGCGAGGCAAGGTGATGCGGCATTTACCAGCTGTGCCAGATGACACTGGCATCAGGGAAGTGCTCAATCATTTGTTTCCTAAGGCCCTTAGCGACGATGCAATGAAGCTTGTGGAAACCTTCAGGTATATTTTGCATCAATTGTTCGATGCAAGGAACCACATACTACACTCAGGCAGCAAGGCTGATTTGACATTGAGCGAGTGCCAAAAGTACCTTGAGGTAACCCAAAAGTTGATTGCAATTGGATAAACGAGCCAATACACGCTTCCCTGTCACCACCCTAAGGGCCGAGACTGCTCGTCTCCGCGGCAGTCCTCACCTGACGCCTGATCCCCCAATTTTCCATCCCCTAGAAAAAGTGGGCAGGGATCTTCCCAGCGAACGCCTCGTGTGTGTGCAGGGTCATGCCCCTCACTGCGCCCACCAACCCGCCCTAGAGGGGACCTTCCAGCCGCCTTGGGGCTGCAATCTCCGTCAAGGCCTGTGCCAACCCAGCAGTACAGGCAAGTTGAGCCCGTTTGTTGGACTGAGGTCAGAGCAGAAGGAGAGAGGTAGCGTTGCGGAGCATGTCACAGGGAGAGGGGGCAACATGGTCTATACTGCAGGGGAAATGGAGAGGATAAGACGTGAAACCGACATTCCGCAGTACCCTGAGCTAGTTGATGAATTTTCAGGGGCCGGTAGAATTCTCCTCGTGAGAGGAGAACGCCCATGCCACATCACTACCGGAGTCAAATCTTAGACCATCTGGTGTATAGTGACCGTCAGGAGCCCCTGGGTCACTTCGATGTCGTGGCCTTCCATGTCGTGCGGCTAGATGACCGCGACATGGTCCACGGTCATCTAATTCTGTGCCTACCAGCGATCATCCATGCGCTGACGCGAGCATCATCGTTGATCTCCAGAGGTGAGACAGTGCAGCGGAGGCCTTGATCCTCCGGTTTCCCGGACCACCCTGTCTCCTGTTGGCCATCCTCTGGACGCGCTCGCCTGCCTGCCTCCCGATGACGATGGACACTCATACCCCCCGTTATGATAGACTCTGGCGATGGACTGCCACACGTGCGGTGAACTGGGCCTACCAACCACGTTCGAACGCCAGAGAGACCGCGTCCCTGTCTCTGGTGACCGGCACGCCTATGGTGCTGGTGATTGACCGCCGCGGCTTCACAGCGCGGGTTCATGATAACGCGCTTTGGGTAGTGTCCTCAGTTGGCGCGGAAGAGCCCAGCAGTCTTCACGTGAGAGGCCAAATGAGGACACTACCGAGCTTTGCCTGTGGCCGAAGGCGGCTCCCGCATGTATGACCTCGTTCAGGAGGACGGCGATGTGGCGACGTCATGAGTGGACCGTAGTCCTGCTACTCCTGGTCATGGGGACCGCGGCGTCAGGCAAAGCCGAAGCGCCACGTGGAGACTTACAGCAGCGGCGGCTGCAGCCTGTCCCTCGGCCTGACTTCGCCGCCGTGCACCAGGCGGCGGACGCCCTGGCAGCCACCCAGGAGGCCCACTTCAACCTGCACCAGGTGGAGGTCGAGATCCGGAGCACCACCCTCGAGGTGGCGCGGGCGGCGTTCCATTACTTCCGGACGACCCCAAGTGGCGGCTCCCAGGGTCCGTCGGGCTGGGAAGAGCTCACGGTGCACGTCTCGACTGGGCTGACGACGCCCGGCGCCAGGTCCCCAACCAGTTGGAGCGGGACGATCGGCGGTGGCCGGCGTACGGGATTACGGGATCCCGCCCCGACCGCCGTGCCAGCTACCATGCTCGCCCCGGAGGAGGTGATCCGTAGACTCGGCCGTGGCCCCCTGGCGCCACCGACGTTGACCGAGTCGGACGTGCGGCACCCGAAGCCGGAGCGGTGGGCCTTCTTAGTCCAGCTCATTCAGGTGGGTGCCGCCTATTGGGCGGGCCGGCCGGGGCTCCACCCGAACATGCTGGGCTGGACCAGCCGCCCGGCCGAGGCGCTCTTCGCGGCGACCGCACCCCCGGGGCGGTGGGTGTGGTGGACGCTGGTCCAGCACCTCGTGAGCGGCCCTCGGTACGAATTCCTCTATCTGGACGCCGTCACCGGTGCGGCCACGTCCCAGTGCGCCGATCAGGTGGGGCAAGGCCCGCGCAATGCGGATCTGGTCGCCGTCGCCTGTCCACCGCCGGGTGCGCCGACGACAGACGATGGGGTCGGTCGTGGGAGACGCCGCTAAGGCGGCGATTTCGCTGTTCATCACGGGGGAGATGCACGGCGGCAACTGACCCCATAGCGTCATGCTAGACTGCGCGCGGACGAGCGGGAGCGGTCACCGAGCAGATGGAGGGGATCAGTCGGGGTGTTTCTTGGCACGCAGGCGCTCCCCTTGGGCGTACGCCCGACACCCGAGTGAACACCGCTCCACGCGGGTTGCACGGCGCGTGGGGTGATGCCGAGGGTTCTGTTGCAAGAACTCCTGGTGATCTGATACAAGGAGCGCCGTGACCTTGATCTCAGATTGCGGGAGACCTTTCATGCCTCAAGCTCCACTATTCAAATGGCGCCATTTCACCGCCGAGGTCATCTTGTGCGCGGTCCGCTGGTACCTCCGGTATGCCCTGAGCTATCGCGATGTCGAAGAACTCCTGCGAGAACGCGGCATCTCCGCCGATCATACGACCGTGTTTCGCTGGGTTCAGCGCTACGCACCCGAACTCGACAAGCGGTGTCGACCGCACCTGAAAAGCACCAACGATTCCTACCGTGTCGATGAGACCTATATCAAGCTCAAGAAGCCGTGGCATTACCTGTATCGGGCCGTAGATTCCCAGGGCCAGACACTCGATTTTCTGCTAAGTGCGAGCCGGGATGCTGGGGCAGCGGAGCGCTTTTTCCGCAAAGTGTGAGGCGCGACCCATACGATCTTGCCTCGGGTCATCACCGTAGATAGCCACGCTGCCTATCCTCCCGCTTTCGAGGCCCTCCAGCAGGATGGAACGCTCTGGGAGGCGTGTCCCCTGAGGCAGTGCCAATATTTGAATAATGTGGTGGAACAGGATCATCGCTTTCTCAAACGCCGTGTGAATCCTAGGCTGGGATTTGGGACATTTTTGACGGCGGAGCAGACGGTCCAAGGGTATGAAGCCATGCATATGCTCCGCAAAGGCCAGATCAAGGGGCTGGCGAAGGGGGATGTCCTCAGCCAGACCCAAGTCATCAACCAATTATTTGGGTTGGCGGCATAACGAGCACTCACTACCCCTCTCCTCACACCTCGCTCAGTTTTTGCAACACACCCCCGCTATTGCTGTCAGCAAGGGGTGGCCGCCGGTGGAGGCATGCGGCCAGGGTCGCGGGACGAAAATGCCGTTTGTATTACTTATCCAGCCATTTGACGCAAGTACGTGATATCGCGTAATGGCGGCGCGCCAAACAAACGGCTGTACTCTCGGCTGAATTGGGAGGGGCTCTCATAGCCGACCTGAAACGCCACGGTCGCTGCATCCAGGTGCTCCGTGAGCATCAACCGCCGCGCTTCGTTCAAACGCAACCATTTTTGGTACTGCAGCGGGCTCATAGCCGTCAGCGCCCGAAAGTGATGATGGAAGGTCGATGGACTCATATGGACTTGAGCTGCGAGGTCATCGATACGTAGAGGTAGGGTGTAGTGACTCTTCAGCCAATCGATTGCCTGCGCTATCTGATGGCTCTGACTTCCCGCCGATGCTATCTGGCGCAGACGCGCACCTTGATCGCCCACAAGTAAACGGTACAGAATTTCCCGCTGGATGATCGGTGCAAGGATCGGGATATCCTGCGGTTCAGCAAGCAGGTCGATCAACCGTTGAAAGGCGATGAGCAGCGGCAACGTGACCTCGCCGATCGCCATTCCACGGCTTGATTGCTGCGCACGCGGCGGGGGAAGATTGCTGTCCACCATCAGCTGTGAAATCTCGCGCCGATCAAGTTTCAAGATGAGCCCCAGGTAAGGCTTCTCCCGGCTCCCTTTGATAATCTGCACAACCGTGGGTAGATCCACGGACGTGATCAAAAAATGGTGCACGTCCAACGCATACGTGTCGTCTCCGAGCAGCACGCGTTTGGCCCCTTGTGCGATCAAGCAGATGCTCGGCTCGTACATGTAGCTCATTGGCTGTGTGGGAGCGTCCCGCCGAGAAAGCGACAAGGCTGAAATCGCGGTCACAAGCAGACCGCCCTTGTCGGTCCATCGGGCAATGCTCTTTCCCAACGCTTCGAGCGCAACTTCCATGCTGTAACTCTCAAACGCCTGATTGACGGCCTGCTTACGCATTGATATCTCCTACCTAATATTGCCAGACCCCGCTTTGCTGTACCATCCATGTATCGAAGAGCTCGGACGATTAGGCAAGAAATGAGCAGGATTGGTCTACCTGCCTTTGTTCTTTCAGGAGTACATTATGATCATCAACACGGTATCGGTCGGCCTCGAACAGCGGCGGCAGTGCAGACCCGGCTGCGGTTCGACCGTCCCGCGGCTGCGCCCACGCGATCCGGTGGGCGAGTGCCTCCTGGTCGGCCGGCATGCGACGGGCCTGTCGTTTGCTGGTCGCGTTCATCATGTTCCGCATCGTAAACACCTTCGCCGGTTACCCGACGCGCCGAGACGCCCTGTGGAGGATTATACAAGCATCTCCGAGAATCATCATACCGCCTTCTCGAATCGCATGCGTAAAGTGACGCGGACAGGGCGAGACGCGGACGTGAACCCGGGCGGCTAGCTTGGAGTTTGCTCCGAGCGGCCGTCGGCCGCCCGTGTCGTGCGCGGCTGGCTCGACGCAGTGGAGTTTGCCACGGGCGCGGCGGTTGCTGGCCCAAGTGGACCAGCACCGCGCGCTCTCGGGAACGAAGCTCGACGGCAAGGCCGCCGACTGGATGGAGCAGGTCACTGACGAACAGCACCAGGCCTGATCCGGGATCAAAAAGGAAACCAACGATGAGCAACAACATCGAAGGAAAAGTCGTCGTCATCACGGGCGCGAGCAGCGGGTTGGGCGAGGCGACCGCGCGGCTTCTCTCCGCGCAGGGCGCGAGCGTTGTGCTGGGTGCACGGCGCGTCGATCGCCTCCAGGCATTAGTAGACGAGTTGACCGGCAGCGGCGGCCAGGCACTCGCCGTCACTACAGACGTCACCGACTGTGACCAGGTGAAGCGATTGGTCGACAGAGCCGTGCAGGCCTATGGGCGGATCGATGTCATGATCAACAACGCCGGGCTGATGCCGCAGGCGCCACTGGAGCGCCTCAAGATCGACGCATGGAACCGGATGATCGACGTGAACATCAAGGG
>JBKPCR010000172.1:0-7835 GCA_046727435.1 bacterium | reverse complement strand
GAATATCTCGATGTCGGTTCCCGCCCAACGCATTACCGCCTACATCGGCCCCTCCGGTTGCGGCAAGAGCACCCTGCTGCGCTGCTTCAACCGCATGAACGACCTGGTGGACGGCGTACGCATTGAGGGCAAGATCCGCATCGGTGGGATTGATGTGTACGACCCTGCGCTGGATGTGACCGAGTTGCGGAAGCGGGTGGGCATGGTCTTTCAGAAGTCCAACCCGTTTCCCAAGTCGATTTACGAGAACGCCGCCTACGGCCCACGCATCCTCGGGGTGCGCCATCGCCACGAGCTCGACGCCATTGTCGAGCGCAGCCTGCGTGGGGCGGCCCTGTGGGATGAAGTGTCGGACCGTTTGAAGGATTCCGCCCTGGGACTCTCCGGTGGCCAACAGCAGCGCCTCTGTATCGCCCGCGCGCTGGCGGTTGAACCTGAAGTCCTGTTGATGGATGAGCCTTGCTCGGCGCTCGACCCCATTGCCACGGCGAAGATCGAAGAGTTGATGCTGGACCTCAAACAGGAGTACACTATTGTCATCGTGACGCACAATATGCAACAAGCGGCCCGTGTGTCAGACTATACGGGATTCATGCTCCTTGGGGAACTGGTGGAAGTCGGTGTGACCAAGGATCTTTTTACGAACCCGCGTGATCGACGTACTGAGGACTACATCACGGGTCGATTCGGGTAAATCGATCAATTGATTGTATGGTGTTTATGTTGCAAGAACGACGTTATCAACTACAGGCGCAGGAGGCTAACCAGCAAATTCAGGCAATGCTCGAAGGGCTGCAGCTTCCAGGCGACAGACGCCTCCTCTATGCTCAGCTTCTGACCACTGTCCTCAAAATGTACGAGGATGGCGCCGACCTCGGTGATCTGAAGATTGCCAACAACACGCTGAAAGAGCTCCGATACGCCTTTAAGGTCTTCAGCCTCTATCGTGACCATCCCAAAGTCACAGTGTTCGGGTCGGCACGCATGCCGCCGACATCCCCTGTTTCACAGCAAGCCAGGCATTTTGCGGAGAACATGGTGAAAGCCGGGTGGATGGTGGTCACAGGGGCAGGTGGTGGCGTCATGGGGGCGGCGCAGGAGGGTGCGGGTCGTGAGGCGAGTTTCGGCCTGAACATCCGCCTCCCGTTCGAGCAGGAGCCCAATCCCTGGATCGCTGAAGATCCGAAGCTGATTAATTTCAAGTACTTCTTCACGCGCAAACTCTTCTTTGTCAAAGAGGCGAGCGCGGTTTGCCTGTGCCCCGGTGGCTTTGGCACTTTCGATGAAGCCTTCGAAGTGCTGACGTTAGTCCAGACCGGCAAGACGGCGATCATTCCCATCGTCCTGCTTGACGTGCCTGGGGGCGAGTATTGGCTTCATTGGGAGCAGTTCATTCGGGTGCAGCTAGTGGCGCAGGGACTTATTAGCCCTGAAGATCTGGATCTGTTCCTGATCACCGACGACGTGGAACAAGCTGTCGCGGAGATTTTTGGTTTCTACCGGCTATTTCACTCGGCGCGATATGTCGACGATAACCTCGTCCTCAGGCTCAAGCGGGCCTTGCCTGCTCAGGCCTTACCAGCCCTTGAAGAGGGGTTCGCCGATATTCTCAGAGGCCCGCTAGCACAGAAAGAGGGACCACTCCTCGGGGAAGGTGATGAGTATCCCGATCTTGACCGGCTGGTCATTCCCTTCATTCGCTCACGGTATGGCCGTCTCCGGAGGTTCATCGATGCAGTGAATCATTGGTAACAGCTGAGTGAGGGGAGGGTCGGGAAGGGGGCAATGTTGGCGCCCACTCCACAACGATGGCCCAGCCCGATAACTCAGTGGGAGGATGGTGATATGGAGCGGTATTTTGAGACCGAGCTACATGCACTACGTGATCGTCTGCTGGCCATGGGGAGTTTGGCCGAGACGATGATTCACAAAGGGATCAAGGCTCTGGTCGATCGCGACGCGGAATTGGTGCAAGCAGTCCTGGCCCACGAAGAAGAAATGGACCTCCTGTGTATCGAGATCGATGACCGCTGTTTCACGCAACTCGCCCTGCGGCAGCCGATGGCCTCGGATTTGCGCTTTCTGGTGGGCGGCATCAAGATCAACAGCGACCTGGAGCGTATCGGTGACCAGGCTGTAAGTATCGCGTTGCGGGCGCGCTCTCTCATCAACCAACCATTGCTCAAACCGCTCATCGACATCCCACGCATGACTAGCATCGTCCAGGAAATGGTGCGCTACAGTCTCGATGCCTTTGTGGGACGGGATCCAGAGCTGGCACGCAATGTTATCGATCGCGATGACGAAGTAGATAGTTTGCGTGACCAGATCTTTCGCGAGCTCCTGACGTACATGATGGGTGATCCGACCACCATCCCGCGCGCCCTCGACTTGATTCTGGTCTCCCGCAACCTGGAGCGCATTGCCGACCACGCGACCAACATCGCCGAGGACGTGATCTACATCGTGCGTGGCGAGGATGTGCGTGAGCGCGGTGACAAGGAACTGCGTAAGGGCTTGCGCCTTCCCATCCCCCAGAGCGGCTAAATCGATTGGCTAGCCTTCGACAGGTCAGCCTGCGACATGCCTACCGGCAAGCTCCATTCCATACCGGCGTTTGGCGCGTGGCCGCTATCCTGCGTCCCGCCATTGTCATCGCAATCTCTCGCCTGCATGTGAGCCCCCGAGACAGGGATACCGAAGCCTAGGTTTTTGTTGTCCTCAATTCCCACCTTGGCAAATGTCCTCGCCTTTGGTATAAGCAGACTACAATACAGCACTGGCGTTGTGTGATCACTCATCGAAAGGGGATAAGCCATGACCTTTGATCGTTCGACCATCCATGTCTATGCCGGAGCTGAGACCGGTGGACTCTTCCGCAAGGCCGTAGATGACGCGCACTGGGAATCCCTCACGCGTGGCTTACCGCAGCCGACCGAGGTGCGAGCCATCGCGGTGCATCCGCAGCGTCCTGAGCTCGTTTTTGCCGGCACCCAGGATGGCCCATACCGCAGTCAAGATGGCGGCGATTCCTGGGAACGCTTGGATTTCCCCGGTCCCGAACGGGTCGTTTGGTCGTTCACCTTCCATCCTGCTGACGCCCGTACCATCTATTGCGGCACGGCCCCAGGAGCGGTGTTCCGCAGCGAGGACGGCGGCGACCATTGGAAACGGTTACCCACTGATCCCGGTCCTGACGTCGTACGCATGGATTTTCCAACGCGCACCATCGCCATGGCCGTTGATCCGGCTCACCCGGCACACCTCTTCGTCGCCCTGGAGGTCGGGGGAGTGATCCGTAGCCTCGATGGCGGTGAGACCTGGCAGGCCATTAACAAAGGGCTAGCGCCCGATGTGGGACGGCTCGATCTGCATGGCATTCAGGTAAGTTCAGCGCAACCTGACACGGTTTTCATCAGCGTTCGCGCGGGATTATTGCGTGGACACAACCGTGGCGAGCAGTGGGACCCCATCGACCTTAGCAAAGTCTCCCCGATCACCTACTGTCGCGACCTGCGCGTCGCCCCGGACGACCCGCGGACACTCTACGTCTCGCTGGGGCAGGCAGCCCGTAGCGCCGCAGGGGCCCTGTTTCGCAGCCGCGATCTGGGAACCTCCTGGGAGCGTGTCGATCGCGGTCTCACCCCCAAGAGCACGATGATGGCGGTAGGCCTGACCGCTCGCCAGCCAACCTGCGTGTATGGCTGTACCCGGGATGGAGAGGTTTTCGGGACACTCGATGGCGGAGCGACCTGGCGTGAATTTCCGTTACCGGCCGGCACGCAAGAGGTACGAACGATCGCCTGCGGCTGAGAGGTAGGGAAACGGTTGAGTTGTCCCCCGTCCCTGTTGCGAGCATAAGCGCCGGGCTCAGGGGCCAAGTCGGTGCAGAAGGAGCCAATTGCTCCCCTCTCCCAGGGGGAGAGGGTTAGGGTGAGGACGCCAGGACATCATCGAGCGGTTGGGTTCCCTCACCCCAGCCCTCTCTGAGAGGGAGAGGGTGTATTGACCTGGCGACTCGGCTTGTAGGGGGAGGGCTGAAACGATTCACGTGGCATCCGTGGAGGTCATGCATGCATCCCGCTAATGATGCAGGATTGCTGAGTCCGTACCGGGTTCTCGATCTGACGGATGAGCACGGCATCCTATGCGGCAAAATCCTCGCCGACTTAGGGGCCGATGTCATCCAGATCGAGCCTCCGTGCGGGAGCTCAGCGCGGCGCCTTGGCCCCTTCTATGAGGACGAGGCCCACCCCGACCGGAGTCTGTTTTGGTGGTCGTACGCCGCCAATAAACGTAGCATCACGCTAAATCTCGCCAGCCGTGACGGGCGTGCCCTGCTCCAGCGGTTGCTGCCCTCAGCCCACTTCCTCATCGAATCCTTTCCCCCGGGTCACGCAGAACGTCTGGGCCTTGGGTATGACGCACTCGCGGCGCTCAACCCAGCGCTGATCGTCGTCTCCGTCACCCCATTTGGCCAGGATGGCCCCTACGCGCATTATCGCGCTTCAGACCTCAACGGCATGGCCATGGCCGGCTTTATGTACGTTACTGGCGACCCCGATCGCCCGCCGGCACGTGTCGGCGTCCCACACTTCTATCTCCATGGGGCAGCGGCAGGCGCCACCGGTGCCATGATCGCCCATGCGCAACGCGGGCATACCGGACGAGGACAGCATGTCGACGTCTCCTGTCAGGAAGCGGTAGCCCGCACGCTTGCCAGTGCCCCCCAGCTTTTTGCTATCGAGAACACCGTGATCCGGCGTCAGGGGTCATACCGCCAAACGGGCGATACAACCTTTATGCGTATTACGTGGCCCTGCAAAGATGGGTTTGTCAATTTTCAGCTGTCGGGTGGGGCCGGGGCGGGCCGGAGCGTCAACAATCTGATCCAGTGGATGGAGGAAGAGGGGCTCGGGGATCCCGTCCTCACGGGACTCGACTGGACCACTCTGGGTTACGGCATGGTCACCAAGGAACTGCTCGATCGCGTCGTGCCGCCTGTCGAGCGTTTTCTCATGGGCCATACGAAGGCCGAGCTGTTCGAGGGGGCGGTGAAGCGACGCATCCTCCTCTTTCCCGTCGCCACTACCAGGGATATCATGCAGAATACCCAATTGCAGGCCCGTGGCTATTTTCGGCAGTTATTTCACCCCGATCTCTCCACCACGATCACCTATCCTGGGCCGTTTGTGCGCGCGAGCGCCACTCCTCTCGAGCTGCGTCGCTTGGCCCCGAAGATCGGAGAGCACAACGCCGAAATCTACCTCGACGAGCTCGGACTGACACGGGAGGAGTTGGTGCGGCTCCGCGAAGCAGGAGCGATTTAAGAAAGTGCTGAGTGCTGAGTCCTGAGTGCTGAGTAATGGGCGTTGTCCACTGAATTCTCAGCACTCATTCCTCAGCACTCAGCACTCTTTGTGACGGAGGTTCATTCATGCGTCCGCTGGCAGGGCTGAAAGTGTTGGATTTCTGTTGGGTTGCCGTGGGACCGATGACGACTTCATATCTCGCCGAATACGGTGCGACGGTGGTACGGATCGAATCCAAACGGCGTCCTGAGACGCTCCGCAATGCTCCGCCCTTTGGCAGTCAAGGCCAAAGTGTCAACCGCAGTGGCTATTTTGCCAACTACAACGCCAACAAGTATGGGATGGGGGTGAACATGGCCCATCCACAGGCGCGCGAATTTGTGAAGCGCCTGGTGGCCTGGGCCGACCTCGTGACCGAAAACTTTACACCGGGGACCCTGGAGGACTGGGGGTTAGGGTATGAAGATCTATGTCAGGTCAAGCCGGACATCATCCTCTTCAGCACCTCGATGCTCGGCAGGGGGGGCCCGTATTCTCAACAGCCAGGTTTTGGCGCCGTCCTCGCCTCGTTGAGTGGGATGACCGGCCTCACCGGCTGGCCGGATCGTATGCCGACCAATCCCTATGGGGCCTATACGGACTTCCTGGTGCCGCGCTTTGCCGTCCCGACCATCCTCGCCGCGCTGGATTACCGGCGCCGCACCGGACGAGGCCAGCATTTGGATGTGTCGCAACTGGAAGTGGCGTTACATTTCATGGCGCCCCTCCTGCTCGATTACACTCTCAACGCGCGAGAACGCGACCGCATGGGCAATCGCCATCCGGCTGCCGCCCCACATGGTGCATACCCCTGCCGAGGCGAGGACCGCTGGTGTACGATTGCCTGCCAGACCGATACCGAATGGGAGGCGTTGTGTCAGGTGATGGGCGCTCCTTCTTGGACACAAGAGGAGCGCTTCGCGACGCTGCTCGGGCGTAAAGCCCATGAGGATGAGTTGGACTCCCTGATCAGCCAATGGACGCAGGGGTGGGAGGCCCATGAGTTGATGCGGACTCTCCAGCAGACAGGCGTACCAGCGGGCGTGGTGCAGACCACCCGGGATCTGTTCGACGACCCGCAATTGCGGCATCGCGGCCACTTCGTCTTCATGGACCACCCCGAGGTGGGACGCCATCCAGTGCAGCGCTCAGAGTTCAGACTGTCACAGGCACCTGGGGAGTTTCGCCATTCAGCTCCGCTCCTCGGTCAGCACACGATAGAAGTCTGCCAAGAGATCCTTCACATGTCTGAGGACGAGATCGCTGCCCTTACCGAGGCCGGTGTCCTAGAAGAGTAAGGGTTTGTGCCCCTTCTACTTCACTCTCCTCCCCCCCAGCGCGGGGGAAGGTCAGGATGGGGAGGATAGAGGAGTATTGTCCGTGAAAGCTGTTGTTCTGGCAAAAGTGGGCGGTCAGCTCACACTCGAAGACATTCCCACACCACAGCCCAGAGCAGGCGAGGTACTAGTGCGAGTGGCAGCCTGTGGCGTCTGTCATACTGACCTGCATGTCATCAAGGGTGAGGTCCAATTTCCGCTGCCGTGTGTCCTGGGCCATGAGATCTCAGGGGTGGTGGCTGAGGTAGCGGCCGACGTCAAGGTTGTACGGCCGGGAGATGCCGTCGTTTGTAGCTTCATCATGCCCTGTGGCGTCTGTCATTACTGTGTGCGCGGACGGGACGACCTGTGCGAGACGTTCTTCGCCATGAATCGTTTGAAGGGAACCCTCTACGACGGGGAAAGTCGCCTGCGGCGCTCCGACGGTTCGCCGCTTGCCATGTATAGCATGGGCGGACTGGCCGAATACGCCGTCATCCCAGCTACTGACGTGTTTCCTGCACCCGCCAATGTGCCACTCACGGATGCCTGCATCCTCGGTTGTGCGGTGATGACAGCGTATGGTGCCCTGAAGAACCAGGCCAGGCTGCAGCCGAACGAATCCGTCGCGGTCGTTGGCACCGGGGGGGTCGGCTCCAACGTCATTCAGCTCGCCAAGGCCGTTGGAGCCGGTCAAATCATCGCCGTCGACATCCGCGATGATAAGCTAGCAGCCGCTAAAGATCTCGGCGCCACCCACGGCGTCAATGCGGCCCAGGGTGACCCTGTGGCAGAGGTCCTGACGATCACCGGGGGCCGCGGCGTTGACGTCGCCATTGAAGCCCTGGGGCGGCCGGACACGGTGGTGAATGCCTTCATGATGGCACGTGACGGCGGGCGAGTGGTCGTCGTTGGCATCGCCCCCGGCACGACCACCGCCGGCATTGAGATCACACGCCTGGTCCGCCGCGGCATTCAACTCATGGGCTCCTATGGAAGCCGCG
The DNA here is from genome assembly GCA_046727435.1 of bacterium. Classification (GTDB taxonomy): domain Bacteria; phylum Tectomicrobia; class Entotheonellia; order J063; family CAVPRW01; genus CAVPRW01. Next base: position 164 of record JBKPCR010000172.1, on the reverse strand, counting down.
TACGCACTGATATGCCTGATGTGCTGGGGTTGGCGGCGCATGGCCTGGTGAGTCCCTCACGGGCGATTACCCGGCGCTATCGCCTAGTGCAGGCAGATGACGCCTACACCGTCCTCAGTCGCGGCGAGATCGTCGGACGCGCGATCGTGACCATGAGCTAGTTC
>JBKPCR010000171.1:0-4326 GCA_046727435.1 bacterium | reverse complement strand
TGCTGCAGCGCCCGGCCGTCGGCCTCTTCGACAGACTTGGCCCAGGCATCCCTTTTCTTGCTCACAGCCAGGTTCTGGAAGGTGCTCTCATCTTCCAGACGGGCGAGACGTTCCGGGCTGACCTGGAAGTTTCGCCGCAGGGGACGCTCTACGGTGATCTTCCGGAACCCAAAATGCGTGGTGGGGAAGATCTTGCTGTGCTCGTTTTCCTCGAAGGCGTGCAGCAATCGTAAAATCTGGGCAGCGCGATTGGACGGGATCTCGCGGCGCTTGTCGCCAAGGCTCTTGCGCATCGGCACCCAGAACGAGGTGGCATCGATGAGCTGCACCTTGCCCTGGCGCGCCAGGGATTTGCGGTTGGTCAGCACCCAGACGTAGGTGGCGATGCCGGTGTTGTAGAAGAGCTGCTCGGGCAGGGCCACGAGGGCTTCGAGCCAGTCGTGTTCGAGGATCCAGCGGCGGATCTCGCTCTCGCCGCTCCCGGCGTCACCGGTGAACAAGGGCGAGCCATTCATGATGATGGTCACTCGTGAGCCGCGCTCCTCGGGAGGTTGCATGTGAGAGAGCATGTGCTGCAGAAACAGGAGCTGGCCATCCGAGATGCGCGGTAGCCCAGCGCCGAAACGACCAGCCTCACCCCGTTCGTGCTCGGCCTTGACATCCTCCTCGTCGCGTTTCCAGTCCTTGCCGTAGGGGGGATTGGCGATCAGATAATCGAAATGGCGCCCAAGGTGACGGTCGTACGACAGGGTGCTGCCAAACAAGATATTCTCGGCGTCACGCCCGTCGAGCGATTTCATGAACAGGTCCGACTTGCAGATGCCGAAGGTTTCGGGGTTGACCTCCTGACCGAAGAGGTGGATATCGGCCTGCGGGTTAAGGCCCGGTCGGTCCGGCGTACCGAGGATGTGGTCCTTGGTGATGGTGAGCATGCCGCCGGAGCCGCAGCAGGGATCGCAGACGGTACAGATTACTCCGGCGCTGCGGATGCGTGCCTCGTCGCCGGCGAGCAACAGATCGGCCATGAGATGCACCACATCGCGCGGTGTGAAATGCTCGCCGGGATTCTCATTCAGCGCCTCGTTGAAGCGCCGGATCAGCTCCTCAAAGATCGTCCCCATGGTCGGGTTGTCGATGGTGTCGGGGTGCAGATCGACGTTCTTAAAGCGCTCCAGCACTTTGAATAGCAGTCCGGCCTCGTCAAGCTTGGCGATGGTATTATCGAAATCGAATTTTTCGACCACCTCTCGCATATTGGGGCTGAAGCCGTTGATATAATTGCGCAGGTTGGCGGCGAGGTTCGGCGCGTCACCCAGCAGACGCTCGAAGTCGTACAATGAGGTATTGTAGAACGCAAAGCCCGAGGCGCGACATAATTGGGGGTCGAGATTCTCCAGCTTGTCCCGTAATCTGGCGTTGGTTTCCAGCACTCTGGCCTTGGTCGGAGCCAGTACACAATCGAGACGGCGCAAGACAGTGAGCGGCAGGATGACATCTTGGTATTTGCCACGCTTGAAAGTGTCACGGATCAGGTCTGCCACACCCCAGAGGAAGCTGACGATGTCGCTATGGTTCATGTGTGTACGGTCTCCGTGCTGGCCAAATGTCCTGGCGGGCCGTGGTCGGCGTGACAGCGCAGGCAAGGGTATATATGCCGTGCACAATAGGCGCTATCGATGCAGCGCCCACTTCAACTCTTCGGCCTCTTTCTGAATGGCATCGGTGCGCATGCTCCGTAGCCATGCGGGGAGGAGCTGCGGGTAGGAGCAGTGCAGGGCCGCGATGAGGGTTTGCAGGCGACGCTGTTGCACAATCGCTGTGCTCGCTTGCCAGATTTGCAGCACTTCGCCCACGGGCTTGCCTTGGGCTCTGACCTCGCGGAGGAGGTTGTCAAAATCGCGTGCCGAGTAATGGGCGGTGTGCTGGAAAACGTGCTGCAGCTCCTCGGCATCGAGAGTGATCCCCCGGCGTTGGAACAGCTCCTGGATGAAACGCTGCCGCGCCTCACCCTCGGGATCAAGGATGGGAATTTGCAAGGGCGCGCGGCTCTTCACGTCGGGATCCAACTCGTCCGGGCGCGAGGTCATCAGCGCCCACAGCACTTTGCCGCGGAAGCGTGGATCGCCCATCATCTTGATGATATTGCCCGCCAGTCGCCGCTCCGTCTCGTGCGTGTCGGATTGATGCACACTGCCGAAGGCGGTGTGTGCCTCATCGACCAGGATCAGCACCTTGCCATAGGTGGCAATGTGCCAGCGCAGCCGCTCGAAGAGCTTGTCCGTCTGGCCATACCACATGCCACGCAGCCCCGTCAGCTCGATGACGATGCGCCCTGATTCAGACGCAAACGCTTCCATCTGAAAGGTCTTTCCACCGCCGTTGGGACCGGAGACGAGCACCGCGGATACGGCTGTCTCTGAATTATCGCAGCGCTGGAAGATACTGCGCAGGATCGCCGTGGTCGCTTCACTACCAATGATATCCTTGGGACTATGACCGGGAATGTTCACCTTCACCACATCCCCGAGCTCGGCTTCGAGAATCAGATTGACCTCTGCCAGGACATCCTTCCGCCTGACCGGTTCCCCAGTTCGGCGCGAGGTTTCGAGGAGGTCTTCGAGGCTGGTGAGCTTCAAACCGGCCGTGTCCTCGACAAACGCTTCTCGACTGAGCTCAAACTGCAGCGCCGCATCAGAGGGCGTGCATACCACTCCATATTGCGTCACGAAATGGGCCCGCTCGGTTGCACTTGGCAGCGGGATTTCCACGTGTTCAGTGACCGGCAACGCCAGCACGCGGCGGTTGATCTCCGATTTGGTATCGGACACCAGCAGAATGACATTCCCGTTTTTGCTGAAGAACGGGTCGTTGATCCAGTTCAGGAAGGTAACCAGCCGCTGGCGATCTAGCTCAGAGAGTCGATCGAAATCGCCGTCCGGAAATAGCGAGCCAGCAAACTGCATGATGAGGCTGAGCGGCCTGAACCGGCTCTTGTCGCCGGCCCAGAGTCTGGTTACCGCGTTACTCATGCCTCGTAACAGGATCAGCATCGGCAGCGGTTGGTGTTGAGTTTGCGCCATTTGTGCCTCGACGTCGCCCAGCTTCTGCCCTTTCGAGGCGATGTGCTCGGCCAGCTGGCAGACTTTCAACAGCTCTTGTTCGTCAGCCGTGTCGTAGAAGCTGATGCCGCTGGCCGCATCCACCCGCAGCACCAGGAACTTATCCCTGAGCTCCTGGTAGAGCGCTTGCTCGAGCGGGGAAAAGCTCCTCAGCCGCGGGCTCCAGAACTGATCCAGCACATTGCCGGTGAGGAGAATGACCCGTTTGCCCCGGCGGTTGTACGAATGGCCGACCGCATCGATGAACGACGGTCGAGGAAACTCCGCGTCAGGCATTAGTCCCCTCCTTTGCCTCGCTCACTTCCGCAGCTGACAGCGGTTCTGGCTTCAGGGCATCCTGATGGATGAGGTTGAACTGCTGCAATCGTTGCCGGTTCGCAGGATCGAGCGCATCATGCCGCACTTGCTCCAGCAGTGCGTTGAACTCGGCCGTGGCGCGGATCGCCGTGGGTTTCGGGTGGCCTCCGGGCGTAGGCAGATCGGTGACAATAACCGCCCCCACACCGGGTTTCCCCTGATCATCGGACCAATACTGTGACAGGCCAATCACCCGTGTGCCAACGAAGCACGCCTCTTCGAGATCATGGGTGACAAAGACGATGGTCATTCGGTAGTCTTCCCATTGGTCGAGGATGAGCAGTTGCATGGCAAGGCGGGTGTTATGATCCAGGGCGCCAAAGGGTTCGTCCATCAGGAGGATTTTGGGCTGCATCATGAGCGCCTGGGCGATGGCCACACGCTGCTGCATACCGCCTGATAGCTCATAAGGAAACTTATCGCCATCCCAGGGGTTCAGACCGATACGCACGAGATACTCCCGCGCCTCTGCTAATGACCCGCGTCGAATACGACGGTAGGCAGGGGTACACAGCAAGCGCTGCGGCATCGATGTGCGTTCCAGCAATGGCCCATAGGCGATGTTTTCCAACACCGTGAGGTGAGGAAACAGTGAGTATCTCTGGAAGACCACGCCTCGATCGCGGTCGACACCGCTCACGGGTTGGCCGTCGACTAATACCTGGCCTCGCGTTGGGAACTGTGCGCCCAGAATTAGCCGCAGGACCGTGGACTTGCCACAACCGGTCGGACCGACGAGGGAGAGAAACTCGCCGGCCCGAATGTTCAGGCGGACGTTGTTGAGAATGATGCTGCGGCCACTGTCTCCATTGCCGTTCTTGGGGTAGCTCACCTCGACGCCCTGGAGGCT
>JBKPCR010000170.1:0-13470 GCA_046727435.1 bacterium | reverse complement strand
TGTTTCTGCAGGTGTTTTCCACGTACCTTAGGGCAATGACTGGGTTGCCCCCGTATCCTTAGAGGAGATTGCCGCACCAGCAGTGCCAACCCGAAATCCTCTCCTACAGCTATATGGCCACTCCTCGACGGGTCATCACAGCACTGGGGGCTGTGTGAGTTCGAACCAGAGCCTCCGTCAGGATCGCCTCAAACTTTTCCACCACGTGCGGCCAATCGATCAAGCGCGTGTACGCACGTGCCTGCCCGCGCATCTTGTGCAATGACTGCGGCGCCTGCGCCAGATTGGCAGCGGCATCCACGAAGGCTTGTGACGCCCCATAGGGCACCAGCACGCCGGTCTCACCATTGATAATGTGCATGCCTGCGGCGGCATAGTCATAAGCGACCACCACCAGACCGCTTGCCATGGCTTCCAACGTTACATTGCCGAACGTTTCGGTCTCGCTGGGGAAGAGAAATACGTCCGCCGAGGCATAATACCGGGCCAGGTCCTCCCCTGTGTGGACCCCGCAGAAGACCAGATCGGGATGTTCCTTTTGCAGGGTTGCCCGAAACGGTCCGTCACCGACAATGACAAACTGTGAATCGTCCCTGAACCGTTGCATGGCACGATACGCCCCTACGGCCACCATGAGATTTTTCTCTGGCGCGACCCGCCCCACATAGAGCACGGCCAGCCCTGTATCCGATACACCCCAACTGTGCCGTAGCTCAGGGCAGCGGCGTTCAGGAGTAAACAACTGACTATCAACGCCTCGGTCTAGGACATAGACATTCGTAAATCCATTGGCAAGTAGTCGATCGCAAAGATCAATGCTCGGAACCAGCGTCCCATGCGTTCGATTGTGAAAGCGCCGAAGACATCGCACGATCACAGGCTGTAACCAACCCACACCATAGAATTGTGAATAGCTGTGGAAGTTGGTATGAAAGCCACTGAAGACCGGGATCTCCAGACGTCGCGCGGTGCGCACCGCTGACCATCCTAAAGGTCCCGGCGTGGCGACATACACCACATCTGGACGATGCTGTCTCCAACAGCTCCCTAGCAGCCCACCGGCTGGGATACCGACCTGCAATTCCCTATATCAAGGGAACGGCAAGCTGGGAACTAATGTCACATTGGGACCACAATAGCAGTCGGGCCGATCGGATGCCTGCTGATGTGGACGGACCACTGACACGGCGTGACCCCGCGCAGATAATCCGTCGACCAGATGTGCTAAGGTGAATGCGACTCCGTTGACTTCAGGAGGATAGGTTTCGGTAATGACACAAATGTGTCGTGGATTTATGGCTTTAGGGTGACACCCGATCCAGGAGGCAGCAGGCATTGGAGTTGGCCTTTCTTCGCACCTGTGTCGGTGACATGAATGATGCCTGGCATGTCAGGACCAACCATGTCAGGACTAACAATGTCTGTCCCAAAAAGTAGTCGAAACACGTGACTTTGGAATGACGGCTGCGTGAAAACTGTGTAAATTCCGAGGGTAGTGTTGCAAAGACTCATGGGGAGCGTGAGGAGAGGCGGCTGAGCGCTCGTTATGCGGCCAACCCACACCGCTGGTTGATGACGCGGTGCTGGGCGCGGACATCCCCCTGGGGGACGTCTTCAAGCTGGCCTGTGGGGCGCCTGTGCCTGGCTTCATCGCCCTGAATCGTCCGCTGCGCCGGGGCAAACGCCCCACATCCCCACCTCGGATTGACGCGGCGTTTCACCCACCGCTGCTCCTGTTCCACCAGATTCTTTACCTATTCACCGTGGCGAAGTCGCCCCGTCTCTGGGAGGGTGCCGTCGTGCTGGAGGGCGTCGAACGCCCGTGGGGACGCGGCGTGCTTGTCGACGGTGAGCACACCAGGGGTGAGTGTATGTGAGGCCGGGAGCACCTGGCGGAAAAAGCGCTCAGCCGCGTCGGCCTGGCGGGGGGCGCTCACCATGCCGTCCAGCCTGGCCCCCGTCGAGTCGACGGCCCGGGAGAGGGAGTGCCACGGCTATTTAAGCTTGATGGAGGTTGCCTCGACGCGGCCTGAAGCCTTGCGCGCCCGCAGCGACGGCCGCCATCGCCTGTCCAACGCCGGGGCCTCGCATTGCCCCCAGCGCAACACCGGCGTGTGGTCGCCCCACACGCCGCGCGCCCGCAGGCGTTCTTCCCCGTCGCGCTCGCTCACCGCAGAGCGTCGAGACTACCACACGGCGCAGCGGCTCCTGGCGGCTTCCAAGTGCCGCCCTTTGAACCGGGGCGGCTCACGCATGGCAGAGCGCCCATGAGCTGGGATCGCGACGGGCTGGCTTGTTGTCGCAGATCACCAGCTATTCTTGCAATAGAACCCGATTTGTTGCAATTATGACTTACCTGACGCCGATTATTTATGTTCCAATTTAAGCCATCCGGCCATTCTAAGGCGTAATGTAATGGCGGCATAGTTCTCGCGTTTTGCCGCGAGTGCGCTCTGCAACCAGGGTGAACCAGGAGCTGAAAATGATCCATCTCAATGCCGTCCTGGAGGCCATCAGTGCTGGGAACGAATTCTTGAGCCGAAAATCGACGCTCCTGAAATTCCTTCTCCCCATTAGCCTTGCATGAGGCATTTGGCTACCTTGACACCGTGTGGCGCCTTGCCTTTGGCAGGAAGCACGCGCTTCTTCGGCTCATAACGTCGTGGTTTTTGCTCAAGTGGAGCAACGGGGCGTTATGAATTTTGTTTCCGCCTTTGGTTTTAGGGGGTGTTAACTGTTCAAGTTAACACCCCTGGGGCACCTTTTACTCCAGCAGCGGGAGCCGTCGTATTGCGTGGGTGAGGCCTGTCGCTGGCTGAATCTCAAAAACACCTTGAAATGAAAGCCGACGAAGAGGGGAGGCCCGCTTCCGGCGGGTTCCCTCGGGTCAAAACGATGAGTTCTTTGTATGGGCATATGATGCGCGTGAGACGATGGCGATCACCAAACGATTCCGTTGTAAAAGGCGTTACGCCGTGGGCGAAGTAGACGAGGTTGATGGTGATGAAGACAACCGCCGTTGAGGTGGATTATCGCTACTCACAGGACCAACTACAAGCGCTGTTCGATCTGGCTCGTGCCGAAGACGTCGAGAAGGGCGGGCGGTATGATGCACGCTCCGGCGCGATCAACATTTACACGCATCCGTGGAACACGGAGACCATGCAGGAGGAGAACACGCTCATGGGCACAGTGTATGCCTTTTAGGCGGAGCAGGACCGGCTGTGGCAGGTTGAGATCGAGGAGGGATTTTCGTTCGAGGATTTACTAGTGGAGTTGCGGAGGCTTGAGGAGAAAGCGATCGGGACGAAGGGGCATGGGCGGTAAGGACTGATGATCTTTTCGCTAAACAGTGGATAGTGAGTTGCCCTGGGCGATGCGCTTGGGGTTTTTATCTTCTTGGGTACAGGAGTAGGTGCTGAGCGTTCAGATCGCCAGGTATCGGAGGTTCAGGGGTCATATGACTTCGCGAATTGCAGGCGAAGGCCGCGGGGCCTTCAACAGCAAGAGGGGTGATATGAGCATACGGAATCAGCGGGGACAGACGGGGATTGCGGTGCTGGCGCTCTTGGTGGCCCTCGTCGCCTTGGGAGTGTCCGTCTATACCTATCTGGACATGGCTCACAATGTGGAGCCTCGGCGCCAGATGACCACATTGCAGGAGCTGAGCGAGCGTGGACGCCAAGACATGGCGGATGCCTTGAAGCGGTTGGAAGAGCGGATTCGAGGGAACCCACCTGGCAAGTCGCCGCCCAAGCCGTAACGTGGCGTCTTGACTGCGCAGAGACTGGGAGGTTACGCACGTTGGCAGCTGATGAAAAATCCATTCCCGGAGGGGTGCTCCATACTGCGGCAGTGATGAGGTTATGAAGTGTTCTTAAGGATTCAGTCTAATGAGTATTGGATGCATAAAGAAACCAGATCGGCGTATTCCTCCCGTCCGTCATTCGCAGCGACAGAGGTTGCTTCCCACTGGTTTGGCGTAGAGATCGCACGTCGCCTCGCAGCGGCAGAGCGCCGTCTTGGGCGCGGAACATTGCGCGGTGCACCCCGCCATCCGGCCGTGACTACACAGCACGGCAGGGCAAAAACACCCGACCGCATCCGGTGCAGGGAGCAGGGGCGCATACTGGTGGGTGGACCGGTGACGCTGAGCGCTCTCCCACGTCGAGAGCGCAGGATGGAGATGAGGCATTCCCGCACGCGCCGCCATGTCGATGAGGAACAGCGCGCACACAGTGACACCCAGGAAGAGGAGAGTCATTTTGCGCGGCATGATGGGCACACTCCTTCGCTGCGATCCCCTTAACAGCCTCCGTTCTCACACGAAAGCGTGTGGTCAACCGTCACCGCTTGTCATAGCGAATCGTGGCCTAGGCGTTGGTCACAATCTCCAGCGCAGTTTTCTTCCTGCCGTGCAGAGTGCGGGAGTAGCCATTGGGAAGGCCCGCTTTTGGAATCGTTTGTCATCGTTTATAACATAGTACTCACTAGTGTCAATGAAAATGTGAACCTTATGGCGAAGAAGGGATGATGCCTGAGCAAATGGATCCGGTGACCTCCACCAATCGACAGAGATAGGCGCACGAAGAGGGGAATGCCGGCTTGTGTGATTAGTTATGAAAAGCTATGAAGTGGTGGATTACAAAAGCTCCTGGCAGGACGCCGGGGGTTTTTGAGTATGAGAAGCGTATACGGATTAGGTGAGGAGTCCAAGGCGGCGGAGATTGGCCTCAGTCCAGGGGGTACTCTGAAGAATCTGTCTGATGGCTTTTGGACCAAACGTGTCGTTGAGGTGATGATACACCAGCAGCACGCGGCGCCCATCCGAGTGCTGGTAGAGATGGTGAGAGCCACCGGTTTTTCTGCGGCGGATGCCCTCGTATTCGGCGGCCCTGATCCATTCCCGGGCGGTGCCGTTCCGTAAGGGGGCAATCTCCATACTAGACGACAACCCCGAGTGTAATCGGTGCGTCTTTTATGTCAGTAGCGATGGCGCCTCAATGGTCAGCGTCATCGATACGATCAGCGACCAGTTCGTGTCCAGCATCGACGTCGGTCCCAATGCGCACGGCCTTGCCATGTCGTCAGTTGGCCGTAGACTCCTCGTCATGGCCTTTGGCACCAATCAGGCCATGGTCATCGACACCACGAGCGACCGTATTCTCAATCACATTCCCGTGCCGCTGGCGCATAACGGTGCGATCAGCTCGGGATGGACGCAGGGCTTATGTGGGCTCTCAACAGCAAGGCGCCATGGCGCTTGCCGGGCTGGATCTTACCGATATGAAAGAGATCGCGAAAGTGTCGCTAGACAAGACGCCCCGTGGGCTGGATCTGAGCCCTGATAGCAAGTGGCTCTATTTCACCGTAGCTGGCAGCGATGCCGTGTGGGTGCTCGATACGGCGGCAAACCAGATCGTCGGTCAGATTACTACAGATGCCTCGCCTCACGTTGCCCTGTTTGCTCCAGATGGTCAGTTCGCACTAGTCGTCACCCAGGGCACTGGTGAGCTCAGCATGATCGACCCGATGAACAGAGCAGTCAGCGCCACGCTGAAGGTCGGCAAGGCGCCCCACTGGCTGGCCATCAGCACCGGTGGTCGTACAGCCTATGTCACCAATGCAGGCTCCAACGACGTTTCAGTGGTGGACTTGAGCAGTCGACAGGTGACTGCGACCATCCCCTTTGGCCATGGGGTCTGGCGTAACCAATTTCTCTAGCGCTGCTGCGCAGCCGGAGCTGCCACAGCCGCGGGCGTCGTCTGACCGACAATTGCGTATTCCTCGAAGCCTGGGCACTCGTAGAAAAACTCCGCGGCTCCAACCATCACTCCCAGCATTGCAACAGCCAAGGCGAACCGAACTGTTCGAACCCATCCCAACCTTCGCGCGTTCACGATGACCTCCTCCGAAGGCCATAGCTATCATGTCCAACGGTGTTGGACTCCTTTAGGGTGGCACGTCGCCACCACCGCGATGTCCGGAGGCACTCCCTCGGCACATCTTCGTTCAGACCTTCTCTACTGCCATCTACGCCGCTATGTCGATTTCGGATTAGGAGAGTGAGAAAAATCTGGCGGACCCCGACCTCGCCGCCCAGGTGGCCGCCAGTGGCGAACTTTCCCCTATCCTGAAGCGCTGGCCGTCTGAGGAGGCTATCTGGCCTCCGCCCCAAAACCGACTGACGGCAGGGTGCGGTGATTGTTGAAAATCTCCACGTGTACACGCCGGCGGCGGCTTCGTAGGCTATGTGGTTGGGTAAGGGGTTAGAGATCCACCTGGAGGTCAAAGCGAGGCAGTATGACTCCGGATTGGGGGCCCGGCCCATGCGATAGGTGAATTGGATACTGGGATCGGGCCCCTTCAGGAAGGCGTGCCAGACCTCGCCCGTGCGATGGAAGCGGGCGTCGAGGGGAAACTCCAGGATCGCCTCCTGCTCACCCGAGATGAAGATTCACAGCGTGACAGACGAACCATAGCGACTGGCGATGGTGAAGTTCACACCCCCGCGCCAAACGGTCGCTCCCAGTGGCAATGGACGGCCCGGGGAAAGTTCGACCTCGGCGGCGTGATTCATGACCAGCGGCTGCGGATCCATGCTCTGTCGGCCCTCCTGCAGAGTCAGGAGCTGCGCGCTCCTTCGAACACATCGACCCTCTGCCGATAGCGTCGCGCTCGGGCATGCAGCTCTCTAGCCTGGGCGATAGTGCGCGTCGTGTCATAAGCTAGCAATGGTGAGACTTCGAGGGAGACCCAACCGTCGACGCCGTCGGTCTCGTCGTAGATGGGCCCGAAGAGGTCGGCAGCTTGCGGCTGATGACTGATCGTCCATGCTGTCTCACCATGCCGAGCCAGATATACTTCAGGAAGCGATGCGTTCATGGGTCCTCCTTGGACGCTGTATCCGCGAGTTCGGGTGATTGACATCGCCGCCAACGATTCATGATGTTGCAACCGCTGCCTGTCAAGGTCAATGCTCTTGCTCTTCATGCCGCCGCGACCTCATTGCAATCGATCTCCACAGCGATGCTGCGTTGAAGCAGGTCAACAGAGAGGATTAGCAGCCCCTTCGCCGGTTTGCTCTGTATTAAGATGCCTTCTACTCCTCGTAGCGATCCTTGCGTAATGCGCACTCGTTGCCCTTCCCGAAGGTATGGATGGGGCATAACGGGTATGGCCGCCCTGAGGGTGGTTTGAATCGCCTCGATTTCGGCATCCGGTACGATGCTTGGTTTATCCCAGCATTCACCAAGAATACGCACCAGGCCACGTGCCTTGCGCACGTCGATATAGCTGCTTTTATCGATGGCATGCTGCAGGAACAGGTAACCAGGAAACATGGGCACGGAGATGAGATGTTGCTTCCCCGCCCGTTGCGACCATACGTCAATCTTGGGCAGGAACATGTAAAACCCTTTTGCGGCCAGTTGATCGCAGACTAACTGCTCACAATGGCTGCGGGTGTAAAGGGCATACCAAAGAGGTCTCGGCCGATCCTCAGACTGTTGGTTGTACATGGCTGTGTTCGCCCATGGCTTCTGAGTTGCCCTTCATGATAGTAGGCAAAGCTCCGCTCGTTCGCGGTGCATCCCTACCGCACCGGGCAGGGCTTCACCCGCCAGATATCGGCGGCGTATTCTGCGATGGTGCGGTCGCTCGAGAACTTTCCGGAATGGCCGACATTCAGAATCGCCTTCTGCGCCCAGACCTCGGGTCGTGCATACAATTCTCCAACCTTCTCCTGCGTGCGAGCGTAGGAGGACAGGTCTGCCAAGTGCATGTAATGGTCGCCGTGTGGGATGAGCATGTCCCAGATCGGGGCGAAGGCGCCGTGCTCCGCATGGCTAAAGGCATTGTCGCGGATCATATCTAGAGCGTAGCGGAGATTTGGCTCATGCTCGTAGTGCCAATGCGGGTTATAGCAGCCACGGCTGGCCAAGACTTCTTCCGCTGTCAGGCCGAAGAGGAAGAAGTTTTCCTCACCAGCCTCCTTGGCCATCTCGATGGTGGCACCGTCACGGGTGCCGACGGTCAGGGCGCCGTTCATCATGAACCTCATATGGCTGGTGCCACTGGCCTCGTAGCCCGCCGTCGAGAGCTGCTCCGATACATCGCTGGCGGGAATCAGCCGCTCGGCGAGGCTGACGTTATAGTCGGGGAGGAAATGCACTTTGAGCCGGCCACTGACCGCTGGGTCAGCATCGATGATGGCAGCCACGTCGTTGATCAGCTTGATACGGACCTGCTTAACCGGCAGCTCTTCGATCAAGCTCATGCGCTCTGTTCGCGCATCGTCGCCAGGGAAAGATGTCTGTACGGCATACAGGAAACGGCGGTTGATCTCATAGATGATTTCCAGGTGTCTGGGCCCCATCAGTTCAAACAGCCGCACGGGCCACTTCTCCAATGCTTCGGGCAAGAGGGTGTGGTTGGTATACGCCAGCGTACGCGTGGTGAGATCCCAGGCCCCCTCCCAACTCAGCCCGGCCAGATCGAGCAGAATGCGCCTGAGCTCGGCCACCGCCATGCTGGGATGCGTATCGTTGAGTTGGATCGCCACCTTCTCTGGCAGAGCCTGCCAGTCGTTGCCCCGACGGCGGAAGCGCGGCATGATATCTGCCAGCGAGCAGGCGACCAAAAAATACTCCTGGGTAAAACGTAAGGACCGGCCACGCTCGGTGGAATCGTCCGGATAGAGCACGCAGGTCAAGCTCTCGGCGATGATCTTTTGATGCACCGCCCCGACGAAGTCACTGCCACTGAATTCGTCGGAGTCGAATGCTTCACGAGCACTCGCTTCCCACAGTCGGAGGGTGTTGATCGTTTTGCCACCATAGCCGATGACCGGCCGATGGTAGGGGGCCCCTAGAAACACGGCGGGTTGATTGTCGAACACCCGCTCGACCCCATTTTCCAGGCGGATCGAGGCCTTGAACTTGACTGGGACGATTTCCTGGGAGCGTGGCCCTTCCCAAGGGTCGGGGTGCCGCAGCCAGGGATCGGGATGTTCGATCTGGTGGCCGTTCTGGATCTGCTGGCGAAAGATCCCGTAATGGTAGCGCAGCCCATAGCCGATCGCTGGAATCTGCATGGCTGCCAGCGAGTCGATGAAGCGAGCGGCGAGACGCCCGAGGCCGCCATTGCCCAGGCCGGCATCCGGCTCCTCCTGTGCTAGCTGCAACAGGTCCAAACCCTCGCGCTGGATGATGTCGTGCACGATCGGTTCGACCAACAGATTGGTCAGATTGTTGGTGAGCGACCGTCCGAGCAGGAATTCCATCGACAGATAATACACCTGCTTCGGATTTTCGCGATCGTAGGTTCTGCTGGTCAGCAGCCAGCGTTGTGCCAGAAGGTCGCGCAATGCTCCCGCGATCGCTTCAAAACGCTGACGGAGAGTGGAAGCTTGAGGTTCGACCAGATGGTCGAAGATCAAACGTCGCTCATAGGCCGCGTGGGGCTGGGTGGGTAATGTCACGTCTAACCCTTGTTCGTATTGCGTAAGGGGGTCCTTTACGGACAGAGTCTCGGTCCGAGGCGCGTGCATAGATGGTGTCTCCCCTTAGGCTGAAGCGTATGATCTAGGATTACCTAGGTAGGACGTTAGGCTCGAAGTGTCAAGAATCGGTTATGCCGAAGTTAAATCTTGGCGACTTTTTGCAAGAACTGGTCACGGAAGGGATATATATCAGCGACACCCTCGGCTACCTTGCATTCTAGCTCAGCATCGCCCATATTCACCGCCGAGGATGTATATTTCGACCGCACGAGTTCTTTTGAGGATGCGGGCGCGGAGGCCGACTTCTGATTCTCGCGAACTTCTAGAGCGGATCTTGCTGTGCTTCCGGTCAGCTGCTTCAAGAGATTCGAGGACGGGCTCGAGCATACCCCACTCTGTTCTGACGAGGTCAGTCATGCCGTGTAACCCGGACGTGCTGAGACAGGTTCCGTTATTCGCTCTGCTAGACGAGGAGGAGATTGCTGTTTTGGCTGCACAAGTCGACATCAAGACCTTCGCCACACGCCAGCGCATTTACAAGGCGGGCGATCCAGGAGGGCGAGCGTACGTCATGATCTCGGGGTCAGTCCGGGTCACCACCCTCGATGAAGATCACCAGGAAGTCGTCATCCATGAACCAGCCGCGGGCGAGTTCTTCGGCTTCGCGTCTATGATCGAGCGCACGCCTCACCAAACCGACGCCATTGCCCTTGATGACAGCGTCTGCCTCGAAGTTGATCGCGATCACATCGCTGTGCTGGTACAGCGCAAACCGGATGCGGGAATGGACATGCTGACGGTGTTGGGCCGCCAGTTGCACGCCGCTCAGGAGTTGGTGCGCAGTCGCGCCACGCGCAACCCGAACGAGGTCATCGAGGAGAAAGCGACGTTTCCCGAGCGCATCGCTGACTCGGTCGCCCGCTTTGGCGGCTCCTGGTCCTTCATCATTACGTTTGGGGTCGTTTTGGTCGTCTACACGGCCGCTAATGTGCTGTTGGACCGGTCGGCCTGGGATCCGTATCCCTTCATTTTGCTCAACCTGTTCCTCTCCATGCTAGCGGCCATCCAGGCACCTGTGATCATGATGAGCCAGAATCGCCAGGACGCCAAGGATCGTCTGCGGGGTGAGCTCGACTATGATGTAAACCGCCGTGCCGAGCTTCAGATCCAAGGTCTCGCGGGCAAGCTGAACCTGCTGGGTGAGAAGATTGACGACGTCGAAGAGTTGCTTCGCAAAAGACTGCCGCGCAGCAATGGCAGCGATTCCAGACCCGTGACGAATTGACGCAGTAAGCGCCTTACACGCTGTCATTCTCTTTAATGTGCCAGTGGCTGGGAGCGGCGCCGTGTGAGCTCCATGAGAGTTGCGTGTGTTCCCACCGCTGCTTCATTCTTCAGTATCGCAGTCGAGGTCTTCTCCATCGTCACCAATCCGTGCACGCCTGGATGGTAGGGGACCCCCCGTTGGCAAGTCTGTCCATCGGCGCATGCGCTGGGTCTGGGTGTCAGAGAGTATGATGAAAATGATCAACGGGAGTTGGCTCATGAAGGAGGGCATATGGCACAGCCAGAAGATATCGCTCGCTACCGCATCAATATGCAAGGGGAAATTGATGGGGCCATGCTCTACCGCACCATGGCTGAGGTGACCAGTCAACCGCAACTAGCAGAAATCTATCGGCGCCTGGCGTCGGTCGAGGAGGCGCATGCCGGGCTCTGGGAGGAGCAGCTGCGCCAGGCGGGTCAGCCGGTGCCGCCGAGGAGGCCGAGTTGGCGGGCACGGACGCTGCGTTGGCTGGCGAAGCGCTTGGGCGCGTCATGGGTGCTGCCCACTCTTGCGACGTTGGAACAGGTGGACCAACATATGTATGACACCCAGCCGGAAGCGCGGCGAACTACATTGCCCGCCGACGAACGCTCTCATGCTCGCATCCTACGGGCCATCGCCAGGGCATCCCCCATGGGGATCGAGGGCCGGACGCTGGCCCGGCTCGAGGGTCGTCATCGGGCCGTTGGAGGCAATGCGCTCCGGGCTGCAGTGCTGGGAGCGAATGATGGGCTGGTGTCTAATCTGAGCCTGGTGATGGGGGTCGCTGGCGCGCAGCTCTCAGGCCAAGGCATCCTGGTTACCGGTCTGGCGGGTTTACTGGCGGGCGCCTGTTCCATGGCTATGGGAGAATGGGTGTCAGTGCAGAGCGCCCGCGAACTCTCGCAGCGTCAGCTGGCCATCGAAGCTAACGAGATCGCCGCCTTCCCGCAAGAGGAACAGCAGGAACTGAAGCTGATTTATGAGGCGAAGGGACTGACCCCAGACGACGCGGGCAAGCTGGCCGCCGAGTTCATGACGGACCCACACAAGGCGCTGGAGACCCTAGCACAGGAGGAGTTGGGACTCGATCCTGGAGAGCTGGGAGGGTCGCCCTGGGAGGCAGCGGCGACGTCGTTTGTCCTCTTTGCCATCGGCGCTATCCTGCCCGTCGTGCCTTTTACGATCCTGAGCGGGATGCCCGCCGTCATGGCCAGCCTCGGCATCAGTGCGGCGGCGCTCTTCGTGATCGGGGCAGCGATTACGCTCTTTACGGGTCGGAACGCGTTCTATGCAGGGAGCCGGCAACTGTTCTTCGGATTAGCGGCGGCGGGGCTGACCTATGGCATCGGCCGAGTGATCGGCGTGACCCTGGCCGGCTGATGGCCGGTGCGCGCTTCCACGGTTGCGGATACTTACGTGAACCGCACCTTAAACTCCCCTGTCCCGCTCTGCACCAGAAGTGTAGGGAACTGAGAAGCAGCGAAACATCCTAGGTTTCAGGGGTCAACTCTATGCCGTAGATTTTCGCCCCCAGCAAATTGTGGAAGGAGACGGTCATCACCTCACTCTTGCCGTCAATCTTGACCAGCCCAAAAAATTGCAGGCCGTCGCCCGGCGGTCGATTGAGCTTGAGCCCCTCAGGGATGCTCAGGAACTTGACCTCGGGCCCAAAAGTATTGTCGAGTTTGTTCGGCCTGAAGGTCCCGGCATGTAGGGGTCCGGCCACGAATTCCCAGAACGGATTGAAGTCGGTGAACGGGGCTTTCGCCGGGTCATAGTAATGGGCCGCGGCATAGTGGACATCGGCGGTCAGCCACACCACATTGGCGATGTCGTTCGCCTTAATAAAGCCCAGTAAGCCCGCCAGTTCCAGCTCGCGACCCAGCGCCGGACCATCGCCGTTGGCCCAAGCTTCAAAGCCATTGACATCTGGGATCAGGAGGCCCAGCGGCATGTCGCTGGCGATCACCTTCCAGGTGGCATTCGAGGCCAACAATGCCCGTTTAAGCCAACGCAGTTGTGGCATACCCAGGAACGCCGTGGCGGCGCTGGACCCCTCCTGACGATTGGCGGAGTTTGGTCCGCGGTAGCTCCGTTCGTCGATCATGAACACATCAAGCGACGGGCCGTAATTGAAGGCGCGATAGATCCGCTCAGGATCCTGTGGATCGAGGCGCAGTGGCAGGTATTCGAGGAAGGCACGTCGCGCATTGGCGGCTAGGAGGTCATGGCTCTTCACCGTGTATTGCTGATACCGTGGGTTCCGATCGTCGATGACTCCTCCCGGAAACCAGTTATTCGTCACCTCATGGTCATCCCACTGAAAGAGTTGCATCACTTCGGCATTGAAGGCGCGGATATGTTCATCCATCAAGTTATAGACGTAATTACCCCGGAATTCTCCGAGCGTCTCGGCCACCTTTGCTTTCTCCGGCGTCGTGATATTCTTCCAGATGGTGCCGTCGTCCAGCTTGACCTCGGCTGCGATCGGATTATCAGCGTAGATGCTATCGCCGTTTCGGCCTGGGTGAAGTTCGAGCAGCGGTCCGATGGGCTGCTGGATTTCACTTTTTACGGCTCGACCTTCGTGCCGCTGGGCTCCTTTAGCAAGGATATTCGTTGGCCTCTGCCCGTTGTTGGTCCAACACAACAATATGCC
>JBKPCR010000169.1:0-6342 GCA_046727435.1 bacterium | reverse complement strand
CTCATGCGGCAGTTCTTAGATACCCAGAAGAGCGTCATGCAAACCTTCCTGCAGAGCTATGCAGATGGAGCGGCGCCGACCACGGCGCAACAACTGATCTCGCCACCCCAACAGCGCATGGGCACACCTGATCAGCCGCTGCCGAGTATGCCACCATCTGAGGCGGTTGTTGCAGACAAGGCTCAGGCAATAACCTTGGCTCCATTCCAGAGTGTTCCGGTCCCCCAAGGTGGAATTCTCTCGCCTCAGGTGGTGGTCTCTGAGCGCGTTCCGCTGGGGTGGGAGTCACGGATCGAGATCTCTGCACGCCAAGAGTCGGCCACTTCTTCCCTCGTGCCGGCAGCTAGCGTTTCCCTGCCCGCAGCGTCAGACATCCCCGACAGGGAGGAATTAACGGCTCGCCTCGTGGCTATTGTCAGCGAACGGACGGGTTACCCATCGGAAATGCTTGATTTGGACCTAGATCTGGAGGCAGACCTCGGGATCGATTCCATTAAGCGCATCGAAATTCTAGGGAATTACCAGAAATCCTTTGACTTCACGGCCGAAGAGGACATCGCTGTCATCATGGAGGAGCTGGCCAAGATCAAGACCCTTAGAGGCGTTATCGAGTGGGTAGATACGCGTCTACGTGGCGTGGTCGCAGGCCAGTCAGGCGACGTGACGATCCAGCCCAAGAGCCCTGAGCATCTGGACGCCGATGTCTGGGGAGAGATCGAGCCTCTCATGCTACCGGAAGTCTCCGCCGAGCTGGAAGCCTCCGCCCCAGCCAACGCCGCCGAGGTCGTGCAACGGTATACGCTCGCGTCTGCAGAGCAGCCTTTATTGGAAGAAAGCGACCTGAAGGGGCTCGCCGTAGGACGAGTGGTGGTCTTGACCGATGACGAACAGGGTGTCGCACAGAGCGTGGCTGAAGCTCTTCAGCAGCAAGGTCAGGCTGCCGCGCTGGTGCGGATGGGTGAACATACTGAGGTGCTCGCTCCGGGCCAGTATCGGGCCGACCTCACCACACCTGCAACGGTGCGAGAGGTACTGGATGTGATCCGCCAGCAGCAAGGACCTGTGGCCGGCCTCATGCATCTTCTTCCGCTGCGAGATGGCCGCGGTTTCGATCCGATCGAACACACCGACGCATACGATTGTACCCAGATGGAAGTCAAGAGTTTGTTCAATTTAACGAAGGAGGCAAGCAAAGACCTCAAAGAAGCAGCGCAGCATGGGGGCGCATGTGTGCTGGCCGCCACCGCCATGGGAGGAGCGTTTGGCAGCGTAAGCGCGCACGATGGGCTGGGATTCTTCCCAGGCCACGGCGGTGTGGCGGGATTCGTCAAGACGGTGGCGCGGGAATGGCCAACCGTACGGGCGAAAGTCATCGACACCGACGCACTGGAGTCATCGAGTGATCTCGCGACGAAGGTCCTGCGGGAGATGCGCACTGGGGATGGGGAGGTCGAGGTCGGTTATCAAGGCTCACGGCGACTTGTGTTGCGACCGACGCTGAGTCCCCTAGATCAGGAGGAAGCTCTGGCGCTGACGATAGACTCTGCGTGGGTGATTCTGGTCACCGGCGGAGCCCGAGGGATTACCGCTGACGTCGCCCGTGAGCTTGCCGAGCGATACCAGCCGACGCTCCTGCTCGTCGGCCGTACGCCTCTGCCGCCGTCAGAAGAAGCGCCCGCCACGCGGGGGCTCGACTCGCCGCGGGACCTGAAAGCGGCCATTATGGAGGAGTTGCGTGACACGGGCGAGGTTATTACCCCAGCCAGGATCGAAGTCGCCTACAACCGACTGCTCAAAGAGCGTGAGATCCGCGACAACCTGAGCGCGATGCAGAGCGCAGGCGCCCAAGTACGCTATTACCAGGTCGATGTCTGCGATGACCAAGCCTTCGGTGACCTGATCGATGCCATCTATTACAACCATGGTCGGCTCGATGGTGTCATCCACGGCGCAGGGATCATCGAGGACAAGTTCATCGAAGATAAAACGCCGGACTCTTTCGACCGAGTGTTCGACACCAAGGTGCGGAGCGCCTTGCTCTTGAGTCGTAAGCTCAAGCTGAATGAACTATCGTTCCTGGTCTTCTTCTCATCGATAGCCGGACGGTTCGGGAATCGTGGCCAGTGCGACTATGCTGCCGCCAATGAAGTTCTGAACAAGCTGGCTCGCTCTCTGGATCGCCAATGCCCTGGTCGGGTGGTGTCCATCAACTGGGGCCCGTGGGAGAGTGGCATGGTATCGCCAGAGCTCCGGAAACAGTTCGCTCAACATGGTGTGGTCATTGTCCCACGAGCCGTGGGGCGCAAGTGTATGGACCAGGAGCTGTGTTGGGGACGAAAAGGGGAGGTCGAAGTCCTGCTTGGGGGTATAGAGGCTGGACAACTACCAACACCGCCGGCCCCTAATACTAGGCCGTCAGATGCGAACGGGGGTTTCCCACTCATCAGCACTGGTGCAAGCCTGTCACGACTGGCAGACGGCTCAGTTGAGATCCTTCGGACTCTGGACCCAGCTCACGACCTTTATTTGAACGATCATCGACTTGATGGAAAGCCTGTTTTCCCCATGGCGATGGCCTTGGAGCTGATGGCAGAGGCCGCCGCTGCGGGCTGGCCTGACCTACACGTAGTCGAAATGAAGGACCTACAGCTCCTCCGAGGGCTGGTTCTCGAGGACGGTTCTCGGCCGGTTCGGGTGTTGGCCAAGCCTTCAGGCTCGCCTGCACGTGATGGGCTGGAAGTTGAGGTCAGCATTGCCGGGGTTGCACCTCAGGCTCCGCTTCATTACAAGGCCATCGCCCGTATGGGGCCTGCGCTTCCATTGTCTCCTAGCCTCGAGGACTTTTCCCTCAGCGACGTCATGTCTCTGCCGTTCTCGCTGGAAGAAATGTACCGGCGATGGCTGTTTCACGGGCCACTGATGGCGGGGATCTGCGAGATCAAAGGCATTGGGGCCGATGGGATTGCAGGAGACCTGATACCTTCCATTCCTGAGAGGTGTCTCGGAAGAAACGCGCCAGGTGCCTGGGTTATCGACCCGGTCGTGTTGGATAGTGCCCTGCAGCTGATCATCGTCTGGACCAGGATACAGTGGGATATGACACCGCTGCCCGCCCGCATGCAATCCTATAAACGATTCGGAGCCCTAGTGGGCCAGCGGATCAATTGTCACATGCGGATCAAAGCTGATTCCCCAGGGCACGTCGTTCATTGCTACATCGCGTTCTATGGAGACGATGGACAACTGCTGGGACTGGTCGACAATGCGGAAGGCGTGTGCAGTAAGGCCTTGAACCGCTTAGCACACATGAAGGACAACCCCGAGTGGAGGTATGCGCATGAGCTTCCCTGAAGCGCAAGAACACTCCTATGACATCGCGGTTCGAGGCGATGTGGCCATTATCGGTATGGCATGTGCTTTCCCAGGCGCTCCGGATGTAGATACCTTCTGGCACAATATCGTTCACAAAGTCGATGCCATCACCGATGTGCCTCCTGAGCGGTGGGACCCTGAAATCTTTTTCGACCCCAAGTCTTCAGCCAATGATCGGGTGTACTCCAAGCGCGGAGGGTATTTAACGTATCCTGTTCAATTTAACCCCTCCGATGTCGGAGTGATACCAATCACGGTTATTCACGGCGAACCAGAGCAGTTCTTGGCGCTGATGGTAGCCCGTCAGGCCTTGGCTGATGCGGGGTATCTCGATCGCCCGACGAATCGAGATCGCACCCAGGTCATCATGGGCCGGGGCAATTACTTGAACCGTGGAATTTTGACCATGATGCAACACGTCAGGGGGGCAGAGGATGCGCTGCGGATCATTCGACGCTTCCGCCCAGAGCTCACAGAGGAAGAGTTGCGCGAGATTAAGGAAGAGCTTAAAGCAAGCTTACCCATTTTCAATGCTGATACTGCACCGACTCTTATCCCTAATCTCACCACGGGACGCATCGCCAATCGACTGGATTTGATGGGGACCAATTTCACGGTGGACGCTGCTTGCGCCTCCTCTTTGGTTGCTGCTGAGATTGGGGTGCGGGACCTTTTGACCCGAAAATGCGATCTGGTCTTAGTAGGCGGCATCTATGTCTCTACCGATGTGGGGTTTCAGTCCATCTTCTGCCAGCTTCATGCGTTGTCGCAGCGGTCACAAATTCGACCCTTCGACAAGGACGCCGACGGTCTCCTTCTAGGGGAGGGGGCGGGTTGTATAGTGCTCAAACGTCTGGAGGACGCTGAACGAGACGGAGACCGTATCTATGCTGTGGTCAAAGGCGTAGGAACCTCCAGTGATGGACGAGCGTTGGGTGTGCTTGCGCCGCGAGTAGAAGGGGAAGAATTGGCCCTGCGCCGGGCCTATGCCATGGCGGGGATTTCCCCAAACACGGTGCAACTCATCGAGGCGCATGGGACGGCAACCATCGCAGGGGACCTGGCCGAGGTGCAGGCCATGACCCGGGTGTTTGGCCACCGAGATGGCCCGCTGGCGTGGTGTGCGTTAGGGTCCATCAAGTCCATGATCGGTCACCTCATGCCGGCAGCGGGCATCGCCGGGCTGATCAAAACCGCCCTAGCACTGTATCACAAGACGCTGCCGCCCACCCTGAACTACGAAACACCCAACCCGAGACTAGAACTAGAGAAAACGCCTTTCTACATTAATACCGAAACACGGCCTTGGATCCGTGGGTTGAATCAGCCGCCTCGACGAGCTGGTGTGAATGCCTTCGGATTCGGGGGCATCAACGCCGATGTTATCTTGGAGGAGTACCGCCACACCGAGGAGGCCGACCTTCCCAGCCATCTGCTCCACTGGGAGACCGAAGTCTGCATCGTTCAGGGCAATACCCGACAGGAACTCACTGCGCAGATGCAGCGCATCCAGCAATACCTGCAAGGCGCCCCGCAGATCTCCCTGAAGGATTTGGCCTACACCCTGAACATGGAGCTGAACCAACCTTACCGTGTGGCGATCGTGGCGTCCTCTTTAGAGGACCTTGGGAAGAAGCTCGAGCGCGCGCTCCAGCGGTTGTCGGACCGCCAGCGTCAGCAGATTAAGGATCGCGAAGGTATCTACTTCTTTGAGGTGCCGCTGAGCCAAGAAGGAAGACTCGCCTTCCTGTTTCCAGGCGTGGGCGCAGCGTACGTCAACATGCTGTCGGATTTGTGCCTGCATTTCCCAGAGGTCAGGAGCTGCTTCGATCTGGCGGATCAGCTCTTTACTCCTCGTAAACAGCCGTCTCGGTTACCCAGCCAGGTCATCTACCCACCTCCTGATTCTTCTGAACAAGGGCGTTCACAGACGCAGCAGCGGCTCTGGCAAGAGGACGGGGTCTTAGAGGCGATCCATGCCGCCGATGGGGCACTCTTTGGGCTCTTGAAACGTCTCGGTGTTCGCCCTGATATGGTGGTAGGCCATAGCTTTGGCGACTTCTTCTCACTGTTGCTGGCGGCATCTCCAAATGCATCCAGAGAAGTCATTGTCGAGGCCATGGCCGCCCTGGAGCAAAGCGTCCACAGCACAGTGCACTCGTACGAACAGCTTCGATCCGAGGGAAAGATCCCACAAGATATCGCCTTGGTAAACGTGGGAGCGGACTCGTCCACGGTATCCAACCTCTTCGAGGCCATCGATGGCCGCCTGCACATTTCGATGGATAACTGTCCTCATCAAGTGGTGGTCGTTGGCGAAAAGGGGGCTGTCGCACAGTTGACTGCATTACTGAAAGGGAAGGGCATCTTTTACGAACAGCTGCCCTTAGATCAGCCCGCGTATCACACCCCAATGTTTGAGGGGGCCCGTGGGTTGCTGGAAAAGGGCCAGTGGACGCCCCCCACCCATCTTGTGGAGGTCTACTCCTGTACAACTGCGAGCCCCTACCCTCGAGAGCCGGCGGGTATACGGCAGCTGAGTGTTGAGCACTGGATGCGGCGAGTGGAATTCCGCAAGACCGTTGAGGCCATGTACGCGGCAGGGGCCCGTATCTTTGTTGAGGTTGGGCCGGGTGGCATCCTGACGGCCTTCGTCGATGACATTCTGAGGGGACGCCCTTACCTGGCGGTGGCCTCCAATGTGCCCCGCCGTTCAGGGATTACACAACTCAATCATCTCGTGGGAATGCTTGCCAGCCAAAGAATTCCCATAAGCCTTGAATACTTATATAAACGCCGGGCGCCACGACGGCTCTCCCTCGACACTGCCATAGACGGCGCGACAAACGGACACAACTCCCCTGGGATGGTGGACCTGGCGCTGCTGGGCACTCCCTCCTTGAAGCTGCCCCCCCGGCCTGTGGTGAAGAGCGACGTTCAACCGGATGCCTCTCCCTCTCGCGATCACAG
>JBKPCR010000168.1:0-15938 GCA_046727435.1 bacterium | reverse complement strand
GGCCCGTCACATCCTGCGTTGGTCGCAATGGCGTCGGTGGCACCAGGCCACCGCCCCATACTACCACTATAGGCGTCGTCAAGCGCTGGTGGGGGCCGTGGCGGCATAATGATCTTGTTACCACTGTAGTACTAGGCTCGAGTGTCCTCTACGAGCCGCTTCACGCGGCCGAGGGTGACACCACACCGGGGCTGCGTCTCGTCCGATGCACGGTGGCAAGCCTGCTGCGTTCGTCGTTGAGTCGTGAGCGATCGTGGCTTGAGGGGGTTACCGGGACCTGCTTGGCCATAGCCCACATGCATCCGGCCAGCTCACGGGCCATGGCCACCGTGACGATGGTGGCGTGTGTGCCTCGTGCGCTGAGCTGTCGAGAGCGTTGACACCGCCGGACCTGGGCCTTCCAACTGAGGTCCTGGATGAGTTGGGGTTGGTGTTCGAGTCGCCGTTGCACGGGTCGGCTGCCCTTGGCGGGATCGCGGTAGGCCCAGGCCCCTTCGACCAGGGCTCTGCGGGCATGGGTGTTCGCCGCGTTGGTCATGGCCCCTGGTCGTCGGCGCGCGGCGCTGGTGTATGCTGAGGGACGCAGACCCACGCATTTCATCAGTGCTCTTGGGCTCTCGAACCGCGTCAGAGCGCCACTTTCGGCCACCCTGGTCACGGCCACGGTGCACGGCACGCCGCGCCGGGCCTGTAGTGCGTCGCCGACCGGCGGCAAGCGCCACGATGTAACCTGGTCGTGGCGTGCTTGGTCGAGACGCTGGAGTCGTTCGGGGTGGTCATGAAGGGCACGGACGTCTGTTTGAAAGACGATGGGCGGCGCCGGGGGAGGCCAGACGACTGCCGAGCGCCAGCGCCGGTGGGCCGGACCCCCGTGGGCCCGGCCCGTGTCGCGGAGAGCGTGTCGGCGCCAGCAGGCTGTGAGCCGGCACTTGGCGGCCTGCAGATCGCCGAGGGTGGCTTCACGTGCCCGGGCGAGATCACGCATCGCGTCATCGGCCACCTGAGGGACAGAGAGCACGGGGAGAGCACCCGAGCGGGCCAGGCGGGCCAATGGCCCGGCGTCTCGGCGGGCGGTTGTGACCCGATCGCCTGGTTGTTGGGGGAGCAACGAGGGGGCGACCCCCTAGCCGTCATCGCCTTTTTGCGTCAGATCGCGGGAGCGCCAGGAGCCCCAGGGGCCGGCTTCGTAGACGAAGAGCAGAGGTTGGGCCGTGGCTGGCCTCTGGCGGATGAGTGGATCGATAGCACCGTGGCGGGTGCCAAAGGTGCCGAGGAAGACGACCTCGGCGTCGTGGGCTTTGGCGACGTAGGCCACGGCAATCGTGTCTTGGTGGACCTCCATGCCGAGGTACAGTGGGCTAGACTGGTGCATGGCTGACCTCCGAGTGCGTGGTAGCTCGGGCATGGTATGCTGCACGAGGCGGCTCTGGCTTTGGGTCAGCTCACCCGCGATTGACCCGGGGGTCAGCTGATCTTCCCGGAAGTCATTATGTCTAGCCCGTAGAAGAAGAACCATGACATCCGGAGAACGTGTTGTCGAGGGCCTATGCAGACGCTGATCATGGTGCCACTCCAGGAAGAGATGGTGTGGTTTCGCCAGGCATGCACCACGCACGGGCTGGCGACCGCGGACACCACGGTTGGCCGGCTTGTCGCGATGTGCGTGCCCAAGCTTGGCCTGACAGTAGTGCCAGGTGGCCTCGGCAAGGTCCAATTCGCCATCCAGACGCAGCATGTGTTGGATGTGAGGCGGAACTGGGAGGTGGTCATCTGTGCCGGTGCGGCCGGTGCGTTAAGCGATGGACTGGCAGTGGGCGATGTTGTCGTCGCCACCGAAACCGTCGAGCATGACATTCACAATCATTTTGGGCCGCCACGGCTGCCCCGCTTCAGTGGGGCGGCGACCATGATCGAGTCGCTCAGAGGGGTGCGCCCACCTCGGAACGCCTTCAGCATATACTTCGGCCCGATTGCCAGTGGCGACGAAGATGTCGTCACGGTGGAGCGGCAGGAGGCCCTGCGTCAGAGGACCGGCGCCCTCGCGGTCGCGTGGGAGGGCGCCGGTGGTGCGCGGGCCTGTCAATTCAGTGCCATGCCCTTTGTGGAGATCCGCGGGGTGACCGACGGGGCTAACGGCCGGGCCGCCATGGACTTTCGGGCGAATCTCGCCACCGCCATAGCGAATGTCGCTACCCTAATTGTCACGTGGCTCCAGGAGCGCGCTGTCTGAGGAAGGCTGACCGGCCGGGGAGATAGGTAACAAAAAAGTCCGGAGCCATCGGTCACAGTCACCGGTGTCGTTTCAGTCGACCATAAGCATCGTCGATGCGCATCTGGCGTTCGAGCAGCCGATCGCGTGTGAGGGGGCCGAAGGAGACATTCCAGACGCCCTCAGCGATGTCCTCCGTCGATGAGAGGGCTTGGCAGCTGAGGAGAAAGCGGCTGTAGCCATCGGTGATGGTCAGCGGCTAGCCGTAGTGGCCGTCACCCGTCTTGAAGTGCCCTTTGAAGTCTGCACTCCACACGTCGTGAGGCGCATTCATAGAGCTGGTGGGTGGGCCAGGGTGGCCGATGGCACGGCGCTGGCGCTGCTTGGGCACCAAGCCGTGGCGGCTGAGAAGGTCACAGACCGGCGAGCGTGCAGGCCAAGGCCAGCGGGGATGGCGTGTAGACAAGCTCGACAACAGCTTCTTGGCACCCCAGGATGGATGCCGTCGTCGAGCTTCGAGGATTGCTGCCACCCCATGGTCGGGTGTGTGGCGAGGCGAGGCGCTGGGCCGACGGGAGCGCTCTTCGAGGCCCTGCAGGCCGTGGGTGAGATAGCGGTCGATCCATGTGTAGCCAGTCTTGCGGCTGACGCCGTAGCGCGCGCAGCGCTCGGTCATGGCTAGACGGTCACGCAGATAAGCGGCGATAAACTGTGTCTTCTGGTCCATAGGCGATGTTTGACTCCAGGGCATGGGGCACCTCTTTCGTAGGTGCCCACGAGTATCGTCAAACGGTCACCTCTGTCTCTGGACGAAACTGTTACCGATGTCTCCGGACCGTGCCAGGCGGCGGGCTAACCGCACGCTGTAGCGGACGGGGGGACAGTGGTGATTTGCGGCTTGTTGGTCCAGGCAGAGGTTGGAGGTAGTGCCACCCCCGCCGCTGAGCGTGGGGCGTTAGGCGGCACAGAAAACCCCAGGGCGTCTGCCGACCGTGCCTCGTTTCATCTGCCGATGGGAATCATACTCGGCGGCACGTTCACTGAGCTTGCAGAGCACCGGGTGAAGGTCGCCCGGGCGCTTCAGGATCTCACGCCGGGCATTCAAAGTGAACTCGTCCGTTCCGAGGATCTCGGCGCGTCCGGTCAACCGCCACTTGCCACGTGGCTGCGCCAATTCGATTCGAGTGATTGGTTCATCCTACTGCTCGGCTGGCGCTACGGCTATATGTACCAGAAGTCGAAACGAAGTCTGAGACCGAACTCGCATACGAGTATGCGAAGAAGCATGTGAGCACGGTTCTCTGCTTCGTGATCGACGACCAATTTCCCATCGCGCCAAAGTACGTCGAGACGGGCGATGCGGCCGCCAAACTCCGTAGATTCAAAGCGCGTGTAAGCCAAGAGAATTCGCACTTTTACGACGCCTGACGACCTAGCGCAGAAAGCCGTCAGGGCGATTACAAAATTCTACCGTCACCGTCTGACAGAGTCGGCCAGGATATTCTCGATAAACCAGAGCTGGAGCTGATCGTTAAGAATCTGCGAGATGAGCGATCCCAACACCTCAAGACCATCAAAGATCTACGACGACGATTGAGCGACGTCGTTCCTGCAACGCCCAACTGGCAATCGCGAAAGTTTCAGGGAGATACGACCCTGGGGTTTTGCGTACTACCATTTCAAGATCCATTTATGCGCGTTTACGAACAGGCGGTTATCCCGGTGCTTGAGGCCTCTGGATTGTGTGGGCTGCATGCCGGTCAAATCTTTGATAACCGCGTTCGCGCCGCAGCGACTCGGGTTGCGCCGGAGGTCTGTCGGGCGTAACGTCGTATTGAAATGTGAGATGCACATCAGAGAAGCTGAGCGCCGTTCCTACCGACCAGGAGACGGGGTATGCACGAGAGCCCGAGTCACGGATCATCCTGCGAGATTGGCCTGCTCCTAGTTTGCCTGACCGTTCTACTGAAGCCTACCGCCGTGGCCGGGCAATGGAACTGGACCGACGGCCGGGGGCGGGAGCGGAGCTCGACGGCGCCAAACTGGGAACACGAACTGGCAAGGTTATCGTGCACCTGCCTTTCGCCAGGCAGCCCGCTGTCCTGCGCACGCCATCCAACGAGGGCGCCAACCTTTCGCGGGCAAGTTTCGTGGGCGCCTCCTTGAAAAGCGCAGAACTAGGCGCAGCAACTCTTCATTCGGCCCTGTTGCTTCGGACAGATCTTCGGGACGCCGACCTCAGGGGTGTTATCCTAAACGGAGCCAGGCTGATCGAAACCGAACTCAAGGGTGCGAACCTCGACTCCGCTGCGCAGGTGCGCCGATTGTCTGGCGTCCGAGCCTAGATCGCGGAAGTGATCAGGGTCTGCGGGGATCAGCAGGGGTTGACAGCCTGTCAAGTACGCTCGGACAGGACGCAACAGCATCCGATGGCCCGCTGCCTGGTTGCGTGATGTGTGCCGGAGCGGGAGCGACATAATCGGGGCCTCAGCCTCGACACACTCAGGCGACTGCTCAGTTTCAAGGGACTCTCCTATGTGATCCCTCCTCCGGAGCGGTTCAAGAGAGCTGCGTATCCCCAGCACCCGGTTGACATGGTACCATCTTCCTGTGGCAGGGAACATTAGACTTTAGGGCGATCTGCATAGGACTGAGGTCCTAGCTGAAAGGGAATGGCTCATGCCCTTCCAGCCGAACGGATTCAGCTGTACTGAGTGCCCCTGGTCACATGCGTGTTGGGGTTGGGCCCTGGAGGGAGATGCGACGACAGTCCTCCCGTCGGCTGTCTGCCCAGATTCACCTCTCCGCAGCGCCACCGTCGTCAGGCCGCGGGCGCGGCGGGCCACCCGATGATGACGCCGAGGTGACGGCTCACCCAACACAGGTGTCGGGAAAATTTCTCGCGCGTTGCCGGTGTACAATCCCCGCCATGCGTCAACTGGCCACAGTTAGGCAAGACTCCGGAGGAGGTGATCGCGGTCTGGGGCATGCCTAGAAATCAGAGCACAGACTGGGTCAGCGATACGCGGCTGGATCACTGGACGTATCATCGAAGCCGGCTCGACCCCCAAAAGACGTCAGCCCCATCGACCGCAGGTGAGCTGTTCATGATCCACTTGCAGGATGGGAAGGTTACCAGCATCGCGAACTTGTAAAAGCCCTGAGGCTATTTCAGGCCGCTGGGTAGGCGCATCACGCCCTCCGTACCCCGTAGTCCAACCTGTCGGAGGAGCTTCCATCAACAGCACCATGCACCGCGTTGACTTCTGTTTGCAGCCGCCCACAGCAAGGAGAGTTCCAATGACACACATCCTGCTCGTCACCACACTCATAGGCATAGGGCTTCGCCCACCGCGGCCTGGAATGAGCCTGAAGAGCTTCGGGGGTTGAAGCTAGGACAAAATTTGAAGGACCAAGTCCGAGAGTCATCCGTCTCAACTTAAGCAACAACCGGTCCTTCGGAAAAGGTCATCTGAATCGCCCTATTTGCTGTGCACTCCTTTTCCCACTTTCCCTCACTGCAACACGGCACAAGCGCGTCCGGCCAGTTCCATGCGCTCAATACTCCGTAGCACAGCATCGGCCTCTTCGAGCTGACAGATGCGAGTGACTGTCGGGCGGATGCGTCCCCGCGCCACCAGTTCGACCGCCTCAGCCAACTCATGCCGAGCGCAATATCGCGTGCCCATGAGGAGACACTCCCCCCTCAAGGCCTCTTGCGTCACCGGAAGCATCGCCTTGCCGTCATAGGTTCCCACCCACACCAAGCGCCCTCCCTTCCCCAAGCTGCGCAGGCTCCGCTCCAGGGTGTCGCTTATACCCACCATCTCTACCACGACATCCACCCCACGCCCCTCGGTCAACCGCAACGTTTCTGCATCAAAGCTGACCTCTAGCGAATTAATGACGGCATCCGCTCCGTTCTGCTTGGCCAGGGCGAGCTTCTCGGCATTGATGTCCACCGCGATAACCTGCGACGCTCCTAGCACCTTGGCCATCTGGACCATATGAATGCCCACACCCCCACCGGCCCCGACCACCAGCACCGTGTCTGGAGCCCTCAGTTGCGCGCGCTCCCGCAGGACATGGACCGGTGTAGCAATGGCGTCGGCGGTGACCGCTGCATCGACGTAACTGATCTCCGGCGGGAGATGGCAGAGATTGCGTGCCGGCAGTTTGACGTACTCGGCAAGCCCGCCATCGATCTGCCGGCCGACCACACCCGCTTGATGCTCACACAAATCGTCACGTCCCCGATCGCACCAGCGGCAGTTGCCACAGATCAAATAGTAGTACACATTTACCCGGTCCCCGGACTTAAAGCCAGCCACATATGGACCGACTTCAGTCACATTGCCAGCGACTTCGTGGCCGATGATGCGAGGCAGCTTGCCACTCCCGCCACCGCGGCCATTGCGGTTCCACACCAGGGTCAGGCCGAGGCCGCAGGCGCGGACTCGTACCAGGACCTCACCTGGGCCCGGCTGAGGCATCGGCACGTCTTCGAGCATGAGTGGCCCACCTAACTCCTTCAATACCAGTGCTTTCATGGCGCTTCCTCCTCTGGAAGTGCTCCTCGAATGATCGTTCGACGGTGACCCGGTCCATATCTATGGCGCATCGGCCAGCGGACCGCGAAAGATCTTCGGAAGCGCGGACGGGAACATGTCATTTCGGCGACATATGAGCGGATGTACGTGCGCCTGTTGCAATTGGCGCTATTATAGGTGCGAGCGACTTGCTGTCAAGCCGCGCATCAATCCAACCCGTCCAGACCGCTGCAGTTGACGTTCAACGCGTCCGTTGCTAGCCTCGCCGCCGCGGCGCAACAGCCGCTTCTGTCTATGCGGCAATTACGACTCCTCTCAGGGGACGGTCTGATTCGTGGCCAGGTTCCCGCTTGATGGCGCGGCCTTGAGACGCAGCAGGTCACTTGCGTCTATGCGAAGGAGCAGGACATGCGGGACGGCATACGAGTCTACGACCTCGACACTCATGTTGGGGCTTCGGCCGATTCAGCCCATCTAGTCCACCCGCTTCACAGACATCCCCTCTATCCTCCGCACTCCATAACAACTTCTGACAGCCTTTCTTAATCTCGGTGCATTTTTGCCGATGGACCTCATGCAGTGCCGAAGTTCCCTCCCAAGGTCAAGGGATTGCCGTCTGTCTGTTTAAGCACGGAAAACCATTAATAACATCCTCCATTGAGGAGATGAGGACGTGAGTTAAGAAGCAGATCTTGGGCATTATTGTAGCTTTTCCCCCTGCTGTGCCTCGTCCTGTCGAGCCTGCTGCTCCGTGCTCAGGACTCTCTCCATCCCAACCCTGACTTCGCAGATGCCCTGTGGCTTGCGAAATCGGACGGGATCGACAAAATCGCCACGGCGGATGCGAGTGTTCTGCTGCAAATCGTCGACGTCAAGAACGTTCGCGCTATCGCCGTGGACGAGCCGCGTGGAGTGCTCTGGGCCTACATCCAGAACACGCTATGGGCCTATCGTTTCAATGGTGAGCCAGCCCTTAGCATCTCCTTTACTCCGCCTGGCGATAACGGTAACGGCAAACAGGTCGCTATCGAACTACTTTCTTCGGAAACACTATCCCGGATTGATGAATCGATGCGATAATAAATGGGCTTGTGCCGCTGCACGAGCCCTAAGACCCTTTGCTGGCTTTCGATTGCATCCCACGTCCGCCCCGGCAGCTTGGCACAGAGCTCAGCCGTACTGATCTGGCCTGCAACATAGGCCCGCAACCACTCATGATCGGCCGCTGTCCACGGCGGCCGGTGCGGCTTCGAGATCCCCTGTTGCGATCTGGACAGCCCTAGCCGTTTCGCCTGCTTCCGAATAGCTATCTGTGTGCGGTGCGGAAAGCGCGCACGCCGCTCCTCCCGTGTAGCGGTGGCGTAGTGCGCCTGGAACCAGGCGTTGTCTGCTTGCGTCCATGGCACCTTGCCGCCCCTCCGCCGGGGTGGCCGTTCAATCCAGAGGTGCTGCTGGGCCCCTGAGCGCCAGACCACCATCGCCTCCACATGGTCGCGCACGGTGTGTACATGCACGGATGCCAGGATCAGGCGCAAGAATTCGTTCTTGAGGGCCGGCGGCTGCTGTGCCCAACCGGTGCGGAGGTCAGTGAGAAAGGACTTCACAGTCGCGACCTGCGCCGCCGAAAGCCTCCGGCCCACCGGCGAGTGGCGTTCGTCTGCCAATCCAGCCATGCGATGCATGCGCTGGTCGATTTGCTCGAAGATCATCGTGACTTGCTCGGGTGTGCGCGTCAAGGCAAGGTTATGCTTCAGGGTCTCGACTTCGTGCTGAAGATGCGCCAGCTCGCGCTGCTGCCGGCGTGCTTGTTCCCGGGCGGTATTGTATTCGGCTTCGATCTGCGCTAGCACCGCCTCGGCGTGCTCGGTAAAGCCGCAACGGCGGAGCACCAGATCAGTGATCGGCTCATCCAAAACCCGCGCATTGAGGTACGTACAGAAATGGTCGCTCTGGGCATTATGGTAGCCATAGTCGCAGAGATATCGGCCTGGCCCACAGGTCAGCCCATACATTTGCTGGGGCACCTCATGTTGCGTGCACTAGAGTAGTCCGCTGAGGAGCTGAGGGACCGGACTACTCAGCCCCCCTGCCCGCCCCTGCTTCCGGCCGTGCTGTCTCAAGCGCTCCTGCGCTAGCATGAACACCTCCTCATCGATGATGGCCGGATGGTTGTCGGTGTGCACGACCTGCCCTTCCACCAGCCACCACCCGAGATAGACCGGGTTGGTCACGATGGAGCGCACGAGCGTCAGGGAGATCACAAACCCACCTGGACACTGTGAGGAATACCGGGTGCGTTCAAGCTTGAACGTGCAATATCCTCCAGGGAGACCTCTGAGCCAAAATGAGGGAAGATGATGCCGTGGTCTCGCAACCAGCGTGCCGCTCGCGTGGGTGTCCCGGCGGTGATGATGGCCTGAAAGCGCGTCCGAACCACCTCGGCGTGTGGCGGGTAGAGCACATAGCGCTCGCAGGTCTCGCTCTGGGCCCGATGATCGACCAGATAGCCTGGAGCCACGCTGCGGCTGTCGAACCGTCCTGACAGCGCCTTATGCCGTCTGGGTCCCCCAAGGCGCATCTTCAGCAGCTCAATCTCATCGGCGGCGCGTTCAATCTCCTGGCGGTAGAGCCGCATGTGCATCGAGTCTCGCAGGTTCAACCGCATCGTGGGCATGATGATGAGCACCCTATGCTGCTTACATAACTCCCAGAACTCCAGCCCATCGATCAAGGTTTGATCGCGGCTGATGCGGGAGATATGCACGACATAGACTGCTTCGACCTCATCAGCTTCGATGGCCTGGATGAGGGCCGCCAACCCTGGGCGCTCTTCCCGCCCTTTCGTGCCGCTAATGCCGAGGTCGCGACGCTCGACCATGATCTGATCGTCGCGATAGCCATCCGCCGTGGCCTGCTCGCGCAACGCGTCCTGCATTTCCAGGGACCAGAGGCTTTTCTTGCGCTGCTCGTGTGTGTAGAGCCGCTGGTAGATAAATGCCTTGCGCACCAGGGGGAGGCGGAACAAGTCGCCAGGCGCTGGCGGTGCCACCACCGGTTTGATACGATCGAGTTGGACGATACGTGGATCACGTAACAACTGCTGACTCATGCTGACGACCCTCACATCGCTTGTTTCGCCTTCCATGTCATCACATCCTGCTTCCGCTTTCGATGAACTGGAAACCTTGCGCGGCCACCAAGGCAATGTCCTCCACCGCCTGCGCCTCCTTCAGGAACAGCCCCACCGCCGTCGTGCAATGTGGCCAGACATGATACCGCAATACGCCCCGATGACCAACTGGGGACACCGGCCGCCAGGTGTTGAGACATGTGCCGCAGAAGCGACAGCGTCGACTCCTGCGCCGCCCTGACAGCCGGACTACTCCTCTGAGATGGGGCGCCGCGAAGGCATTGTCTGACTCACAGAGGTGCGCCGCGGATAGGTATGCCCGAGAGAGGATCGCATGACGGAGGTTCGCACCGCCGAGGTTCGCATCCTGGAGGGTCGCCCCATGGAGGTTTGCCCTATGGAGGTTCATCCCGTCGAGGAGCGCCAGGCCGAGGTTCGCATCCTGGAGGGTCGCCCCACGGAGGTTTGCCCTATGGAGGTTCGCCCCGTAGAGGTATGCCCCGCCGAGGTCTGGTCGTATTTTACGGTTTATGTTCCGCCATGTATTCCAGACACCAACCCCTCGCTTCAGCAGAGCGAGATGTTCTTCGTTCGCCATGACGTTTGCCTCCAGTGAGCCATGTGGCTGGTCTTGCGAGCATTACTGGGTGCCGACACATCCCCGGTTCGTCTCTCGTGTCGTCACCGACGGCCGTCATCCTCAATGACCTCAAACGCCTGCGCTGCCACCTGTGCAATATCCTCGGTGCGCATCTGCTCCAGGAAGCGCCCCACCGCTGTTGGATGCACCTGGAAGAGATGCCCGAGCAGCAGCGCCCCATCGGGTGTCTGGGGCTCTGGAAGTCGAGTCGGACGTGTTATGCTACAGAAGCGGCAGTGGTAACGCTTCCTGTCTCGCCGCGGCGTCATCATGCCCTCGCAATCTCTAGGAGACCAACGAGCTCACCACCCCTCGCCCTACATACGACTGACTATGCCAGGCTCTGTCCAGATTCTTGCAAACCCTCTGAAAAATGAGCCAACCTTGAGCAAGAAGTGATGCTCTGAGACCATCTCTGAAAGCCTAGATTAAACCAACCCCATTCAACCGCTGCCGTATCTTTTCAGTGACCTCACGAATAGTATTCTCGAATCTGATGTCTACGACACCATGTATATCCGATGGGATTTCAAGCTCCCCTTGGGATAGGATTACCACGCGATCCCTGCCCAAATATCCAATGAACCATCCAAGCTCCATGATGACATTCTGCCGAGCGCGCCACTGGGATTCAGGCCTATCTTCGGTTGCCGCTTTATCGTCGGGGGTCATGATGACGAAGGCAAACGAACAGCTCGGAGCGTAATATTCAAACTTTTCGATAATCGTCTTGCCTCGGTCGTCCTGCTCCTCAAGAATGATTGGCTGAAGATGAAGGTTGTCTCTCAAAAAGTCCCTTAGCTCATCCCTTCTTTCAAGATTGTGACCATGGACGATGAAAATATTCTTATTGTCCGAGGTCACAGCTTCGCATACAAGTATCGTGGTGTTTTCGACCTGGGAGAGTATTACACTCGTCAAAAAGGTTGCCGGAAGAGAATTGAAGCGTATTCTACAAGTAACTTCGCCACGGTCAAAGATCAGTTCGCCTTCCGCTCCAAGGGCCTGAATATGGCAAATATTCCCCTCCCACTGATGGGTGGTGAAGAAGCCAGCAAGCCCCATAAACAAGCCCTTGGTCGCGTCCGACTTGAAATGGACGAAGGGTTTTCTTGTTTTTTGCTTGAGTACATACCACTCACCATCTAGAGTCCATGCCATTTTTTCGCCTCCCAATCGCTTTCCGAATGACTCAAGTTCTGATGAATACAGATTCTGTGGACTTTGACTGACTGTTGGGAGGGAATATTTGGCAGTGTCCTGCGATGATCCCTGCTCGCCAGAACGGGCCAAAGGAGCCACTCTCGAGTCGACCAGATATGGTCCGCTAATCCTTCGGCCATCGCGGGACTGTAATGATGCATCTGCATGCCCTGCTTGCCTCTTAAGCAACCCTAAGCTCGGCAAAATCATAGAGCGTCACGGAGAACCAACTCATCCACCGATGCTATCGCTTGGCTTTGGAAAACCCCAGGGTCTTGCGCCCTTCGCACCGGTTGCACTGCCGACAGGTCCCGTTATGCCGTTCGACCACACTCGTGTTCATCTGCTTGTAGCCAAATAAAGACAAGACGTGTTTGAGGCGCGCATTGCCATAGAGGGGACTAACGCCGATCCGGTCCACCGAGCTCCCTTTGTAGCGTTTTTGCACCTGACCATAGGACAACCCCTGCGGCCAGCGCAGCAGGGACAGCAAGAAAAGGGCCTATTAGCAGTTGCAAGCAGTTTTGCACCCCACGCGTTACTTCGCTAAGCCGAAAAGTGTTTCGGTCGGGAGGATAATGGTCCTGGCTCCGCGCTTGGCTGCCTGCGCGACCATGTCCTCTGTCCCGCCGGGCCCGTCGCCTTTCTTCTTGTTCCAGAGGGCAATGAGGGTCAGGTTCGTCCCGCCGCCCGCTTGGTCCAGCGCGATGGCATTGCTCAGCATCCAGAGGTTGCTGCGCTCCCAGACGGTGTATTCGTTGCCCTTCTCGCGTAGCCACCGGGGCATGTCCTTTGAGTGTGCCAGCTCGCGCCGCTTGAGCGTCCCGTAGAGGTTGTTGAAGCGCCGTACCCAGTCCGGGCCCGCGTCCTGCACCGACTCCCTCACGTAGTCCTCCCGTGGCAGCGCAAGATAGAGGAGAGTTGGGACATTCAGCTCCGCGCAGACTTCGTGGAAGAGAGTATCACCGCCGCTCGCGCCGCCCGCGATCCCGACCGTGTCCCCTTTGGTGTGTTGCAGTTCCTCCTCTATCGCCATGCGGATGGCCGTCCGCGCGACACCCTCCATCTCCTGCGGGAAGCGCTTCTCCTTCCCCTGCTTGTCGCGACCGGGCCCGTCCACACGGTGCCCCGTGAAGATGAAGACGTGCAGCTGCGTGGGCTGCCCCGGCTGTTGTTGTGGTTGCACGACTTCAAGCGCCGCATTGACGTTGTCGGGGAGGACACCCAGCTCCTTGTACAGGAGGAGCTGTTTGCTGGCCGAGTCCCTGTAAAACTGCTCGACGCCGGTCAGGCTACTCCGATAATCGGCCCGCACCCGGTTCGGCTGCCTCGCTATCAGGCACAAATGGTCGGACGCGCTGATGTTGGTCCACCTCAGTTGGTCCATCTTGGAGGAGCGCGTCGCGACATCCTTGGCAGCGTTCGCCTCGCGCTCCAGGCACTCCTTGCTGGCCTTAATAGAGAGCCCGACGCTGGAGGATAGGGTATCGCGCTGTCTCTTGAGCGCGGCGAGCTTCTGCACCGCCTCGTCCTCATTGGCGACATCCTCGGCCCACACTTCTGGCAGCCCCGTCGCCAGCTCGATCATGACGGTGAGCATCGCCAGCGCGTTGAGGCCCGAGTAGAAGTGATTGAGGTCTTCGCCAAAGCCCTTCTGACATAGGCTGTAGGACTCCTGAAGGTAAGGCGAGCGTAGGGCCCTCTGCCGCCACTCCTCCGCCGCGTGCGGGTTGTCCTGGCCGCCCTTCCAGTCGGCATTCAGCGCGCCTTGGCGTTACGCCCCTGGAGCGTGTAGGCTTCAGCCCTCTCGTACGTGGTCGTCTCGTCGTTGGCCAGGACGCGCTTGAGCGCCTGGTCAGACAGCGTGAGCTCGCCTAGCCGCTGGTAGATGGTGCCCAGCAGCGTGTTTGCCTCTTTGTCGTCCGCGTCGGCCCCGCGCACATCCTCCCAACTTGCCCGCGCACCGTTGTGGTCGTTCA
This sequence comes from bacterium, assembly GCA_046727435.1. Lineage (GTDB taxonomy): Bacteria > Tectomicrobia > Entotheonellia > J063 > CAVPRW01 > CAVPRW01. The sequence goes on along the minus strand of JBKPCR010000168.1, from coordinate 2,227 downwards.
GCCTGAACTGTGCGTGCCCGACGACGCGCAATCCCTCAATGCCCCACGGGAACCCGCTCGTCTCCAGAGCCAGCAGGGCGAGGTCGCCGCGCTGTCTGTTGGCGAGTGCCTGCTCGACCTCCTCCCTGAAGTCAATCGGCACCGGCAGGAAGTGCGAGCGCTCCTGCTCCCTGAGCGTTGGCAGGCTGCGGAACACAGGGCTGTCCTGCTCAGTCGAGTCCAGCGTCGCACGCAACGCCTCAACCAAGTCGTTGAACGAGGCAGCTGGGTTCACGCGATCATAAGCCAGGTAACGGTAGGTCTCGAGGTCAAACGGGTACTTGTCGCCCTGGCTGCGGAGCATGACTGTCCGGTGCTGGCGCAGGGCATGGCGAACGCCGAGCTCGTAGAAGACGTTGGCGTTGTGGATTGAGACCTCAGCCACTACGAGGTCAGCCGTCAGGAGACGCTGGAACATGTCTGCGTGGATGTTCCCGGCTCGGATGATTTCGCCCGTCGTTCTGCCGGAGATGCCCAACTGGTCGAGTGCGGGTTCAATGAGCTTCTCGCGCACCGCGTCGAAGTCTATGAGACTGCCCTGGGCGTCCTCCTTTTTCCCAAATGGCGTGATGATGAATGCGCGTATCCTCTCATAAGTCTTGCCTGACATAGCACTACTCCTCTCAAAAGTGCGGGCCGAATTTAGCGACGTCAACGACCGTCCTGGCCAGACACTCGCCGACGCGCTTGAGATCATCGATGTGTTTGACGGAGTCGAGGCGCGCGACGACCTCCGGGTCGACATCCGTGATGCCCAGGTCCTTCAGCCCATCGCGGTCCAGCTGCACGTTGTAACGTGCGTAAAGGAAGTTGCGTCCAGCGTCGACCGTCAGAGGAAGCAGCGGGGAGGGGTTGAGCGTCATGCTACTGTCAAGTGGGATCAGGTCGCCCAACTCCCTGTCGATCTGGGCTCCGCAGACGCAGCGGCCGGAGAGGCGGCAGTTGATGTCCTGGTCCACTGCCGTGCCGTACATCAGTGCTGTGGGGATCTGCTTTGCGTTTTTCAGGAGGAAGTTTCCCTTGGAGTAGGTCTGGGTATCGATCCGCGGCGCCGACCCTGTCCCAACCGAGACGAGAAGCAGATTCTTCTCACCCTTCGCCCAATTAAGATTGTAAGGCGCTTCGGTCGCCATCCGGTAAAGGAGGAAGGCCGGGTTGTTATAGGGCGTCATCCCGCCGTCTTCGAACTTGAAGGTCCTCTTCCCGAACTCGATCACCTGGGGTGAGAAGTAGGTAGGTGCGGCCGTACTGGCGCGAACGAGCTGATAGAGGGGGGTGTTGAGGTTGCAGTCGGAGTGCGTCGTGTCGTTGTACTTCGCGAAGGGATTATTGGTAATTGGCCAAGGTGAGTCGGTCGTCACGTTCCGCATCACTATCAGGAGAAGGCAGCGGAGCTTTTCCGAGCCGAGCCTGGTGTCTGCGCCAAAGGTCTCCTTCATTCTTGCAAGCAGCGGCTCCGATTTGTAGCGGTACCAGAGCCATTTGATGAAGAAGGGCTTCTGAAACATCGCCTTGCCCGATTCTTCGTAGAAGCCAAGCAGCTTTACGACGGAGAAGCCCAGCGCTAGGCCAGTGGCGATGATCGCCCCGGTACTCGTGCCGGCGATGTAGTCGAAGTAGTCGCTCAGGCGGAAGGCGTCGCCGCCGTTCGTCTTTGCCCTCAGCTGCCGCTCCAGCTCGGCGAGCACTTTCAGGGTGAGGACGCCGCGTATCCCCCCGCCGTCGAGCGCCAGTAGACGGCGCGGCCGCGGTTCGCGGAACCTGTTCGCGAGGGGCGTGTATTGCGGGTAGTCTTTCATGAGTTTATCCCAGTCGGCCATGGGCCTCCCTCCTGCGCGTGGAACCGGCGAGCGGGTCCTGCGTTACGGCAGATCATGAAGCTTTCCCGTCATTGAGCGTCACGAAGCGTAAATCAGCGGCGATGAGGCGCGCCCTTGCGAGTTTTGCATCGGTGAGATTTGCGCGTTTGAAGTTTACCTCGCTGAGGTCTGCGGCCGAGAGGTCTGCCTCCCGGAGATCAGTATACATGCAAAGTTCCTGAGGGAGATTCGGGCCACTCAGATTCACTCCGGGCAGTTTTGTCCCGGTGAAGATGACCCCTTTGAGCTTCGCTCTGTGCAGATGGGTTCCCATAAAATCTGTGCCGCCCCAGTACGGTTCGGAAAGGTCGCTCCCGCTGAGATGCGTC
>JBKPCR010000167.1:0-10134 GCA_046727435.1 bacterium | reverse complement strand
CCAGCAGCTTATTGCGCAAGCTCAGGCCGTCCAATTGCACGAGGTAGCGACGGAGATTCACCCCAGTGTGCAGGTGCACGTCCATTGGATTGCCGGTCAGCGAGCGCAAGAACAAGCTTGCCGCCCCGATCGATAGGGCCTCGCCAGCGCCTTCCAACGAGAGCCCATCAGCAAGAGCTTTAGCGAGCATCGCCGGGATCTCTGCATAGGTGTTGCACTGTCCGATGCTCTCACCGAGGTGACCGATGGTCGGTGTTTCATCGCTCCCAGTGCGCTGCCGCAGCGATCGTGTCAGGAGTTGATATTCGTCAAGAAGCCCCTCGAACTCAGGGATGGCCGGCGGCGTCGGAAAACGCGTCACGTAGCGCACGGCAGGCCGCATGAGGATGGGCAGATATTCACGCCCCAACCATTCGACCGCCCTCCAGGTGAAGGACGGAAAGATGAAATAATGATCATCCTGCACATTCTTGGGAATGGCGACCGTCAACAACAAATCCAGCGCCTCGACCGCCGGAATATTGTCCCAGAGCCACAGAAAATAGTGATCGGCCTGGTTGTACACCCCACGGTCGACCGCCCCGAGGAAGGCATTCTTGGTGGCTTCGACCCCACCTGCGTCGATGGGCTCAAAGTCCGGCAGCATGTATGGCCCCATGCCGGGATGATGAATGTGCTTATTCGAGAGGGCGACATGCTGCAGGACGGGCAGAAAACGGTTCTCGGCTGACACTCGCTCGGCGATATGCCGGATCGCATGCATGCCGACTAACGGATGCAAAGGGCCGCCATGATGACCTGGGGGGAGGTCTGAGGAGCGTGTCACCGCCAACGCCGAAGCGGTGAGCATAGCTTTGATAGGCACGCCAGCGCGGAGCTTCTCCAACGTTTGCTCGAGAATCTCGCTTGGAGCGGATTCCTCGATAAACTGCACGAGAGGTTCGATCTCATCAGCAAATTGCACGCGTCGATGCATGGTTTTTCTCCTCCCCTGCTGCTAACCCAGCGTCGCTGGCCATGTGGTCTATACGTCAGGCACGCCACCGCCACTCGTTATCATGCCCTTCGTGGATGAGGTCCATCAAGGCATGTCTCGATATCTTAAGATTTGACATTACACACTGACATCCTCCTTGGCAACTATATTCTTAATCGCGAAGCTTTTCCAGTCCTTCGCGACAAGCCTTCTATACCAGCCAAGACTCCACCAAATCCTCTCTGTCCGGGCTGGGCGAAAAATCAGCGGCAGCATGCGACAATTATGGTAGGATTGGTTCCAGATTTTTCGCCAAGGGAGAACCTATGGAAGAGGCGGTGCTAACCACACCACGCCCATCGGCGACCAGCGATCATGCATTCTCTCTGCGGCCGTCCTATAAATGGTGGGTGACATGGACGATTATGCTCGGTGCGTTCTTGTTCGCACTCGATAGTACCATCGTCAACATCGCCATCCCAAACATCATGGCCAGTATCGGTGCCGATCTCAATCAGATCCAATGGGTCCTCATCATTTATATGATCGGCATGGCGGTGGTGATGCCAGCGGTCGGCTGGCTCAGCGACTTGGTCGGGCATAAGTGGCTCTATACTGGCAGCTTGGCGCTCTTCACTATCAGTTCAGCCCTCTGTGGTATGGCCTGGAGCCCATACTCTCTAATCTTCTTCCGCTGTATTCAAGGGCTGGGTGCGGGAGCCATCGCGCCGACAGCGATGGCCATCATCTTTCAGGTATTTCCCCCACAGCAACGTGGACTGGCGATGGGCATTTATTCGCTGGGGTGGACCTTCGGTCCCATTCTGGGGCCGACGTTGGGTGGATATCTGACCGACACCATCAGCTGGCGAGCGATTTTTTACATCAACATTCCGCTTGGCATCGTGGGGGTGGCGTTGGCTGCGTCGATTATGGCCGCCGACCTGAGCGGCCGCCGTTCACGCCGGCTCGACCTGTTGGGTCTGGTGACCATGGCAACAGGGGTCGTCACGTTGCTGATGGCCCTGAGCCAGGGGAATCGTGAGGGCTGGAATTCACATTATATTCTGTGGCTGTTCGTGATGGCTGGCGTTTCGCTGGCGTCGTTTCTGTTGATTGAGCTGTGCGCGCGCGACCCTCTGGTGAACCTACGCTTGTATCGCAATCCCACCTACTCCATGGCCACCGTCGTCGGTGTGCTATTGGGGTTTGCCATGTTCGGCTCGAATTTGCTGGTGCCGCTCTTTCTGGAAGATTTTCTCGAATACACGGCCCTGCAAGCAGCCCTCCTCATGCTGCCAGGGGTGGCGCTGACCGGGGTCTTTTCACCGCTAGTCGGGAAATTGTGCGACCAGCTCAATCCCCGCCTCTTTTTGGTGATCGGCTTCCTCCTGGCGGCGGCGTCGACGTATTGGTTTGCCTGGATGGGTCTCCAGACCGAGGAGATGACGCTCGTGTGGTCGTTGATCGTGCGTGCCGGTCTCGGCTTTGTCTTCCCACCCCTCATCATGTTGGGGTTATACACGCTGGCCCGCGAGGAGATCAGCGCGGCTTCAGGTTTGCTGAATATCACCCGGCAAATCTCTGGGATGGGCGGCATAGCTTTGGCTGGGGTGCTGCTCGAACGCTGGCATTATGTGCACCACCTCACAGGAGCCGAGCATCTCGCCGCATCCGTAGCTGGCGTGGATGAGATACGGCACACGCTGGAAGCGATACTGCAACGCGGCGGAGACGTCGGGAGGCTCCTACAGATCAAAGCCGATGCAGTGCTGAGTCGCTATCTAAGCCAGGAATCGCTTGTCGTGGCCTTTCAGGATTGCTTTGTCGTGTTTGCGTTAGTATTCGTCGCTGCCGCTGTCGCGAGCTTCTGGATCCCAGGCGGCGACAAGGACAAGTCGTAGCTGACCGCCTCATGGCAGCTGCGCCTAGAAAAAAGAGAGAGAACAATGAAAATCACCGGGATTGAAGCGACGGCCATCTCCGTGCCCGTGAAAGCAAGCTTCTGGACCTCTTTGCAAGCGATGGGGGGTGGCAAGGCCGTGACCGAGCTAATCGTCAAGGTACATACCGATGACGGATTGGTTGGCCTCGGCGAGGGGCACGGAGGACCGCCGCTAGCCGCTGCCAAGCTTATCCAGAGCGAGTTGCAAGCGCTGCTGATCGGCGAAGACCCGTTGCGACCCGAATACCTCTGGCAAAAACTTTTCTCCATTACCCACACCCGGCGCTCCGCCTGGGCGGTGTGGGGCATCAGTCGCGAGCAGCTCGAAGTCGCCCTCGCCGCAATCGACATTGCCCTGTGGGACCTCGTCGGCAAACAGGCGGGGTTGCCATTATTCCGTATCCTGGGCGGTTACACGAATCAGGTTCCCGCTTATGTCACCGGCGGCTATTACACCGAAGGCCGCGGCATTCCCGAGCTGGTCGCCGAGTGTCAAGGGTATGTCGAAGCCGGCTATCGCGCCATCAAGATCAAAGTCGGCGGGGCGTCGCTGGACGAAGACGTGGCGCGGGTCAAAGCGCTGCGCCAGGCGCTTGGGGACGACATCAACCTCATGCTGGACGCCAATCGCGCCTGGGATGTGAAGACTGCCATCGAAGCCACGCGGCGTTTTGCTGACTACCAGCCCCGGTGGATTGAAGAACCCATCCAGTGGTATGACGATATTCGGGCGCTGACCATCCTGAAGCAGAATACCCATCTGCCCCTGGCCAGCGGCGAAAGCGCCCACACGCGCTTCGAGGCGCGCGAGCTCATTGAGCAGCGTGCCGTCGATATCCTGCAGTTCGACGGTACGAAGAACGGGGGAATCACTGAATGGCGCAAGATCGCCGGCATGTGCAGCATGTACCACGTCGACATCGCACCGCACCATGATCCCCAGATTCACGGCCACCTGGTGGCAGCCTCCCCCAACGGCCTGACGGTGGAATCGTTCCACAACCCCGATCGCGATCCGCTCTGGCCCGATCTATACGCCGAGAGTGCTCGCCTCGAGGAAGGCAAGCTGTACCTTAGTGAACGGCCCGGCCTTGGGATTAGCTTCAATGAGGACTTCGTGCGGCAATACCGTCAGAGCTGATGTGGGACTTTGTTGACCGATATCGTGGCACCGCGTCTGGGCAGGAGTAGTCAGCGATGATGGCGGCATATGCCATCATCGCTGACTCACGAATAGAGTTTATTGCGGTTTATGGTATGCTCTGCCTCCAACGACAGGAGGCAAGAGCCAGGGCTGGCATACGGTTCACCAAGACTTCCACAGGCCCTACAGCGGTGCTCGATAGCCTAGCCTACTGCGAAGCCGCAGAGGAACCTTCATATCCTTTATCTGCGGGCAAGTTCGGCAGCTGCGCGGCCTGGAACGCGAGCCGATCGCAGCGCTCGTTCTCTGCATGACCCGCATGGCCTTTGATCCACTTGAAGCGCACTCGGTGTCTCTCACAGAGTCTGAGAAGTTCTTCCCAGAGATCCCGATTTTCAGCCAATTGTTTGTTCGAGCGATACCAACCGTTCGCTCGCCAGCGGCGCGCCCAACCCTTCTCGACCGCGTTCACCACGTACTCTGAATCGCTAAAGAGCTCTACTTCGCACGGCTTCTTTAACGCAGCCAAGCCTTTGATGGCCGCGGTCAGCTCCATCCGATTATTCGTGGTCAGCCGGTACCCTCCCGACAACTCTTTGCGGTGATCGCCGTACAGCAGGACGACCCCATACCCGCCCGGACCAGGATTCCCGAGACAAGCGCCATCTGTATAGATCGTGATGCGCTTCAAGGTGGCCATAGTGCTGTCAGAGATAAGAGTCCTGCCTCGTTCGCGATGGTCTCTGAATGTGCCCTGTTGAGCGGCAGTGACACAGATGGCTCAATGATTTGACAGCATTTACCTGGCCGTCTTCACGAAGTCTCGCCAGATGGCCACGCATTGGGCTGGGGCCGAATGTTGCACATACCCACTTGCCCCTGGCACCTCGACCAACCGCCCCTTTGGCAACAGCTCGGCCAGACTGCGGGTCCGATCCGACGTGTTCATAGTGCTGCCCTCCCCCACCAGCACGAGCGCTGGCGTGGTGATCTGCGGCAGGATCGGCGTTAAATCGACGGTCGCCAAATATGCCAGGGTTTCCAGCACCACATGCTGTGCCGTCTGGCTCATTTGTTGAACATACCACGCACTATGCTGAGGGTCCGATTTGCCCGGTTCTAAACGCCGGTCTGCCGTTTGCCGCACCCAGGCCTCGACGCCCTGTTTCTGCACCAGATCGTGGTAATCCAGATAGGACTGGACGCCGCGAAATTTGTAGGGCGACGTAGCTGTGGTAACTGTATACAGGCGGTTGGGAAATTGATAGGCAAACTGCAGGGCAATGGTGCCGCCAATAGTTTCGCCCACCACATGCGCTTTGTCAATGCCCAGCTGATCCATGAGATGGATCAGATCCGTGGCGAATCCCTCTAACGACCAGTGGTACCCCGGTGCTGGGATCGACGATCGGCCGAACCCCCGAGCATCCACCCGAATCACGCGGTAATCTCGCGCCAATAAGGGAACCCAGGCATACCACAGTCGAGCATTCTTGGCATTCCCATGATGGAGGATGACCGTCTCCGCCGTAGTCCACGGATCGGTAAAATCATCATCCTCGTAATACATCTGTAAATTGCCAGGGAGATGTGCTATCGGCATGTGTGTGCCTTTCTGTTCTAGATCGGCAGCGGAGCTTCGCTGGTCTGTACCGGAAGGTCGACACCGAAGGCATTGACGTTAAAGGCCAGGAGCGCATAATACCCCATGAGATTGGTGAGCTCAATTACGCCCCGGACACCAAATTGTGCGAGGGCCGCATCGAAGGTGGCCTGGCTGACTCGGTGCGTGCGGAAGAACTCTCGCCCATAGTTCACCACGGCCGTCTCGTCGGGGGTTAGACCTGTGATCTCTTTCTGGTCACGCAAATGGTCAACAATGGCATCCTGGACTCCTGCCTGACGGGCTAAAGCGGCATGAGCGTTCCAGATGAACTGGCAGTCCAGCTCCCGTGCCGTGAGAATCATCGCTAACTCCCGAATCTTCAGCGGCAGGCAAGAGTCATCGCCCCGCAGATACGCCCGGAAATCCTCGCCCCGCTGCATCAGCTCAGGGACGTGGATCATAATGGCAAGCGGGCCGGCAGTGGGAACATTGCCACGCTGTTGGACGAGTGCATCAAAAACAGCTCCTTGCTTCTCGGGAACGCTGTCACGCGTTGCCAGCGGTATCCGCACCATGCTATCCTCCTTCATCGTCATTGGCTAGCCCCCGGCCAATCGCTTCCAGGCGTGCGATATCGGCAAGCCCAGGGATCGGGTCAGCCGCTTGGCATCACTGCCCTGCCTCTCTAGACGCCTTCAGCAGCCCATTGCTATCCAGGAGCGGAATCAACTCTGAGACCGAGAGTTGGCCGCTGCAGCTTGCCCATTTACCGCGAAGTCCGCTCCAATGGCCTCGCTCCCCCACCCTCTAGGAATGGTGCGGGTCGGAATGGTCGCGACGCGACCCTTAGGACTTGGGGTCGCCTTTGCTCGCCCCGGCACTCGGGGCTGATCCGGCTGCTGTCGGGAGTGTGGATGGGGCCTCATACTTCCGGCGCCGCCAAAATGGCAAGGCTGGAAAGAGACAGAAGATCGCCACCATCGCATTGAACCAAAAAAAGTCCTGCCAGGCAGCCGTGCTGGCTTCAGCGAAGAGACGATCCCTGATCAAGGCCATGGTCTTGGTTGGGATCAGCGCCGCGATCTCCCCCGACCATTGCAACGTGTGTTGCAAACTACTGAGCACCCCAGTGAAGCCGAAAGAATCGAGTGGAGTCTCCTCGGCATATTGCTGCAGGTGGTAGTTGTAGCGCTGATCCCACACGACCGCCGCCACGGCTGTGCCCACGGCGTTGGCTATGCTGCGGAGCAAGCCGGACAGCGCCGTGGCCATGTATACCTTGTTTTCTGGGAGAGCCTCCAGGGTTGCCAGGTTATTGGGCGAGACAACCAACGCCTCGGCGATAAAGCGAATCATCAAGAAACTCGTGATCATAGACAGCGTCGTCACCTCGCTGACCCCGGCATAGCCCAAAAACCCTGCCGCATACATGACGAGCCCAGACAGCACCAGCACATAGGCCGGCACACGGTCGGAGAGGCGCCCGACAATGAGCACCGCCGCACCATACACCAGATTGGGGGCCATCTGCACGTAGGCCACTAGCATGGGCTCCAACCCCATGAGCCGCTGCAGCAGGACCGACACCATGGGGCCCGTACCGCGAAACGTCATGGTGGTCAGGAACATGACGATCATCGCCATGATGAACGGCACGGAGCTAAACAGCCGCAACTCCACCAGTGGTTGCGGATGACACAGCTCCACCACCACCCAGAACACAGCCGCCACGCCAGCGATGGCAAAGAGGGTGAGGATGTACTGCGAGTCCCAGCCCTCCCGATTGCCCTGGCTCAGGGCCAAGAGCAGCGTGGACACCACGACGGTGATGGCCAATGCACCGTAGTAATCGAGACGCCGTCGCTCGGGACGCTGGAGGTATGGGAACCACCACCAGGCGAGGATGAACCCCAAGCCACAGAGGGGCAGGGTGATACCGTAGACCACGCGCCAGGAAGCGAACTCCAGCAAATTCCCCCCCATGAAGGGGCCAAACGCTGGGCCAATCGACCACCCCATCAGGGCGAATCCTAGCGCCATGCCACGCTGGCCGGGGGGGAAAATTTGGTAGAAAATGGCCTGGGAGATCTGCGGGATCAGCCCTCCACCCGCCCCGGAAAGCATGCGAAAGAAGATCAGGGAGGGCCAGTCCCAGGCGAGCATACTGCCCAGCGACCCAACGGTCATGGTTCCAATACAGAGCAAGTAGAGGGTGCGCGGGCCAAACCAGCCGCTCAGCCATCCGGTGGCAGCCATGACCACTGTGCGCACGATGCCAGGGCCGGTGAGGACCCAATGGATTTGGAAGACCTCAACACGCAAGCTGGTCATGATTTGGGGGAGGATCAGCGTGGTGTTAGAGGCATCAATGGCAAAGGTGATGAGCCCCAGGCCCAATAAGGCGGTGGTGATCCCCCGCTCACGGGCCGTGAGCTGCGATGAGAGACTAGTCTGGGTCTGCATGATGCCTCACCAATCTGCCTGAGCAATGACTGCCTCCTTTATAGAGCTGAACCCGCCAGATGTCCAGGGCAAAGTGTACCGCATATACAACGCCATCGCCCTGTTCGCCAGCCTATTCCCCGCTAGCGTGGAGGTTGGCGATGATGCCCTGCTGTTCGGCAATATGCCACAGGGCCTTTTGCAGCATTCTTCTGCCACGATGGAGGCGCGACCGCACGGTTCCGACTGGGCAACCCACTATTTCCGCGATCTCTTGATACGAAAACTCCTCCATAAAATAGAGTGCCGAGACGATGCGGTAGTCCTCGGGCAACGCGGCGATGGCTTGGCAAACCTGTTCCGCCTCGAATTTCTCGAGTACCAGCGCCGCCGGATCGGCATTCCAAGCATGTATGCCCATCTCCCGGGTCTGCCTAAAGAGATACAGCGCCGGGGCATCTTCGAGATCGGACAGGGTATCGATCCCCGGTTCGCGCTGTCGCCTGCGGTAGGCATTGATGAACAGGTTCGTGAGGATGCGAAAGAACCACGCCTTGAAATTCGTGCCCTCCTGAAAACTATCAAAGGCGCGAAACGCCTGCAACGCTGCCTCTTGCACAAGGTCCGCAGCGTCATCGCCGTTGCGCGTCATATGCAGGGCAGTCCCGTAGGCAGCCGTCAGGATCGGCGTCAGGTATGACTCAAATCGTGCTGTAGCAGAGCCTGCTTTCACCGCGTCTACCATCACACACCCTCGACTCGAAGCATTACCCCTAGCTTTTCAATTGCTCTGCCACAAAGGGCGAGCAGTGTAGAATCCTCACCTTGCGATCTCTGAGCCGACGGCACAGCGCCAAGCCCTCCATGTCAATGAATGATACATCGCTCAGATCGAGGTGTAGCGCGCTCCCCTTCGCCAGCCAATGTTCGCACGATTGGCGCAGTTCATCCACCCAGGGACCTCGTACCTGCCCCTCCAACCGTATCGTGACAGCCTGATCCAGCGCTTCGACTAATGAAATCCTGAGCACTTTCGAGTTCCTCGTTCGTTGGTATGAACTGTAATGGACATCTGAAAGTTAGCCAGACGCTGTGCGAGAGATGCGATGTGTAACATCTCGCCAGCCAGACTAACGCAACTCTCATGCCCGTCATCATGGTAGAGTGTGTGCTAAGACATCTATTTGAAAATACAGGTATTCCGATCTAAAGGAACCTGCAAGCGGTCGACCTACGAGTGCTGTTGAGTGCAGAGCTGGGGAGCGGTACATTGGCAGTACTACGATATGCCGTGGAAGCGCTACGATATGTCGTAGTCGGAATGCTTGATCCCTAATTTCTTGATCCGACTACGTAGAGTATTAGGATGCAGGTTGAGGATTTTGGCGGCGCCTTTCGGCCCTTCGATGACCCCTCGTGTCTGTTGCAGCACTCTGAGAATATGGTGCCTTTCGACCTCTTCGAGGGTCAGAGCTTCTCCAGGCACCGAGCTCGTCGATGGAATCCTGCCTGCACGGTCTCGGCCAGGCTTGCCAGGGGCATCACCCACAGACTCAGGGGGCGTCGTGCCGGCGTCCAAGGCGACAGCCGGCAGCAGGGCGCGATCCAGCCTAAGGACTGGACCTTGTGACAGCACCACCGCACGCTCGATGAGGTTTTGTAATTCACGAATATTCCCAGGCCAATCATACGCGGTGAGCAGGTCCATGATCCCTTGTGGCACCGCCTCAACTTCTTTCCCCAGCTTCTTGGCGAAACGCGACAGGAAGAACATCACGAGCAGCGGAATATCCGAGCGCCGCTCACGCAACGGCGGCACCTGGATGGGAAACACATTCAAGCGATAGAACAGATCCGAGCGGAAACGACCTATCCGAACGGCTTCTTCCAAGTCGCGGTTGGTTGCGGCGATGACCCGCACATCCACACGCACCGTGCGGCTACTGCCCACCGGCTCGAACTCCTGCTCTTGGAGGACACGCAACAGCTTCACTTGGGTCTCCAGCGGCAGCTCGCCGATC
>JBKPCR010000166.1:0-14431 GCA_046727435.1 bacterium | reverse complement strand
CTGGCGTTCGAGGGCTCACCGGGGTCAGGCGTGGACGGGGCGGGGGTGACCTACTGCAGCCGGCTGCAGACGCTGGCGGCGACGTTGCAGGGGATCTTGAGCTGTCCGGCTGGGGCCGCCATTCCCACGGAGTGCACGACCACCCCGGAGGAAATCACCGTGCTCCTCAACAGCTTGACGGCTAATGCCTTCAACTTCATCGCCCCCGATCTCACGGCGGGGGTCCATGTGGTGGAGGTGCAGGCACTCGGCGTGGTCGATGCCAAGGCCGTCAGCGGCACCGCGAAGGCCCGCGCCTTCGCCGGCGCCGGCTCGGTGACGATCGAAGCCGTCCGCATGATCAAGGGCGAGCAGGTCGAGTTCTAAGCGCGCCGCGCGGCGGACGCGCCCGGTGCGGAGGCAAGGGGCCAGGGTGCCCGGTTCCGTGCGGTGACTCCTGGCCCCAGCCCTTCACCAGCGGTGCCGTACGTGCCCCCCACCCCGCCTCCGCCGTCCTCGATAGCCTGCTCCCAATACACCCCAACCAGCACCATCCCCACCGGCTATATGTAATGAATCGAGAACATCGGGGCGTCTGCTCGATAACAGCGCACGGTTTCGACTCAGATTAACTGAGAATGAAACCACCCTCCTGCTCACAGTCTCTGAGAATCAACTCACAATCGGTGAGAAGAACTTGCAAACATCCGGTTCTGCTCACATTCACTGCGAACGACATAAGTCTTTGTCTGATAATCAATTCAGCTCTTGAAGTCAGCAGCGGTACCGTGGCACAAACCGGGTCAACACCTCCTTGACGCCTGTGCCGAGGTTAGCCGACCATGTCGCGGTGTGCGCCGTTAGCCCTTCAGCTCTCTCTTCAGCTCATTCAGGAAGCGCCAGTCGGTACCTTGGGCGATAATCTTCTGGGGGCTGCTCTTGAGCATGCCGGCCTCGTGCAGGCGCAAGGCGTAAAAGCGCACCGTGTCCTCGGGGTCGTACTCGCGCCACGTGTCATAGGGGACCTCTTTCATGGCCTGGAGGGCAGAGTCATAGCGGCTCACGTAGTTTTTGTCCACCAGGAACTGGGCCACCCGCTCGGGCTCACGGGCACACAGATCGGCGGCCTTCAAGATCGCCCGCACCGCCCGCTTGGTGGCCACCGGATGTTTCCGGACGAACTCCCGGTACCCGGTGGCCATACAGCAGAGACCATTACAAAGTGGGGGCTGGACAAAGCGCGTCACAACATCATTTACATCAGTGCGGAGTGAAGCCGACCTTGTTTAGGAAACATCCGCTTGACCAGCCCCCAGAGCCGCATCGTGCATAGGAGTGAGCCCTCAAAGCGAGAGGGCCAACATGTGTAAATTCAATGGGCTATGTTGGTCCAACACGGTCGGCTTCGTTCCGCACTGATGTAAACCATGTTCTGATACTGGTGGCGAATTCCTGGGAAGGGATGCCAACCGGTATGAGCGATCTGCTATGATCGGCCATCTCAATCGCTGTCATATCGTGTGAAGATGGCTGAAGGAGAAGGCCCATGTCGCTCCACGCCCAGGAAGTTCCACCGGTCCCTGAAGAGACGATACGCGTCGCGCACGCTGCTTTTCCTCACGGGAATGTGTACATGCGGATACGCGATGAACTTGGGACCATCTACAATGATCACCTCTTTGCTCACCTCTTTCCAGCTCGTGGGCAGCCTGCCGAGGCCCCCTGGCGGCTAGCATTGGCGACCGTGATGCAATTTGCCGAAGGCTTGTCGGACCGCCAAGCGGCCGATGCGGTGCGTAGTCGGATTGATTGGGGTTCCAGGAGCAGCCAGTGGAAAATGTACGGTAAGCGCCTTGGCACAAAACATTAGTTTTCGGCCAGAGTCGCTACCGTAAATTTTCCGGCGTTTGCGGCTGGAGGGCCACGCCGAAGTCGTGCGCCGGCTGATCGCCACGTTACTGCCGCCCAGCCCGGCGCGCGAGGCGCGCGACGCCGCCACGGCCCGCGGCAACACGCGCTGAACGGGCGGCCTCGCTGATTCTGGGCGAATGTCATGCATTAGTATCAAGTGACGTTGCTCTTCGGCCTAGGAAACGTCTCCACGATAGCCTTACAGGTCTGCGATTCTTTCCATTGTTCCAGGCAAATCCTCGCCGCTTCGAGCGTTTCCAGCATGCCGTCAATAGAATGGGGCAGGTCGCTACAACCGCAAGGCACCGGCAACGGCTCTGTCTCGATCAACTGCTCGGCGCGGAACAACGCGACCCGAAGCTGTTCAAGGCTCCCGCGACTCGTACTCAAGGCACATCCGGCGTAAAACAGGGTGTCGTGGAAATTGCTCTGCGCAATCCTCCCGATCGATTGCTCGATGTTTTCGTCCGTGAGCAAGCCGCGTGGTGCGAAGGGTGGGTGTCCATCGGGATATACGCTCATGTCGTCTCCTCTCCGGCCTGCACCGGCGCAAACCGTCCGCAGGGGTCACAGAACCACAGCGATAGATCCGGCCGTGGATATCTCACCCCGTCCCAATCCAACGCCCAGGTAACCTGCTTCTCGCCACAATTCCGGCATCTCTCCGTTGGCGCATGTTGCCGTAGATGGCTTGCCGCCTCGTCCATGGGGCCTGGCAAGGACTGCCCACACACTGGACAGGCCTCTGGTGTGCTCCTCTTGAGTGTTGGTGTATCCCCTACATCTTCAGCTTTTGCGGTCCTACGTCTGGCTCGTGCCATGATGGCCCCCGGTTATGGTAACAGCGCCAGCGTGCGGTCAATCGCGTCTCGCGCCTCTTCCAACACGCTTTTCAAAGGTTCTAAGAGCCGTTGCGTATTGGCTCGAATGGCAATGACAATGTTGTTCAGGGTGGCAGCATCGCCGAGACTCTCTTGAAGCTGTCGTAACGCGGTCTCGAGGTCGGTCTCGTCCATGGTCGTCTCCGGTGTGGTAAACTGGCGGGAGGTCATCACTGCCTCGCGCATTGGTGGCCTCGAAGAGCTGAGCACGTTGGTAGCTAGCGGGCTCTGGCGTGCTCGGCTCGGGTCTCTGCACGATAGTAGTCAGCTCAATTCACCTCCTTCCTTATGTTTCCTTAGCAACGGTACTCCCTGCACTTATACTGGCGGCCTACCCGCTCACAGATTACCTCGCACTTCCCAGGCTTATCGATGGTGAAGCGATCAGGCAGGTCATGGTCACGCCAGCCCCGCTGGCGCTCCGGTCGATAGGTGCGATATCCTTCCCAATGGTCGTTCGACTCGAACGGTGAGCCGCGCCGTTCATCCGGATAGCTCATGCTCACCATGGATAACAGCACCGCAAGACTTAAGCCGATCCACCAGCGCATGGGTTCCCCTCCCCTAGTGAATGTCATTCATCTGTGGTGTGTGACGTATCTACCTGCGTTGAAAAAACTCCTCGCACATCATATAAATGACATCCTTGAGCTCAATCCGATTGACCTGGGCGTAGGCCTCGATCAGGCCAATATGCCGGACGTCGAACACATAGGTTTTCTTCTGGGTGTTCCCTGGTGTGCTTCGAGTGTACCAGGGTGTTCCGGTGTTTCGGTATGCTCTGGTGTACTTGAGTGTTCCGCCCAGAGCTTAGGCCCTTCGGGTGTACTATGGTGTTCCGTGGTGGTATCCTGGTGTTCCTCTGGTGTACTCCGGTGTGCCTTATGCCATTGTGTTCGATTATTTTGAAAGGTTCGTGGGTGAATGCTGCGGGAGTGAAAATCGGCCTCGATAGACTTTTTTGACTCGCCACTCGCCAGCCGTTGCTCGTACTCCTGGATCAGTGCAGGATAATTGTGCTTCGGTGGTACACTCATCGACACCTCCTGTGTCAGATGTCCCTCCAGGGCTGATCTTGCAGGAATCTCGCGATATCCTCTTCGGTGAACCGCCACACACGGCCTACCTTGATGCCATGCAATCGACCTGTCCGCGCCCAGGCAATCACTCGGGCACGTGGGACCTTGAATCGTTCGGCCACTTCATCAGGCGTTAAATATGCCTGTGCCTCTGCCATCATACCCACCTCCATGCTGTGGTTAACGCGATAGAGTTAATATAGCTTCTATTCGGGGTGTGAGTATGAATGGAACAGAAAACTGGGATCGTACATAACTCTGCTATAATAATAGGTTACGTGGATAGAGATGGGTATCTGTGAGGACGTTATCCCTACGAGTCGCTTCCCATATGTTGGTCGACGTGCGGGAAAACGTCCGTTGCGATTTTTCTTGAGCTGTTGCTGTCGGCGTTAAATCTCAAAAGCTTACGACGATTCTGCCGGGTAAAAACGTACGGTTAACCGCGACACATCGGATTCCCTTACCCGGAACTTCCCAGCTTTCTGTTCCACTACTACTCAGACCCCCAGGTGTGGTCTTCAGCGAAAGAAGGAGGGTTTCGAGTATGTCTGTTGTATCCGATGTGAAGAGCCTTTGGTGTCGATGTGGGAAAGATGCCTGCCGCTGCGCCGGCGTCTTCATCTTATCCTTTGGCATCGCCGCTGGTGGCATGGCCCATAGCATGCACCCCGCCGTGCTGCCTGGGCAGGGAGAACCGCCCCATACGGAGCACCAGATGGATACCCGCCAGACGACGGAATTGCCGAAACTCTCCGCCTCGACGGCCAGCACGATTGTCTTTCGTGCCACCATGGGCCCTGGTTTCCGGCTCAGTGGGTTTTGGTCCGGTGCGACCTCCGCGATGGATACTGAAGGGTAGCGCTACAGCCCCTGCAGCTTGACCATCCTGACCTGGGGCACATGTTTGCCCTCGATCGCGGCCACACTCGCCATGGCCAGGGCCACAATGGCGTCAATCTTCTTGGAGGCCTTCTCTTTGGCGATGCGCCAGCCCCGCGGTGTGTCGATCGCGACCGTGTTGAGCGCATGCTGGCGCAGATCCCGAGCCCGGTACAAGGCGATGTTGCGACCGTTCAACAAGTCGAACAAGGTTTGCCCCATCAAGGTTGTGTTGGCTGATGTCTGCGGAAACTCCTCGATCGGTAGCTGTAGCGGACTGCAATCGAAACCAGCTCGGACTGCAATCAGCGCGTTTTTGGGACCACATTATCTGCCTCTATCGTCCTGCTCAGGACCACATTATCTGCCTCTAAGACTGCAATCAGCGGCCTCGGCCTGCAATGCATCGCGCCGGGACCACAGTAGATGCCACTGAACGGTGCCCCCCCGCAGACCGGTCCCGGCCGCCCCTCCCGCGCCCCTGTCTTGGTGAAGTATACCTGTAGGCGCGCGAGAACATCAGGCGCCCTACCTGGGAACCGCGGCGCTTGCTGCGCACGCTTGGTGCGAATGACGCACGACGCGTACCTGAGAACCGCCGCCTCCTACCTGAGAATGTCACCCCCTGCCTGAGAACAGCGGCACCTGCGCACGCTCGGTGCGAATGACTCAGGCGTGCCCGCCGGGTCGCCTTCTAGCAGAGTAGAAAGGTGTTGAGGGCCACTGTTAGCTTGCGGCAACAATTCACGGATAGTGGCCCACCCCCCTGACCACATGTATCCTTCAAAATGCGGATGTGAGATCAGCAGGACCACCTTTTGGATCGTAGTGGTTCTCCTGCTGGATGATCTTGCCCTCAGGGGTAATCATGAAGCGGTCTGTCACGCGTATCCTGCTCGGCGGATCGGTGATTTCGATGTCAGCACGAGTGGCGATCACGGTCAGATCGTCGTTGAAATAGTGCTCGAAGACCTCGGTTCCGCCGAGAACAGGCCATAGCGAGGTGAACCAATCCAGCACGGCCTGTCGCCCGACCAGCGGAGTGCCAAGGCCTCCTGGGGCCAGAGGTGAGCGCAGCACGACGTGGTCGTCGTACGGGACGGCTGACATGTCCTTCTTTGTGATCCCAGCGAAGTACCCCTCCGTGATGGACTGCAGTTGGGTTTTTCGTGCTGCCGTATCCATCGTCAGTGCTCTGGGGTAGCGCCCGTCGTCAGCAAAAGGCTGGATGTCGCGGTGGTAGAGCAGCACCTGCCAGCCTGGCGCGCCCTTGGTGAGGACCTTGGAGAATCGCACCCGCGCCTGTTCAGGCGGCCGACCTTTCTCTTGCCACTGCTCTATATACACCCCCCACGCCAGGCCGATATCTCCCGTGACGGACGTCTGGAAGTCTCCTGGCTGTAAGGAGTAGTACTCCATCTGGCCGAAAAACCGCTTGAGCACCTGCGCGTAGTCGTCCTCGCTGCGGGCGATATGGTCACGCCAGGCCAAGGGTCGGAAGCCGAAACCGACGGCCCGGGCTTCCATCGCGACAATGGTCTGTATATCTTGGGTATGCCATGCCGTACACCATCCGCGTACCGCTTCCGCCACGTCTTCCTCGGTCATGGACATCTGTGATCCTCCGTTGCAAGGCAGAAGAGTTTCCAAGGCGTCCCAACGACCGTCCAGGGCAGAGACGGCCAGTGCCGTGACGGCTGACCGGTGGTCGGGTCCGGCCCCTTGGAGGTCGATTATACCCCACAACCACGACATCAGGTCGTATTTGTCAGACCGTGAACCCGCCTCGTCTCTGGATGTCTGGGGCTGGCGTGGGGCGGCGATGTCGCCTTTCTCGCCAGAAGGCGACCTGGCGGGTACGCCCGTGTCATTCTCACCGAGCGTGCGTAGGCGGCGCGGTTCTCAAGTAGGATAGGATGTTCTCAGGCAGGATGCTGCAGTTCGCAGGTACGCGTCGCGCGTCATTCGCACCAAGCGTGCGCAGCAATCGACGCCGTTCGCAGGTATTGCGCGTGATGTTCTCGCGCCCCTACACGTAGGCTGGGTCTCACTGACCTGGGCTGGCGCGAAAGAGGTCAAGCCGAAAGCGCCCGTGCCCCAGACCGGGCAGACGCAGTGTTGGGACGCAGCAGGGACGGAGATCCCATGCGACGGCACTGGGCAGGATGGGGATCTCCAGGCAGGTGTGCCGTTTCCCAGCCCGCGCTTTACGGAGCGCCGCAACGGCACCGTGCGGGACAATCTGACGGGGTTGATCTGGCTGAAGCAGGCCGACTGTTTTCCCGGTGACGGCAATGGCCTCACCTGGGAAGGTGCCCTGCAGGCGGCCAATACCTTACACGACTCAGGCACACCCGATCCCACAGATGACTGCGGTCTCTCAGATGGCAGCGTAGCAGGCGACTGGCACTTACCCAACCGCAACGAGTTCCAGAGCCTGCTCGATCTGGGGTTCATCAATCCCGCCCTCTCCAATGCTGCCGGGACGGCTCAGTGGACAGAGGGAGACCCGTTCTTAAGGGTGCAGGGTGGCCTCTGCTACTGGTCGTCTACCACTATTCCACCGACTCCATCCGTTCCGGACCATGGAGCCTACGCATGGTTCATTTGTCTGCGCGACGGCCAAATGACCATCGTCCCTAAGGTCCAAATCGCCGGTCATGTCTGGCCCGTCCGTGGGGACGACTAGTGGCGCGCAGGAGGACTGATGATCCCACCCAAGAAACGCTACCGCTGCCGCCTCTGCGGCCGCGAGCTGCCCGCCTGGCTGCCGATCTTCCGCAGGATGGACGCCGCCATGCTGCTGCACCACCTGGGCCAGGACCATGGGGAGGAGGTCACCCCGTACCTGGACCGCATGGACTCGGAGGCGGACATCGACCGCATCTTGCTGGAGGTGTTCGACCCGGTGGACGCCCCCGCCTGACCGCCTGGGCGCCTCTCAGCGGCACGATCTCGACGCGGCTGGTCCCCTGGGTACCCCCTCAGGATGGCGATCGCGGCCAGACCTCTTGATGGGGCTGTACTTTCTCCGCGCGCTCTGGTAGGGTCGCCCCGCGGCTCCCGTGTGTCCTGACCCAACTCCCACGTACAGAAGGAGGCTCCCCCATGCCCCGCGTGCTGCTATCGGCTGTGCTGTCCCTGAGTGTCCTGTTTAGTACTCTTGTCGCAGCCCAAGACGCCTCGTACACCTTCACCACCATCGATGTCCCCGGCGCCTCGCTCACCCAGGCCTTAGGAATCAACGAGACGGGCCAGATCGTAGGGTGGTTCAGGGGCGTAGGGAACCATGGCTTTCTGAAAGACGGGGAGACCTTCACCACCATCGATGTCCCCGGTGCCATCGCGTTCACCAACATCTTCGGGATCAACAATCTCGGACAGATGGTGGGGCGGTTCAGTGATGCCACAGGGCCCCATGGGTTTCTGAAAGACGGCGCTACGTTCACCACCATCGATGTCCCCGGTGCCACGCAGACCGAGCCCCGGGGGATCAACGATAACGGCCAGATCGTGGGGTCGTTCTCGGATACCAATGGGTTCGGGCATGGCTTTCTGAAAGACGGCGCCACGCTCACCACCATCGATATCCCCGGTGCCACGCACACCCAGGCCTTCGGGATCAACAATCTCGGCCAGATCGTGGGGTCGTTCTCGGATACCAATGGGTTCGGGCATGGTTTTCTGAAAGACGGGGAGACCTTCATCCCCATCGATGTCCCCCGCGCCACGGGTACCGGGGCCTTCGGGATCAATGATAACGGCCAGATCGTGGGGCCGTTCACTGATGCTAGATGGAGGGCGCGTAACTTTCTGAAAGACGGCACGACCTTCACCATCATCAATGTCCCTCGCGCCACGAACCCCTTTCTCCTCGGGATCAACACGGCGGGCCAGATCGTGGGGTCGTTCCAGGATAGTGCGGGGAATTGGCATGGCGTTCTTGCGACACCTGATATAGCAGACTAGCAGACACGACCCCGCCCGTGATTACCGTCTCCGCCAGCCCCGCGACGCTGTCGCCGCCCGACGGGAGACTGGTGACCGTCACGGTCTCGGGGACAATCAGGGATGAGCCCGGCGGCTCCGGAGTGCAGACAAGCACGTATCGGGTCATCGACGAGTATGGCCAGATCCAGCCGAGCGGCAGCGTTCCCCTCGGAGCGAACGGCCGGTATGCCTTCACCGTTCAGCTGCAGGCCTCGCGCCGGGGCAATGATCAGGATGGCCGTCACTATACGATTGAAGTCAGCGCCACAGACAAGGCGGGTAACCGGGGCAGCGCATCAGCCACCGTCACGGTCCCCCGCAAGTAGGGCAGGGGCTGAGTTTGCGGCGCACGGAATAGCTCTGCGCTCCGGTGACGCCCGACAGTTGACAGAGTTGGCAGAATTGCGCAGAAAGGAGATGCCCCATGAAGATGATGCTCGGACTGTTAAGCGTGCTCGTGCTGCTGGGCGGGGGTCAGGTCGTGGGGGCCCAGGGACAAGTCGAGTGCCCGTGTTGGACCAAAGAGGAGTTGAGCCTCCTGGTCGAAGAGCGCTGCCAGGACACGCAATGGGATTGTCGCCTGATCAGCGAGAATAATGGCAATGTGCATGCGGTCCTGCAGTGCGTGGATACGAGCGCGGAGCCCCACACCGTCACGTATTTTGCGCAGACGAATGCTGAGCTGGGGCAGTGCGACAGCCCGGAGGGCTCGGCCTTTGGGAGCCGCAGCGAGATCGCCATGTGCAGCAACAGCATCCTGGCGATCTGCGGGCAAATGGGCCGCACCCCATCGACGCCGTTCAAGTAGGGTTCCAGGCAGCAACCGTGCGAAAACCTACGGTAGCGAGTTATCGCCTGTCTTTCAGACACTTACATCGGGTGTTATTGGGAACTTTCCCAAAAACGATGCGTGGCTCACCAGGGGCAACGTGGTACAAATCCTTGATGTGCTAGTTGCTGAGAGCACAAACTTTCCCGAAAAGGTGCCTTATTGGGAGAGTCTCTCCCTGGCAGTGGGCCTTACCGTAGGTTTTGGCAGCGTTGCTGCCGCTAACCCAAGTAGTCACCGTGACGACTTGACCTGTGAGACCGCCGCCCCCCGTCAGAATCGCCCCAGGACCTAGGTCTGATCGCAGCTTCCCTCCCATAGATCCACGTAAGCGCTACCGCTGCCGCTACTGCGGCGATGACTTCCCGGCCGCGCTGCCCGTGACGCACGCGCCGAACGGCACCACGCTCTTGCACCACCTGGCGGCCATGCACCGCGAGGTGGTGGGCCCCTACCTGCGGCGCATGGAGGCCGGCGAGTGCATCACCGCGGTGGTCGTCGAGGTCTTCGCGGTGGTCGAGGGGGATGAGCCCCCGTAATCACCCCGGGGGATGGGGGTATCAGCACTAGGGGACGGGCGAGATCGTCGCACCACGAGGCGGCTAGGCGGCAAATTCCACGTCTGGCCGCAGGTGTCTCGGCCGTTTGATGAGTGGGACGTTTGGGAGTGCGACACGTGCACCCCGCCATGTGGCGCCGGCGAGGCCTCTCCCCGCCGCGTGGCGGCACGATCCCGACCCGAGACGACTCGCCATAGCCACCTATCGAGGTTGTATCGGCAGGACGAGACGGGGAGGTATCGCGCCCAACACTTTTCATCGAAACGAAGGAGGTGCGATGCAATCGACCATCGGCATGGCTCTGGTGGCAAAGCGCGTCACAACATCATTTACATCAGTGCGGAGTGAACTCGACCGTGTTGGGGAAACATCCGCGTGACCAGCCCCCAGAGCCACATAGGGCATAGGAGTGGGCCCTCAAAGTGAGAGAGCCAACAGGTGTCAATCCGATGGGTGACGTTGGTCCAACACGGTCGGCTTCGTTCCGCACTGACGTAAACAATGTTCTGACGCGGTTTGTGTATCTGGGCGTTTTCTATCCGCAATGTATTTCCTGGTGGTCGTAATAAAGACATGGCCAGCTTGGGCTGCCACAGTTTTGAGATCTACACCAGAGTTGAGGAGGGTTGAAATGTAGCTGCGTCGGAAATCCTGGGGGCTGAATGATTCCACCCCCGCGCGATGTGCGCGTTCTTCAAGAATCCACGCGATCGCCTTATCACTTAACGGGCGGATTTGCGGCTGACTACTCTTGCTAAGAGGGGTAAACAGTCGACCTGGTATTCGGCCACGCACAGTCAGCCACTTGGATAGGCTCTCGGCAGCATTGTTGCCGACAAAGAGCCGGTGCTCTTTCTTATTTTTACCCCTATAGACAGTGATCTCTCTTGTTTGTTGGGCATAGTCTTCGAGGTTGAGATTGATCACTTCACTTCGTTTCAAGCCTGTACTATGAAGTAGTCCAATTAAAGCAGCATCGCGCCGACCTGCTGGGCGTGGGTCCTTAGCACACGCCTCGAAGAGCTTGGACAGATTGCCGCGTATTAAAATTCGACTTGCCCGGGACGATTTACCGCGAATTGGGGGAATATCGCACGTTATTTTCACTATCGAAGCATCCATATAACCGAGTGACGAACAACATTTCAATACGCCCCGTACTGCCGTCACGATACGATTTACTGTTGCCGGAGCGTAGTTGCAATGATATTCGCTACGCAAAAAATGGCTAAGCATATTCATATGATGCTGCCGTAGTTTGTGCCATGGGAGTTGGTTAGCATTGGAGCCACCACCACTCAGTATGCAGGCCGCGACCTCCAAGGCTATCCGCATAGTAGGGCGACTCGTGCTGGACAGTCGAGAGAGGTATCTGGTAACAGGGTGCCGTTCGGCCAACACATTTGTGTAAGCTGACACGCCTATAAACGGGCTAAAATAAGCCTCCGCGTCATCTCCTAGTACTGGATCTAGCAAGGGTCTTAAGGCCACGACATCTACCTTTGATATTATTTCGCTCAGTCCAGAGTAACCTAAAGCATTTTAGGAAGTAATAATCTGTGGCATCATCGAAGGATAAATGCAACAGTTAGGGACCGTAGTCTTTAAGTAATTGTTAGTAAAAACAATGACTTAGTGGGTTGATGTGCGGCGGGGGATTTGGACTTAAACCTCCACAGTATCTCGGTTATTATATATACGGGCATGGCAGTTACGATGCCCTTTCATCAGAGAGGCGTGAGGATGTCGCCCCCGACACCCCCACGCTGGTTGCCAGGGCGGTTGCACACCCTAGCACTTCTCTTGCTCCGTTGGTACGATACTCGAGGATAACACGATTTGCAAGCGCGTTTCTCGAGACGCTGTTGTAATGGCGTGATCGTCCCCTGAGAGTGCTTATGCTGCCGCTTTGGCAACTCTTTGGAGCCACTTTTTCAGGGAGAGACGATTATGATTAACGCCCTGCATGTACCCTCGAACGGCTTTTCACGTCATGTTCAATCCTATGATCTCGACCGCTTTCACCCAGCAGTTCAGAAAGCCCTCCAAAAGCTCCAACTTTTCCGTGATGGAATTTCTATCGACCCCATCATTAAGAAAATTGTTGATTGGGAATCGCCCCTTGAACAGGAATTTTACCTAACATTTCTTTTTTTAAAACTAAGTCGGCGTATCTATCCTAAAATCTATATCACAGAGCAGTATCATGTTATTGGCAACGGAAAGGAGTACTTCGTAGATTTTAAGGTTGCTCTTGCCGACGAAATATTCCCTGATTTGTCTCCCATCGTCGCACTCGTTGAGTGTGATAGCTATACCTATCATGACCGCACGCCAAAACAGTTTGATGAGGAACGTGAGCGGATCATAGAGCTACAGCGGTATGGTGGCGGGAAAGTCTACCCCTTTACAGGTAGAAAACTTCGTAAGGGTGTAGATAAGTGTGTCATCGAATGCGCGACGGATCTCCAGCGGGATCTCATTGCCCGCCGTGAAATGCTCATGCGGATTTGATGACGTTCTTTCAAGAAGGTCATCTTCATATGGCTGCCTTGAACGTTTTGCAGAATAAAGCGTTCAAATCCATATAGACGGTTCGCGGATACTGCACTCCCCAAATAGGTAAAGGAGGTCCTGGCCATGTTTGTCCTAGCGGGGGGTCCGTCTGGTATTGTGAGCTGTGCCAGGTGCACGTCTGGCAGGCCGGCACGCCGAAACGGTTGCGCTGCCGGCGGTGCCGGAAGTGGATGACGCGCACCCATTAACCTCTCACCACGCGGCGAGGGCCTCTCCTGCCGCGCGCCTACTCCTCGTATTGGCCCAGTAACACTGTGGCTGTGACCAGACCTAACAAGGGCCATCGCGACTCACCCGAGTTTCCCTTTTCACGTTTGGCCCTGGCAATTCGTGACGAAAATGACTGAAACAGAAGCCGTGATACATTCAAAGGTCGCGTAAAAGTGCCGGTTCCCGCAGATAGGGGAAATTGACGGTGGAATAGATAACGCCTGTGGTGATGCAAGAATATCTTTCTGGCCAATGAGATAAGGCCTATTAGGTGGTATCACAGCCACGGTGCTACTGGGCCAACAACGATTTGGTAAAGGCCAGGCTCGTAAACTGGGCTCCTTGATCGGAGTTGAAGATTTCCGGCTGTGCCCGGATCAACGCGCGCTCCAGGGCTGAGATGCAAAAACTGCTGTCTAAGGTCACGGACACCTCCCACGCCAGCACGTAACGGCTATACCCGTCCCTATCACCTGCCCAACAGCCCTGCGCGCGATGTCGATCTCATCGTCCATTGGGGCGGCTTAGATGGAAATGTTTCAGCATCATAGCCCAAATAGGGTTAGCGGCCGCAATCGTGCGAAAACCTACGGTAAGGTCGCCACGGCTAGACAATGCGTGGAAAAACCAACTCTCCCGAGAATAGCTATTTTCGGGAAAGACATTGATGAAATACACCATATTTTCAAATTGTTGCAGCTACGATTCGCTTCCCTTTAGACACTATTTTTGGGAAAGTTTGAATGCATGGCCATCATAAAGGTATCCTCATACCTCGCTGTGGAGAGGAACTCTCTTCGTAGAGACTGCTGGTTCGTAACTATCTGAAAGAACAGAGCACAGCTACCGCTACCGTAGGTTTTCGCACGGTTGCGGCCGCTAACCCATTTTGCAGAATGATGTGGGCTCATGGCCGGATTTGGTGAAGGCTGCCCGAAAGGCCTTGTAATCTGGGCTGTTATGCAGCTCAGCCATTTTTTGGGCTATCACTCCGATCGCTTTTTCAATTCAATATATTAGCCTGAAAAAGCATCACCAAAAGCGCCCAAGAGCCGAATGGCATGAAGTTAAGCTCCAATAGCTACGCCATCTCGTCGAGCCAGGCCTTGGCTTCCCGCAGATCCGCTGTGTCAAATCCCTCCGTGAACCAGCTATAGGTCTCGGCGAGCAACTGGTGGGCGGCCTGGCGCTTGCCCTGTCGGTGCCACAGGCGACTCAGGCTGATGGCGGCACGCAGTTCCAACGATTTGGCTTGCTGCTGGCGCGTGATCTCAAGGGCGCGCAGGAAGTATGCTTCAGGCGTCTCTCTGGTTTGTCGCCCGCCGTCCACTGCCTTTTGCAGCAGCTCGCCTTTAACACGGAATAGCTCTGCGAGATACATATACTCGCCCGTTTGGTCCACCAAAGCTTCAGCCTCGGCAAGTCCAGCCAGTCCGTCTTCAATCTGTCCGCAGCGCCCTTGGACCTCGGCAATGAGGACCAGATAACGGACGCATCCTGCGGTATTGCCGTGCCGACGATAGGCCGTGATCG
>JBKPCR010000165.1:0-8341 GCA_046727435.1 bacterium | reverse complement strand
GTCGGCTCATCCAGGATAAGGATGCGGGCGCGCCGGTACAGTAGTTTGAGAATTTCGACGCGCTGCTGCTCACCGACTGACAGTTGCCACACGGGGCAGTTGGGGTCTACCGCCAACTGATATTGCTCGCCAAGCTCTTGGACGCGAGCCGCCAACCACTTGCGGCGCAAGAAAACGTGTGAACTCGAGGCGGCAAGCGCGATGTTCGCGGCCACGGTGAGCGAGGGAATCAGCGTGAAGTGTTGGAAAACCATGCCGATGCCAGCACGAATCGCGTCCTTGGGAGAGTGTACCACCCTCCGCTGGCCGTCGATCCAGATCTCACCCGCATCAGGCTGATGCAGACCATAGAGAACATGCATCAGCGTCGTCTTCCCGGCGCCGTTCTCGCCCAAGAGTGCATGGATCTCCCCGGCATACACCGGGAGGTCCACCCGGTCGCAGGCGATAATGCCCGGAAAGCGTTTAGTGATGCCACGTAATTCGGTCAGCGGCGAGGCATCTCTCATTCGCGTGCCTGGCTCTAGCAACATGGACTGATTATACGCTAAATGCCGCCTCAGCTGCGCCTTTGCTTCTATCACGGCTACGGAAGCGGGTCAAGGGGAGTCCACCTACGCCTCTTCGACTGGCCCGAGCTCCCTCGGATCTCGGTGTCATCGGCTTCTGAAACGATAGACAATCTGCGTCGCATCGGGTATATCCGTTGAGGGAACGCGACCGGTTCATCGACAGGCATGCTGTTGCTCCATGCGTGTCGATGAATTGGCGAACCCTGAAAGCAGGAATGACCAAGCACGACCAGTCCGACAGGCTCATGGTGGTATGACCGAGAATGATCGCACACTAGCAGCAGTAGCAACAGGCATCAGCCGTCACTTGCTTCGGAACTATGTGCTGATGCAAGCCCTCGGCCTCGCACTTGCCGGTTGTGCGAGTTCCCGGCCCAGGACCATACAAGAAAAATATGTTGGTCCTGACCGGCTCGAGTTGCCCGAGTGGAAGCGGCCTCACGACTCGATGAACGCGGTGTCGGATCGCTGATCTTCGGACAAGCGGCCTTCACTTGGTCAAGGTGCTCACGGGGAGGGGTGATGTCATGGTCGACGCGTTTGCCTGGTTCATTCGGTGGCAAAGATGGCTGCAGAGGCGATCTGGCCGGCTGCTTGGGTATCTGTGGCTTGGTGCCCTGGCGGCAGCCCTCCTGCTCTCTGCCCAATATGCCTATCAAAGCTCATTGCGCGTCGAGGAGTACGCCTTCGCTTGCGATCCGTTCGGGTACCTGAGGATGGCCAGGCAGGTCCGCCAAGCCGTTGCCAGCCTCGAGCTGCCGCAGTTTCATCTCGAATCGCCGCAAACTCGGTTGCTGATCGATCTGATGCAGTTACGGGAGGTCCCTCTGGGGTTGTGGGAGGAAATCGTCGCGCCGCACGCGCATCACTATTTTCCGCGGGCGGGGAGTGTTGGCGTGCAGTATCCTCCCGGGACTGGGTTAATGCTGGCGCTCTTCCCTGAAGGACACGCAGTCGATGGCCTCAATCAGGCGACCATCGCGCTATTTCTTGCCACCGGCTTCTTGGTCCTGATTTTTGCGGGTACGCGCCGGGCATGGTTTTCAGCAGGGTTCGTCACCATGGCCCTGTATCTCGGACTGGTCATGCTTCGGAAAATCGGCACCGACAGCTACTCGATCAATGCCGCTTTGGCGCCGCTCCTGCTGGGGTTCCTGTGCATATTCGCAGCCCTGGGGTTGCGATCCTCGCCCGGAAGAGATCGTGCGGCTTGGGTCGCCGCTTTTGTCGGCGGGTGCTTGCTCGGTTTTGCCATCCTGGTTCGGTTACCCGTGATATTCATGGTGCCAGGCCTCTTGATGCTGCTCTGGCCCCAATCATGGCGTCCATCGATCCGGGATCTGTTAATACCCTTCAGTCTAGGCATCGTGGTGACCGGTATCGTACCTCTACTCGCGCATCAATACCACATGACGGGGGCATGGTACCTTCCCACCTATGGTGGTGCCGACAGTGCCCCACCAAGCCTCCAACCGCTAGGGGCAAACCTCCGCTATTATCTTGGAGGCGGTCGCGGAAGCCAGCACAATTGGGCGCTGTTCGTTCTCCTCATCGGGGGAGGATTTCTTATCTATTGCGCCAGGCACAAGCGGACCTATCTTGACCTCACTTGGACGCGCCTCTCAGGGTCGGCGCTGACGCTGTGGGGACTCCCGACCGTCTATTTTCTCACGCATCACATCGCGATCTCTTACTATTCGATCCCAGCCACATTCGGGGCAGTTCTTCTGGTAGCGTTGGGCGCATTGACCATCGAATGCTGTTCGTCGGCTGCGACATTTTGCAGCCGACCCGCTCGTGGCAGCGGCCTTAGCAGGGTGGCGTTGGCGCTGGCACTCCTTCCGGGCATTGCAACGCTAGTCCCGGCCTGGCTTGCGTACGCTCGCGACGCGGCGCCCATCGCGAGACCGGCGCGCCATATTGTGCTCCCCGCCGATTTGTCCGCAGAACACGCCTGGGTTTGGGCTGACCTCCTCAGCGGAACGTTCTGGTACTATGGCAACAAGCCGGCGTTCAAAATTGGCTTCACCGTCGCCGACACACGGGCACTGGTGTACGGCTTCGTATTCGAACGTGGAGAACCCCAATACCTTGTCCGCGATAGCGCGACCATGCAGGAGATCATGCAGGAGATCTCTCACATGGGAGGAAGGCTCGAGCCCAGAGGTGAAGTGGAGGGACATCCCTATTTTCTGATCCACTGGCCGAAGGGAGGGCCGATAAGCACCCCCATGCGAGATGCTCCTTCGTAGGTCCAGGAACGGGGGCACTGCAACCAGGGGGAGGCCGGCACAGAAGAGCCCTGGCGATGATCGACGTCCCCAGTGGGCGACTGGACGGCATGATCTTCATGTTTGCCTTCCTCGTAGCTGGGTTGATCTTGCTCTTCTATCGTGAGACGCCTGTCTCTTCGGGGTAAACACAGGCGTCTCGTAGGGCCAACGCTGAAGGTCGATTGCCCTCATCACACGGGTGTCTCCCGATAAAACAGCAAGACTAGACCGATCACCAGTAAGGCCGACAGCGAGACCACACCCGCTAGGTGCCCGGCTGGTGGCGTCAACCGCAACTCGAGCCAACGACCACAGGCCATGATGACCGCCAACAGGCCGATGACATTGTGCGTGATCTGGACCAAAAACTCCTCTTTTGGCTGAAGGCCCTCGTGTGCGTGCCCAAGCAGCAGGAGTCCCCCCACGGCACACAGCACTGGGATGACGTAGGGGAGACGTGAATCGGGTTTGCACCTGACGCGTGCTTGCCACTCGATCAGGCCCAGTACACAGGCGATTAAGGCCCCTAGTCGATGCAGCAGGATTTCATCGTTGCTGAGGAGCCCCTCCCAGAAGCCTATCTGCCCGAACGGCCAGGAGCTTCTCGCGTCACTGTGCACCAGGATGAAGATGCTGAGGGCGACGAAGCCCAGCGGCCAGCAGCGGGCCCAGGATGCCCACGCCGCCTGGGATACCAGAGCCGTCAGCGCCATGACGACAAGAAACAGGCCGGAGACATTGTGATTGTAGTCAGACCAGCGTGTCTTCACGACAGCGCTGATGTCCCAGCTCGTAGAGGCCCCGCTGGAGGAGATCGCCACCGCTTCCGCATAGGAAGGGGCTGACAAGCGCGGCACCTTGGGCCGGAAGACCTCGGAGAGCTCTGCCCAGGTGGCATGCTGATCCCCCATGTCGATGGCAGGGGGCTGGGTGGCGAGGCTGACGGCAGCGGCCAGGGTGGCGATTAGCAGCAGCGTCTCCGCCTCCACGTAATAGGGCACGCGCTGAAAGACACCTCCGGCCCCATCGCTGCGCAGGCGATCACGAGCGGCACAGAAATTGAGCACGGCGAAGCACAGAGCCGCCCCCAACAGTATCACCTTGATCAGCACCATGGCGCCATAGTCCGTGCCCATCAGGCCCTGCCAGGTGCCGATGTAGCTCCAGCCCAGCGGCACCCCGGTGGCCACTACCGCCAGCATCGCCGGACCACCGACCCAGACAAAGCTCTTGAGCAACCCGGGCCACTGTGCTTTCAGATGCGGCCGCCTGCGGATAAGCCGCCAGAGCAGACCCAACTGCATGACCCCACCCAACCAAATGGCTACGGCAAGCTGATGCAGCGCGGTGAGCGTCATGAGTGTGGAGCGCGCCTCGCTACGCCCAACCGCGTGTGACAACCAGGCCCCATTAGCTCCCAGGAGCACCGCCATCAGTACAGTGACGATCCAGGGGAGCATGGCTCCAGGACGCCGGCCGAGCCACAGCCCCGCCATCCCCAGGCCCACAGCCAACAGCGCACGGCTGAGGCTGGCCTGGCACTGCAGCGTATACACATAGTCCGGGAATGGCCAACGTTGAAAGGCCTCTGCGAGGAGCCACGCATGCGTCACGAGCTTGACCGGCTGCACCACCGCCATCCCCAGAGCGCCCCAACGCAGCAGCGCCAGGCTATGGGAGGCGAGACCGCTCGCCGCTGGTAGGTGATGCCTCCAGGGTTTGAGGAGCAGCAGACTCCACGCCAGTCCCCCCATGGCGCAGGCATAGGTGATGAGTAGCACATCCTCGAGAAGCGTATTGAGCATGTTCGCTAGCGCTTGCATGGGCTGCTCCCCGTGACGGCCTGGAGGCCGTCACAGTCAACCTCGCTGTTACGCACCCCAAGGTTTCGGCCCGGGCCGACCACCCACTGGGCTCTGCCGCCGCCTCTGGCCGTGGGCTGTGCGTATGAGCTTATGGACGATTGGAGGGGAGGGTCATGGGGAGGAGATCACCGATTCTGGTGGCACTGCTGGCTGTCGACTCGCAAGAGTGGTCATAAAACGCTTGACCATCTGCGCTCTATAGCGGGGATGCAACCCCGAATAGCTGATGTTGAGAAGCTGGTGGCCGAACTCGCCGGTCATCTTGTCATCCGTCAGGTAGCCATGCTGGGTCGCGTAGTGGTGGAATTCAATATCTTCATCCCTTTGTTCCCCTGTCGCCTCCGCTTGCCGTGGACAGCTGGCCTCTGGGGGTTTGAAAGCCTGGCAGACCGGCAGAATGTAACAGAGCATTTCGGACATGTCCAGCGGAAATTCAGGCGATTTGGCCTCTTGAAGGGCTTCGAACGGAGTCGACAGACACCTCGTTGGCTTCTCCCAAAAAGCGGTCGCTGCTGGCGATTTCAGCTTTCCGACACCTACGAAAATCATCGCAAAAGTCACCGAAGATTGGATGCATATGCTCGCCTTTGCAGTCATCATGGCGGTGACGGTGTACGTCATTCTCGACCTCGAATATCCCCGTTTGGGGTTGATCCGGGTCGACGCCGTCGATCAAGTGCTGGTCGACCTTCGGGACAGTATGAGGGAAGGAGAGCCATTGCTCGATTGACGCTTCCCCAGTGCGCTGTTATACTCGCGCCGATTACTGGTGTGCATCGTGTCTAAGCCTATGTTCCCGTCCGCTGTCGACAACCCCTGGAGGCATGTATGATTGGTGTGTTGACCCATCACTGGGCGAAACCAGACAAAGTAGACGAGGCCAAGAAGCTCCTGGATGGCAATGGAACTGCCCAGAGCAAGGCTCCGGGGTTCGTGAGCCGCCAGACCTTATACTCCCTCGGCGATCCCACCAAGATCACCACGCTGGTGGTCTGGGACAGCAACGACATCTACGATCAGTGGCGTGCCAGTCCAGAACGCGCTGTGGCCATGAAAGGCGCTGACGCCCTATGGTCGAAACCTCCCGAAGGAGAGCGCTTCGAAGTGGTGTAACCGGAGATGCACGCAGATAGACGCAGATACCCCGAGACGCTCAAAGTTCATCCACGTGTATCTGCGATGCTAGGAGGCGAGTGCTATGACCTTACCCCAGGCGCTGGTGGGTGTCCGAGTCCTTGATTTCACCTGGGTCAGAGCGGGGCCCTGGGCGACGCGCTGGTTGGGGGCCTTTGGGGCTGACATCCTCAAGATCGAGTGGCCGGAGCACCTGGACATTCTGCGTAGCAATCGCACCACGATTCCCCCTGGCATGGACCCCAGCCCGAACGCACCCGGTCAGTTCGCCGACACCAACGTCAATAAGTGGGGGGTGACGATCAACGTCCGCATGCCACGTGGCCTTGAGCTTATCAAACGGCTCATCACCATCTCTGATGTGGTCATCGAAAATTTCAGCTCACGCGTCATGCGGACCTGGGGCATCGGCTACGACGTCATGCAGCAGCTCAAAGCCGATATCATCTATGTCTCGATGGCCGGCTTCGGCCATACTGGACGCCATCACCACTACACCACGATGGGCCCGTCGGCGCAGGCGCTCTCAGGCCAGACATTTCTCTCAGGGTTGCCCGGCAAGCCTCCCGCCGGCTGGGGCTGGTCTTATCTGGATGATACCGGCGGCATGTACGGCGCCATGTGCGTCCTCACCGCCTTACACCACCGTAACACTACCGGCCAGGGGCAGCATATCGACCTGTCGCAAATGACCGCTGGCATTACGCTGACCGGTGCGGCCTTTCTCGATCATACGGTGAATGGTCGCGCCGCACGTCGTGAGGGGTACCCGCCGGGGAATCGCACGGCATGGCCTGGCACAGCCCTGGTCAATAACTACCGTGGCCCCACCGTCGCGCCGCATAACGCTTACCGTACCCAAGGCGGTGGACACAACGACTGGTGCGTCATCGCATGCTTTTCCGAGGTGGAGTGGCAGACACTGGTCGATCTTATGGGCCGCCCGGGTTGGGCGACAGATGCCAAGTTTGGGAGTCTGTCGGGACGCTTGCAACATCAAGAGGAGCTGGACGAGGGCATTGAACGCTGGACGCACACCATCGACAAATACGAGCTGACGGAGAAGTGCCAGGCCGTTGGGGTGCGTGCGATGCCCGTGCAAAGCACTGAGGACCGGGTCGAACGCGACCCCCAGCTCAAAGCCCGCGGCATGTACCCCGAATTGGACCATCCGCTGCTCGGACGACGCAAGGTCCAGAGCGTCCCCTTCAAGCACTCGAAAACGCCCGCGGCGGTGCACAGACCCGCGCCGCTCATCGGCCAACACACCAGACAAGTCCTGCAAGAGCTGCTCGGCCTCAGCCTTGACGACATCAGAGCGGGATACACCGACGGCACCTTCTGGCCTAAGGACATGCCGCTGCATCACTATATCGAGGAGACGCTGCGATGACCGCTGCTGCCGATGTGGGCATGTCTGGGAGCCATGGTGGGCCACTGGCGGGACTCAGAGTGCTGGAGTTGGCCGATGAGAAAGGCCAGTTCTGCGGCAAGTTGATGGCCGATCTGGGTGCGGATGTCATCAAAATCGAGCCGCCCGGCGGCCAACATACCCGGGCGGTAGGGCCGTTTCTGAACGATATTCCACACCGGGAGCGCAGCCTGTCGTTTTGGCACTACAACACCTCCAAACGGGGGATTACGCTCAACCTGAAAACGTCGGAGGGCAGAGGGCTCTTCCACCGTCTCGTGCCGACGGCTGACATCCTCCTGGAGACCTATCCCCCCGGGTATTTGCCTGGCCTGGGGCTGGAATATGAGGAGCTGTCGCGCCTGAACCCCAGGCTCATCATGTGTTCCCTCACGCCCTTCGGCCAGACGGGGCCGTGGCGTGATTATCAGACCTCGGATCTGTTGCAACTGGCTGCTGGCGGACAGATGGCATGTTGCGGCTACGACCCTGAGGATGTCCCCGACGCGCCGCCGATCGCTCCCGGTGGCGGCAATGCCTGGCATATCGGCAGCCATTTTGCGTATATCGCCATCATGGCGGCACTGTGTTATCGGGACGTGACGGGCGAGGGGCAATATATCGATGCTTCCGTCCACGAGGCCTGTGCCCTCACCACGGAAGCAGCTATTCCCACCTATATCTATACTGGCAATGTCGTACAGCGTCACACCGGACGCGCCGCCGCGGTCGAGAAGTCCGAACCGACGCAGTACATTACTCGAGACGGCGCCTGGCTCAACACCACGCGGTCGGGTTTCAATCTCACCCCGGCGCGACTGCGCCGTCTGGCGGAATGGATGGACAAGTACGGCCTGGCCCAGGACCTCCTGGACGAGAAATACCAGAGCCCAGCAGGGATCCAGGCCAACGTATCCCACATCGCCGCGGCGCTCGAGACCTTCCTCGCTGGCATTCCACTGGAAGAAGCCTGGCATGGCGGGCAGGAGCTGGGCCTGCCATGGGGCGCCATCCGCTCTATGGATGAGATTATCGCGGACCAACATCTCCAGGACCGCGAGTTTTTCACTGAGGTGCCACATCCGG
>JBKPCR010000164.1:0-12581 GCA_046727435.1 bacterium | reverse complement strand
GCATAGGCCGCGGCATACTGCGGGTCCAGGGCAATGGCGCGCGTATACTGCTGCCGGGCCTGCGCATGCCCCTCTGGCGTGCCGCGCGATTCCGCCTCCAGGCCGGCCCAGAAGGCGCCCAGGGCCTCAGGATTGTCCGTGGGCGCCTGCCACTTCAGCCCCGCTCGCTGCAGGAGGTCAGGCTGGCGCGCTACAATCGCCGGGTCTTTATACGGGATCTTGAGCTTCCAACCCTCTAAAGCCCAAATGGGCTGTAGTCTCAAGGGGTCTCTCACCGCCGCCCGGGCGTCCTCCTCCCGGCCTAACTCGCTGTGGCTGAGGCTCAGGAAGAAGTGCGCAACAAACAGATTCGGGTTGCGGGCGAGGGCGCTCTTCAGCGCCGCAATGGCCTCCTCGTACTGCCCTGCCAGGTAATAGGCATGGCCCAAGGCGACGAAGTAATCAGGCGGATGGGCAGGGTCGAGGCGCATCGCCTTCTCGATCAAGCCAATGGCTTCCTGCGGCCGCCCCGCAAAGGTCAAAATATCCGCCAAGGCGAGATGGCCATGCGCAAAGTTGGGATCGAGGGCCAGGGCGCGCTCGGCCGCGGCAATGGCCGGCGCATGCTGCTTCTTCGACAGGTAAACCGCACCCAGGACGCTGTGGGCCAGGGGCAGGGAGGCATCGAGTTCGACCGCTCGCTGGGCCAGGGCGAGGATCTGGTCTCGTGAAAATCGGAACGCCTCCCAAATGTACCAGGCTTCCAATTGGGCTCCGCTCAAGGCCGCGTATGCCGCCGCATACTGCGGGTCTAGAGCAATCGCTTGCTCAAACAGTTGCCGCGCCTGGGCGTTCGCCTCTCTCGTGAAACGCCACGACGCCTCCCAGCCGCGCAAGAATAAGTCATAGGCCTCCAGATTGCTGGTCGGGGCGTGCCGAAACCGCGCTTGCTCCGCGGGGGTGAGCTTGACTTTCAACGCCACCAGGATTTTCTGCGTCAGCTCATCTTGCAGGGCAAAGATGTCCTGCAGGTCCCGGTCATAGCGCTCCGCCCATAGATGATTGGCCGTGGTGGCATCCACCAACTGGGCGACGATGCGCACCTTGGTGCCGGCCTTGAGCACGCTGCCCTCCAGCACATAGCGCACCCCCAACTCCCGGCTCACCTGCTCGGGCTTGACTGCTTTACCCTTGTAGGTGAAGACGGAGTTACGGGCGATCACAAAGAGGTCAGCGACCTTGGAGAGATCGGTAATGAGCACCTCGGTCATGCCATCGCTGAAATACTCCTGCTCGAGGTCACCGCTCATATTGACAAACGGCAGGACGGCGATGGACGGCTTGTCGGGCAACCGCAACGCCGGCGCCTGCTGGGAGGAGATCACTGGCGACGGAGGTAGCTGGCGCGAGACCAGCTGCCAGACGCTCACCCCTCCGCCAAGGAGGACGAGGAATGCCACTGCTACCAGGGCACCTCTCTGCCGAGGTATGGTGACGATCGGCTTCTGCCGGCTCGCCAGCGGGGTAGCAACCCCAGGTTCCATCTGCACCCGATACGCGCGCACCGGCTCGGCGATGTTCTTGACGGCTTGCGCCCCCAGGTCTTCGTAGCTCAGGGCCAGCTTGGCCTTGATCTGCTCATAGACGCTCCCCGCGATACAAATGCCTCCCCCATCGGCTAGACTCTCCAGGCGGGCCGCGATGTTGACCCCATCGCCATAAATGCGTTCCCCGTCGACGATGACATCCCCCAGGTTGATGCCAATGCGAAACTCCATGCGACGGTGATTGTTTTCTCCTCGGTCCCGCCTTGCCCCGTGCGTAGCGCCATACTCAGGATCTTACTCACGCTCTTCTCCTGCTATGCTTGGGGCTTATCTGGTCGGCGCCGTCTACGCTAATCCACGAGAACCAGCATTGACAAAGGGGGGATGCCAGCGTATCCTCCCTGCGTCGACGCTCCCCTTGCCTTCGCCATCGAGTTGAACGAGGGAAGACATGCCCATGTCTGCAGCAAACGTGATGGGACCAAACGTGGTCGTCGACTCAGCGGGCCCCTGTGCGGCGTCCGCTGGTGGCCGTTGGCTCTGCACCTGGCGCATCCACAACCTCGGTCAGGAGCCTCTCCAGCTCCTATCCGCTGGACTGCCGCATAGCCGGTTTCGGAGCGAGGAGCAGGAGCTGTCCCCATCCCAAAAGCTATTACCGGGCGAAAGCGCTCGACTTGCGCTTACAGTCGCCTGTCGTGAGCCAGCCGGCACGGTGGTGGAGAACGCTTTCCTGATCTTGCGAGTGCTGTGGCGGGAGCAACTATGGCGGATACTTGCACGGCTGCGGGTGGTCTTCGATCAGCACAGTGTGCCCGAGAACAGCACTGTGGTAATCACCACGCAGCCAGTGGGGTTTTCCTCTACACAGGCCAGTAGGCTCTCGCGTTCTGAGTAACCCCCCAAGTCGGTGGTCGTGTGATGGCAGCGCTCCTAACCACACTCCATTAGACAGCACAGTAGACTGTCCAAACGTAGAGCCGGGAGGATACTATGGGAATGGATGATCACGAGCGTTACGTCATGCAGCGGATGCTCGGTTGACGTAGCAACTGAAGGCGTGACTTCGAGGAGACCACGGGTATGGTCTCGAACAGCCTTGATATGGAACTCCAGGAACTTCTAGACATGCTGGGACGTTTACAGAGGGATTGTGGAGAGGATGCTGAGTACCAGGAACTCCGTCGAGCCCTCCCGGAGGAGTGGCCGCTGTGAGGTTAAGTCAATCGACGGCCATGTTACTGGCGCCGTACCTCGGCAAGTCTGACGCGAGGTTGCCTCATCTTGAGGGGTGCTACGCCGCTCCAAAATACCCGCTGGCCGGTCATCGCCTGGACGTGTCCATCCCACTCCAGGGTGTAAGCCGTTACCCCTAACTTGACGGCTTGTCTGACGTGTTCCTGGGTCTCTTGGTCGGTCGCGTAGCGGCGAATGGCCTCGATCTGGCGCCCTCCATGACCGACGTCCTGCTCGGCGTGGAGGCTGTAGGTCTCGGCCGCACGCTCAGAAAAGCCGTAGAAGCCTACAAGCTCTCGGTAAACTTTGGCGGCGACGCCTTCTGCCCCGCCGTGCTGCGATTCCACAAAGCTCAACATCGCCAAGCCTTCCAGCGCCGACCGCCGCTGACAGCACCCGGTGATCATCTCGATGGCGGCCATGGTCCCTGGAGCCGGGTCGGTGCGGTCGGCCTCCTCACGAGAGATCCCCCCTTCCTCAAGGAATTGGAGCATGACGTCCA
The DNA here is from genome assembly GCA_046727435.1 of bacterium. Taxonomy (GTDB): domain Bacteria; phylum Tectomicrobia; class Entotheonellia; order J063; family CAVPRW01; genus CAVPRW01. Next base: position 9,317 of record JBKPCR010000164.1, on the reverse strand, counting down.
CATGACTTCTCGGGGTCGAGAGCTCCTCCATAAAGTTTTCCATCACGACGTCCATCAGCTCGTACCGCTTCTCGTCCACGGCATTGACCATGATATAGCCCCAGTGGATGGGGTTGGTACGCACCCGTAGGTAGTGCTGGACTTCGCCCAGGATGATCTGCTCTCGCGTCCAACGGTGCTGCAAGATGCCCTCGAACCAAGGATGTTGCACCATTGGTACTTCTTCAGCGTAGCTCCATAATTCGCGAATGAACGCATCAGGCGACATAGGAGTCAAACCTCCGGTACAGACCGGCATTGCCGGTGCTCAGGCTCGTGCGCCTCAAACAGATGTGGCGCCACGCTGGCGATCCATGCCCCGCAGCTGATGCCTGCTGTGACGCCACCGTTGTGCGACACACTTACGCTTAGCCCAGGTCAAATCCGTACAGTTTGGCGACGTTGCCTCTGACGATCTTCCACTTCTCCTCCTCGTCGACGTCCTTGAAGTCGCGTTCGATAACAGCGCCAGAACGCGGCCAGGTGGAGGCGGTGTGGGGATAGTCGGAAGACCACATAATGTTGTCTACCCCAATCCAATGCCTGCTGGCAACTCCGAACGCATCATCGATGAAGGTGCAGTACATCTGGCGTTGGAAGTATTCGCTCGGCTTCAGGGTGAGCTTCGTCGGCCATGGGGTAACAGTACCAGAAGGGCCGAAGCGTGTGAAGGCCCTGTCCACCCGCTGCAAATAGTAGGGCAGCCAGCCGCAGTTATTCTCGGCTGAGACGATCTTCAGGCGTGGGAACCGCTCCAGCACCCCAGAGAGGATGAGAGTGCTGAAGGATTTTTCGATTTCGTGGGGGGTCACGGTCGGGCGCATGGCCCGTTGTTCAGCCCCGTATTCCCACGGAATGCGCTCCATGCCGGTGATGGCGTGCAGGCTGACGGGCATCTCCAGGTCCTGTGCCGCAGCCCAGAACGGATCGTAGAGCGGAGAGCTATAGGGCTGGTCTGCCGGAGGGGAGCACCAGATCATAGCGCCTTTGAGGCCCTGCTTGGCGCACCGCGCTAACTCCTGGGCGCCCTCCTTGGGGTCGTACAAGGAGATGAGGGCGAGGCCCTTCAGGCGCTTGGGAGCATAGTTGCAATACTCCGCGAGCCAGTCGTTGTATACGCGGAAGCAGGCTTGCTGCAACCCGGCATCTTTGAGCCAGAACAACCGGAACCCCAGAGTGGTGTACAGCACCTCCGCCTCCACCCCATCCAACTCCATATCCGGCAACCGTTGGGCCGGGTCCCAGCCGCCCGGTCGGGCGTCCGCGTATGTGCCGGTTTTGAGAAAAGCGGCCAACTCCTCAGGGGTCCTGCCCGCCCCCAACCCGACGGCAAGGTTGTGAGGCGGATATCCCTCATAGACCAAATAGGCGCCCTCTTGGCCTTCGGGGTTGAGTACCACGTGGGGCGCCCGGTCCCGGTACTTGGTGTCGATGCGCTGCACCCAGAGATCTGGTGGCTCGCTGACGTGCGAGTCGGAGGAGATCAATTGCAGTTCTGCCATGGCTCACCTCCTGAGAGATCATGTGGTTTGGGGTGTTTTACGCCTATTGTCGGGGGTATTGTACGCCTACTTCGAAAGGTACACAAGACTGCCACTCTACGTTGGCGAACAATCCCCTGAGTTTCTGCTTCTTCATGGCTTGCAGATTGCCCATCATGGGCGTGAAAAATCCTGGGACATCGCATCTGTATGCCTCAGGGGCGGCCCTTCACCTTGACTAACGGCAGGATGCCCTCCAGCTCCCCCTTCATGACCGGGTGCTGATTGCCCCCCACGGCCCGCGACTTCTGGGTGACCTGCTGCTCAACATACTCGTACAGCTCCTGCAGCGACACGATCCCATCGCGGTTCAAGTCCGCGGCCCCTTTGAGCCCCTGCATGAGATAGTAGGTGAAGAGCCCGTGGCCCAGCTCCGCCAGCTCGATGGATACCTCCGTCGGCCGGGAGGCGGTGATGATGGCTCGCCCCCTGGCACGCGTGAGCCGCTCCAGGAAAAGTTCATCCACATCCCCGGCTCGCGTCTTCTTCGAGGCGAAGGTGCGCCCGCCCGCCGCCCCGCTGTAGCACGTGTCCAGGAAGACCACCACGCGCTCGGATTCGATGCGCGCGAAGATGGTATGGATATCGTCCAGCGCCAGCGCCGTCGAGAAGAGATCGGCGGGGTCCGCGTCCATGGGGATCAAGTATTTCGCCAGGCCATCCGACTCGATGCCGTGCGGATCCACCTCTGGCGCCCCATATCCAGCAAAGAAAATGAAGACTGTGTCGTCCTTCCTCGCCGAACGCGCCAGGAAGGTCCCCAGCGCCTTCTTGATGTTCTGGAGGGTGGGCCGCTTCTCCGTCTTGTCGGTGAGCAGGAGGACATGCTCCTTCTTGAAACCCGCAGGACCGATTAAGATCTGGTACATGGCCTCAGCATCTGGCACCGAGTAGCGCAGCCTGGGGATCTCCGGTATGTCGTAGTTCCCCACCCCAATCACCACGGCCCAGCGGCCAGGCTCCACTGGCGGAGGCACCAGAGGCGGTGGCTCGACGGGCGCGGCCTCGGCCACCTTGGGCCGCTCGTAGATGACGGTGCGCAGCTCCTGACGCAGGGTGCCGTCGGGTTCGCTGGCGCTGAGCACAATGACGTTCATCCCCTCCCGGAGCTTCAGCGTTTCGGCCACGGCCATGGATCTCTGGGGAGTGCGCTCGCTCTGCTGGAACACCTCGGCTCCGTTGAGGGTGACGCTGACCTTGGCTACCCCCTTGCTCGAGGTGACCACCCCGGCCCGCGCTCAGCACGAGCCGAACATTGTTGGCGGCTTCACAGACGTCGACATGGCCATTCATCAAACGAGAAAGGGGCCTGATGACACATGCCTGCTTCAACGCCACGTGTGCTGCCGCGGTGCTACTGGCTGTCTGGGTCGGGGCCGCGGTCCCACAGGTACCGCTCGACCGGACGGTGGTACCGATTGCAGCGCCGACATATCCGCGAACGAGACGACATGCGCGGTGAATGGTCAGGTCGAGGCCTAGCTGGGTGGAGGCCTGCGGCATGGCGTGGACATGGTCAAGGCTTGCTGCCTCGACAACCCCGCGGTGATGTGCGGTTGACGAAACTTGCACCGGTTCGACGTCTGACACACCGCGTCGCGCAGCGGCGGACGTCGTTTGCCTTTGGCCCCTGCATGACTCCTACGCCAGCACCAGACTGCGCGCTACTTCCCCCGCTTCGAGCGCGGCGTAGGCCGTGTTGATCTCCTCCAGAGGGTAGGTCCGCGTCAAGAGTTCATCGACCTGCAGCTTGCCCGCTTGATACATCTCGATCAGGTTCAAGATGTCGATCTTGGGGCGTGACGAGCCATAGAGCGAGCCCATGAGGGTTTTCTCGGCATACACCAGCTCATTGGCATTGATCCGCACCGGCGTATCGGCCCGCGTCAAGCCGATCACCACGCACGTACCCCTCTTGCGAGTCGCCGCATAGGCTTGTTCGATGGTCTTGGGCAGACCGATGGCTTCAAAGGCATACTCCACCCCACGACCGCCGGTGAGCTCTTTGATCGCCGCGACCGGGTCATCCTGGGCCGCATTCACCAGGTGGGTCGCCCCCATGTGCTGGGCGTAGGCAAGCTTTTGCGGGAGGACATCCACCGCAATGATCGTGAGGGCCCCCACGATCCGTGCCCCCTGCATGGCGTTAAGGCCGATGCCACCACAGCCGAAGACCGCAACGCTGCTCCCCATCCTCACTTTGGCGGCGTTGATCACCGCTCCAACCCCGGTAATCACGCCACATCCGAGCAGCGCGGCTTTGTCCAGCGGAAAATCTGGCGGAATTTTGAGGACGGCCGCTTCTGGCATCGTCGACAGCTGCGCAAAGGTGGAGACCCCGGCAAAGTGCCGTATCGGGGTCGTGTGGACCCGAAAGCGGGTGGTCCCGTCGGGCATCAGGCCCGTGACGCGCACCTGGGTGCCCACATCGCACAGCGCTGGACGCCCGCCGGTGCAGAACTCGCAGCTCCCACACGAGACCCGCCAGACGGGAATGACATGGTCGCCTGGTTGAACCGAAGTGACGCCTTCCCCGACACATTCCACACTGCCTGAGCCCTCATGTCCCAGGATGATGGGCAGGGGCATCAGCAGGTCGCCCTTCATGACATGCAGGTCGCTATGACAGACACCACCGGCATACATGCGGACCTGAACTTCCCCACGTTGGGGTGGCAGCACCTCGACCTCTTCAAGACGGAGGGGTGTCCCGACTTCATACAGCACGGCGGCCTTCGCAAGCATCGTTCATGCCTCCTGACGTGGCGTGTGCTCCAAGAAGGTTGGTCGTTATAACAGGTCACCCAATGTATCACAGCTTACCGCGGTGTCTAGCTGTATTTCCGGTTTTGCCTCAGCGATCGCGATGTAGAAGAACTGCTCGTCGTCCGTGGGCTGATCGTCTCGTACGAAGCCATCCGCAAATGGTGTCGGAAATTCGATCAAGCTTATGCCAATCAGCTCCGCCGGCGGCGCCCCAGACCCGGTGACACGTGGCACCTGGATGAAGTGTTTCTGACGATCAACGGGGCCTGGCATGACCTCTGGCGGGCCGTTGATCAGGATGGCCGCGTGCTCGACGTTCTGGTCCAAAGCCGCCGGAATAAGAAAGCGGCCAAGAAGTTCTTCCGCAAACTCCTTAAGGGCTTATGTATGTGCCACGGATGATGATCACCGACAAGCTGAAAAGCTACGGCGCCGCGAAGCAGGAGATGCTTCCTGCGGTGAAGCACCGCCAACACCGGTATCTGAACAACCGCGCGGAGAATTCCCACCAGCCGAATGAAGCGTCCCCCTTTAAACGGGCATCCCTTGTTTCGCATGGATCAGGTCGATCAGGTCGCCCACATTTTTCATACTCACGATTTCACGCAGTTTAAATTTGATCCCAAAGGCCCTTTCCACCTCGCTGATCAGTTGGATATGGCGCAAAGAATCCCACTTTTCTATATCCTGGGCGGTCATTTCCCGAGTAATAGTGATGTCGTTTTCCTCGAGAACTTTCTGGAACACAGACTTCAACTTGTCGGTCGTTTCTTCTTTTTTCATTGACCTTTCACCTTCGCGAACTACGAGTTAATCATTCCGCAGTATAAGCTTGGCGTGGTAGGGAGCAGTCTTCCGAGTTTTCTATTTTCGGGACTTTTTTCGCTCTTAAAAGTAAACCCCACTTTCCGGTAAGCTATAGACGTTCAGGTTTGCTTATAGAAATCTAAGCAGCCCGTTTGAGTTCCAAGCTGCTTTCTTCACAGTAGCGCCCAAACAGCCATAACATCTCTTTGGAATGCATGGCAAAATACGCAAGTGCTTTATCTACTGAGACCGTTAATGTAGCCCACTCCTTGAAGTACTTGTCATGCGTTGCCCGCCGTTTCGCCTTCTTCCACAGGTACTCAATTGGATGGTAATCCGTCGAATACGATGGCAATGGGTATTCCGTGAGGCGCTCGCTATTATGGCTGGGACATTATTTTTCATTAACTGGATCTCGGTAGACCGTGTTCTGGTTTTGAAGACCATTACCCCGGTATTGTGGCCTGATATAAACCGATTCAATTTGAAGAACGCCTAGAGTATGGTCGATGCTAATTCAGTGGCAGCGGTCAGATCACCTAGAGAATTTTGATGATGATATCATTGGCATCTGTGCTAGACTGTTAAATTTGGTCCTCTCTTATTGAGGGACTACTCTAATTAGAACGTGGTTAACTATTTTAAATTTTGTAGGAATTTATTTGTCAGGGCCTTGCGGTCGATTTTACCATTGCTGTTGAGGGGAAAGAGACTTGCGGTGATTATTTCTTTAGGGATCATGTAGTCCGGAAGATGCTTTTTCAAATGTTCCTCCAAGCCCTTGTTCAGGTCCTTTTCACTTTCGATAAAAAGAAGAATGGAATGAAAGCCCGCTTCGCTAGTGTTCACTGCAGCAATCACCTGTTTGTCCCCACAGAATACGCGAGCATGGAATTCGATTTCTTCAAGTTCTACCCGGTGGCCGTCAATTTTTACCTGGTTGTCTATCCGCCCCAGATACAGAAAATTACCAGTTTGATCGATTTTACATAAGTCGCCGGTCCGGTAGAATTTCTTGCCGTTTTTCGTCGTTCCAAATACTTCTGCGGTTTTTGATGGATTGTTCCAATAGCCAAAGGTAACCTGTTCGCCGTTGAGGCAGAGTTCTCCCTCTTCATCCAAGCCGTTTTCGTTTATTATGAAAGCATCCATTCCTTCCATGGGTCTGCCGATAGGAACAATTCCTTTACCTTGCGGATGTGGCGACTCTCCGCGTTGCCATTCGTAGCGCAGGCAGAAAATTGTGGCCTCAGTGGGGCCGTATAGATTTTCGATTTTTGCGTAAGGAACGCATTGTGCCCAACTAGAAAGGGTTTCATGGTAGAGCGCTTCACCGCAAAATAGGCTGTATCTCATTTTGGGAAGGTTAATCTCTCCGAAATAGGGCTTAAGGTAGTTAATGACCGAAGGTACCATCAGGGCAGCGGTGATCTCCCTGGTTTCAAGGGTATCGGCCACTTCCAAGTAAGTCATCCCCTTCCGGGGAATCGGATAAAAACTCGCGCCCACCGACAGGGGGACAAGGAATGAAAAAACCGAGAGATCAAAAGTCAGCTCAAACATTTGAAGGAAACGGTCATTCCTGTTGAAATCATACCTCCCGCTTTCCAGCATCATGTCAAGAAATGCGGAAAGATTACGGTGATAAATCGGCACTCCCTTGGGCTTGCCTGTGGTACCGGAAGTGAAAAGCAAATAACAAAGATCACCGTGCATTTGGTCTACTAGATCCAATTTGCTCGGGTTGGGGTAAAGCCGGTTGTTTAGCGGCCGGCATTCCGTGCCCGGAGAAACGGAAAGTTCACGGGCCTTGTCTTCTTTTTCAGTGTATAAAAGTACTTTAATGCTAGCCTCGGCGATAATTCCCATGTTTCGTTCAACGGGATTGTCATAATTCAACGGAACATAACAGGCTCCGCAGGACAAAATTCCGAGAAGAGAGGCGTAGGTATAAATATTGTTTTCCGTAAAAATCCCTACTCGGTCTCCCTTTTTTATGTCATGGGCTTTTAAAAGTGCGCATATGGCAGAACAAAGGCTATTTAACTCGCCATAGGTGTATGACCTGTCATCAACAAAAATTGCCGGATTATCCGGAAATTGCGTTGAACATTCAATAAATCTGGAAAGAATGGAAGTTCCCATCGTAGAAGTCCTATTCTGATCACCCATTATTTGCGCCGTTCCCACCACACAAGGAGTTCGATGATGCCCTATGTTGAAACCTGAGTCGTCGCACCCAAATTAGTGATACAAAACCGTTAAGCTTTCATGTCCAGTGTGGTTTTCTTTATTAACAAGCCGCTATTTTACCCAGTGGAGAATCGTCCAAACCGAGTGTCAAAACAAAGTGTACATGAACGGCGTTACAGCGAAGACAGCTCTCCGTGTGTGAATCACTAAAACGACCCAAAACGCTAAAAGGGTAAGGGCTGGAGCAAGCCACCACCACAATCTCTCAGTGAAGAAATCAAACAAGGCCCCTATAATCAATGTAAAATTGGCTACGGTCACCGGCCATTTACCCTCTGCGAATTCTCTACGTTCGCTTATTGCCTCACTGTAGCGTGCTCTCCAGGAAAGCAACAATGAATGTCCAGCTGTGACAACAAAATAGCCGACCGCAATGGTGGACGTGAGCATATAAAAGCTACGCGGCATAGCGAAATGCCCGTAGGCGGCAGCCGTAAAAACAGCTCTCAACATCGTCCAAGCCTGAGTCAAATCATTGGCGCGAAAAAAGATAAACCCTACCGAAATCAACGCAAACGTAGTTCCCCACGATAGAAAAGCTCCCAAATAGCGTGGCAGGCGGACAGAGAATTGTCGTTTCATCCGCTGGCCCAAACGGTGCATGACTAATACCAAACCATGGTACACACCATAAACTATGAAAGTCCATTTGGCCCCATGCCACAACCCAAAGAGAGTCATAGAAATAATGAAAACCACATATGGCCACCAACTATAGCGCCGCCCGGCGGCGGCAAGCGGGTTGAATATATAGTCGCGAATCCAGAATGAAAGTGACATGTGCCAGCGCGTCCAGAAAATGGAGGGGGTGATCGAGAGAAAGGGGCGATCAAAGTTTTCCGGCAGACGTATGCCGAATATCCGGGCGATCCCAATGACCATATGTGAGTAGCCGGCGAAGTCAAAAAATAGTAGGAACGCAAATCCTATCCCCAAGAACCAAACATCTACACCACCCCATCCGCTCTTCATCTGATCGAACCCGGCGGCTATGCCTTCACCGGGCAGCCATCCAGATCCCAGGATTTGGGCTAGCACAAACTTCATCATGACGCCCTGGATAAAACGCAGACTACCCGCAGATAGATCGTCCCAGCTAAAGGACGAAAGCTGACGGAATTGCGGCAACATGCTGGGCAGGCGGCAAATAGGACCGGAGGCGACCGTTGGCCAGAAAGCCATATAAAGACAAAACTCAAGTAAAGAAGGGTCTAGCTCCTCTTCGAAGTAAACGTCAAATAGATAAGAAAGTCCTTGAAAGGTCCAAAAGGACATTCCTAACGGCATGATGATCTGGCGCCCAAGATCATATTGCCATGAGCCTGCTGGCCCCAACTCTAGGAACCCGGGCAAGTACTTAAAAAAAGCTAGCGGCAGAAGGTTTAGTGCGATACCGATCCACAAGCGCGGTGCAGTCACTTTGCGGCGCAGTGCCCAGCCGCAGGCATAATTCATCAGCGAACTGATGATTAAGATGGACAAAAAGCCTATTCCCCAATTAACATAAAACAGATAACTGGCAGCGAGAAGAAGTAGCTGCCGTCCCTTGATTGACGGCAGACGACACCCCACCACCATGAGAAGCAGAACGACACATGTTAAGCCCACGGTCTGAATCATCGTAACCCCTCAGCTCCGGCAATACATCATGAGGATGTTGAAACACCTAGTACAAGTCGTAGAAGAGCCAGGAGAGAACCTGAAATCCATAAAGAATGGTGGATTACTTTTCATCGGAGGATCGCGTCTGGATTACGTCTAGCATTCTCTCGGCGATCAATTGGTTCCCGATTGGCGTGACATGGGCTGCGTCAATCCAAATTAGTGAATCGTAACGATCAAAGATATGAACCATCGAGTACAGGTGCTGATATTTCGAAGATTCCCTGTCAATAGTTTGATAAACAGCGG
>JBKPCR010000163.1:0-13798 GCA_046727435.1 bacterium | reverse complement strand
TCTTGGGATGCCATCGCGATGAGATCGCCATCGTCGAAAACGCCACGCGCGCCTGGGATATGGCCTTTTATGCGGTCCCTCTCGGACCCGGCGACCGCATTCTCACCGCCGTGGCGGAATATGCCAGCAATTACATCGCGTCCTACAGGTGGCGCGCAAGACGGGCGCTGTGGTGAAGGTTATTCCCAACGATGCCTCGGGCCAGCCCGCGGTCTGCCTGACCTCGTGCGGGCGTCGGTGCATTATTACAACACGGTGGAGGAAATCGAGCGGTTTTGCAACGTGCTCGCGTCGCGCTGAGCGCCGCGCAGGCTCGTGTGGCAGACGCCTTTTTCTTCGATCTGAACACGCATCCTTGACGCCAAGGGCGCGGTCGTAGAAATTCGAGTCCGAGCCCGATTGCTTCTGATTGCTTCTACGTCTCTCGTTGTTGGATCCACGCGCGCACACGGTGTAACCATGTGAGTCGATCGAGCGTGTAACTCTCGCGCACAAAGCGTGTGATGACTTCAGCCGTGATGCCTATGAGGATCGAGCTTTCTGCGTGTGTGACATACTGTCCGCCTTCAAGGCAGAAAATATGCATCTGACTGCCATCAGCACGCCACACCTCTGGCACACCAAGTTGCGCGAAGATGGGGAACTTGGGCAGGGATGGACTCGTCAGATCAATCTCAATGACTAGGTCTGGGGGTGGATCAACTGTGAGATCAAGCTCAGTTCTCCCTTGAATACGCGTCACCGACTGCACGTAAAAACATCCGTCCGGCTCAAAGCCACGCTGCAGGTCTGCGCGCCGGAAGGTGGCTGACCCAAAACTTCGGGTATTGATGCCCATCTCTTCCGCCAGTGTATTGACCAAGAGTGTTACCGTGTCTTTCAGCTCCTCGTGTTCGATGGACGGGCTCATAATTTCCAGTTGCCCCCGGTCGTAGGTAAAGCGCGGTACGCTACGATCACAGTGGGCTTGGAGCAGGCTCTCGTACGTCTCCCACGTGATGTTGTCAAGGAGAATGCGTTGCTCCGGCGGACTTATTGCTATCTCCATCGTCTTGTTCCTTCCTTCGCCCGGGCCATGCGGGTCAGACGCATGTTCACAAAGACTTCGTGGAGTTGGAAATCCTCTGAGCACTCGGCGCTTGGCGGGGTCTGCCGGCTTTTCCTGGCCGAACGCGCCGCGCCAGGATGGTCTGAATCGCGTCTTTGAAGCGTTCAGTCCCTAAAATGCGGCCCTGCTGGAGTGTGGTGCGGATCTCCTGCAGCAGGCCCGTGTGTAGACGTTCCTGGAACAACGCCTGGTACACTTGTTGCTGCTCCTGAGGCGTGCGCGCCAACGCCAGATAGAGCGCATGATCCGTGACCACTAGATCAGGGTGGCCTAACGCATGCCAGCGGTAGCTCGACCAGGGATACGCCGCTGGTTCTAGGACCATGCCCGCTCGAACCGGGTTGAGCTCAATATAGCGGTAGCACGCCAAGAGATACGCGTCGGCCTCCACCAGGCTGGCCCGGTAGCGCCCTTCCCATAAGGTTCCCGTGCGTTGGTACATAGTGTTAATATATTGTACATACCGACGGCCCAGGGACTGCATGACCTTGGCGAGACTGTTCGGCTGGTGTAGGGTCATGAGCACGTGTACATGGTTCGTCATGAGCACATAGGCATGGATGACACTGTGATAGGTCGCTGCGGCGTCTTGCAGACACTGCACGTACATCTGATCATCATCTGGATGAAAGAAGACTGGTTGGCGATTGTGCCCGCGTTGGATGACGTGTTGAGGCACGTCGACCAGGGGATAGCGAAGGGGTCTAGGCATAGAAGACCTCAGAACGGAGGACCGCAGCGATACATTAGTCAGATAACGTTCGGACTATATCAGGTTCTGCGAGAAAAGCCAGTCTGACCCCGATTTCTCTCTGCCTCGACACGTGACGGTTTGGGCTGTATGTTGTGAATGCGAGCTAAGCAGGTTGGTACGCGCCGTCGCGTCCTGTGTTGCCATAGCCATGGCACTCATGAGGACCGAGAGGGCTTCTGTAAAGGATGTAAGGAGGACAACCGTGCGCAACGAATTTACCGCCGTTTTCGTTCAGGCTGAGGAAGGAGGTTACTGGGCTTATTGTTTAGAAGTCCCTGGTGCTAATGGCCAAGGCGACACCTTGGAAGCATGCGAGCAGAATCTCATCGAAGGCATTCGCCTGCTGCTAGCGGTCACCCGTGAGGAGGAACGCAAAGAAGCCTCTTCTGGGGCATGGGAAAAAGTCATCGAGGTCAGAGGGTGAAACGGTATACCCTGCAACGCCACCTGCGCCGTCATGGCTGTTGCACCGAGCCTGAAGGCCGTGAGCATACGATCTGGATCAATCCTGTGACGGGGAGGAAAGAAGCCGTCCCTCGGCATACGGAAATTAAAAATCTCCTGGCTCGGAAAATCTGTCGCAAGCTTGGTATTCCTGATCCTCCAGGCTAGACCAAGTTCCTCTCGAAAATCCCAGTCTGACCCCTATTTTTTTCGACGCAAACGACCAGCGGCTACGACGGGGAAAGGTGGCTGCCACCTTTCCCTCGCAGTAGCGTCTAGAGTCCTCGATACTGCGTATGCTATAATCTCGCAGAGCATTTCTCTAGGAGACTGAGGCACGTCATGTCCAGTACACGACGGTATATCACCGACGAACAGGGCGAGCGGATTGGAGTGCTGCTAGACCTGGATGAATATCAGCAGTTGACCCGTCTCTCCCCACCAGACTCTGAGATCCTGGTCGGCGTGAGTGAGGCCGAACTCCAGGCATTGGCCCACAGCGCCCTAGCACCCTCGGAGCAAGTCCGGTTAAATGACTTACTGGCCCGGAATGCCGATGGGCAGCTTCCCGAGGCAGATCAGGTCGAACTTGATCGTCTGCTATACCATGTCGACCAGTTGACTATCCTGAAGACCCGTGCTCGATACACACTTGCCCATCATGCAGGTACGCTGTACTCGTCATGAGTATCTATGTTCCAGCCGGCCTGCGACGTCGCATCCGTGCGCGGTTCGTGGATCGGTGCGCCTATTGTCGGACAGCCGAGGCACTCGTAGCAGTTGTCTTTGAAATCGAGCACATCATTCCCCGCGGCGTGAGCGAAGTGGGACACTCATGCCAACCTATGCCGCCACCCCCAGCCGGGCATTCCGTCGCGACCTCGCCACCGCCTATCAGTGATGCTATGTTAATTCGAGTCTAACCCCGGATTTTCCGATTTTACTGCACTGCGTTATCAGGCGATCAACGGCCGGACAAGCTGGTGTGATACAATACTGGCTATACGGCATTGTGGGCCATTGATATGCCACGACAAGACCTTGGACGACTTTGAGAAAGGATTGCCTCGTATGACTCAGATGACACTGGAGCGCATCCTGAATGAGATCAACACCCTGGAACATGAAGAACTCTTGCAGGTACAGCAGGCGGTGCTGGCGCGTCTTGCCCCAACAGGTTACTCACCTGAAGAGGAGTGGGTGCTCCAGGAGATGCTCAAGGTTGGCCTGCTGACGGAGATCAAACCGCGGCATGCTGACCGGCAGGGAGCGTACCCGCTGGTACACATCCAGGGCAAACCGCTCTCGGAGACGATACGTGAGGAGCGGCGTTAGTGGCTGTCTACTTCGTGGAGACCAGCGCGCTCGCCAAGCGCTATATCGCAGAGGTAGGCTCCCTGTGGTTACGCGCTCTTCTGGACCCGAGCACGGGTTGCTCGATTTATGTTGTCCGCGTGACTGCTATCGAGATGATTGCCGCCATCACTCGGCGTGAACGGGGTGGGACCCTCGCGCCAACCGATGCCGCCACGACCAGACAGCGTTCCGCCGTGACCTTGCCACCGCCTATCAGGTCATCGAGGTGACCCCATCGCTGGCTAATCGAGCGATGCTCCTCGCAGAGAAGCATGGGCTACGTGGGTATGATGCCCTGCAACTGGCTGCCGGAGTCGAAGTAGACGTTCGCTACCTGGCCTCTGGGCTTCCTGCCGTTATCTTCATTTCAGCCGATACGGAACTCACGGTGATTTTCGCCTACAATCGCCCTGTTTCTTTTACGACCCTTCCGGTCAACATTGGTACGGGATGGACGAAGATGACGGTCTCAGTTGGAATGTCTTATGGCGGGTCGATTACCGGATATGCTCTGCGTATACCTGTAGTCGCAGGGGTCATTACACAAGATCCAACGGATAACATTAATTGGATGGAGCAGATACGCGTTGCATGCGACGGTGGTGTCGGGTGTCCGGTGATCACCATTCCCGTTATTAGTGAATTTTATGAATTCTCTACAGGAACATCGTCTGGCAATGTTACAGCTGCCGCGGTCGTCGAAAAATAACCACCTACCGAACCAACAAATTCGAGAAAACGACGATGAGCAGAACACCTGATGACATTGCTTGCATTCTGCGGGGGAAGGATACCTAGTCTAATAATCACTTTGTCTCTTGTGGGTATCTTTGTATTCTGTCAGGAGCTTTTCCATTTTTCCTTTGTAATGTGGCTCAGGCGGCTTATCTGGTTCAAATGTAAAATGATCTTCTGTAAGAGTATCATCTCTCTTTTGGTACCTTATTCCTAATACAAATATAGCTTTTATTGATATAGGAATTGAAAGTGTAGCGCGCTTAGGCACTCCATCTTTTCCTCGTAGATTCCTTCCACAATCATTCAATATTTGAACGCACTCACTAAACTTATGAGTGTTTACACTAAATGATATAGTGTTAGGCATTGTCACAAAACCCTTTTGTTTAACTTCTCGCTCAAATATCGATTCAATTCTGACATAAGAATCTTCCATGCAGCTCTTTAGCCCCTTCATCTATCACGAGTATAGTTTCTTCGGCTATCGCTGTGAACGTTTCTTCATAATGGTGATTTTAATTCCATTTTTCTGTAGAAAAATAAAGATGTCGTCGGTAAACTCTGCGGTTGTACCTGGCTTCGCTATAGCCTTCAAAAACGTCAGCGCAACACGACGATTCTGTTTTTTAAGTTCCCGAATAGCTGCATTAAATTTAGCCAATGGCCTACTACGTCGTGGTTTAGTGCCCAAAAATTCGTTGTGAATGCGATCCGTTACCTTATTATAAGTTCTACTTGAGCCTTCTGCGAAGCGATCTGTCACTGCTTACCCCCCCTTTAGCTGTGATCGAAATACATCCTAAACGCCCGAAAGGGCTGTAGGGAAAAGATAGCAAACGGTCAGTGGGGAGTCAACAAGGAACAATAAAAACCCTGAGCCAGTAATAAATTAGCTCATGGATTATTGTAATCGATCAATATTATCTAACTTAATGCTTCGTGGTATTCCTATCTTCTGCAGTATCCTAGCATTATCCTAGCGGCAATTCTTCCGTTCAGTTTTATCTTTGGCTGCCCCTTCTTGTTTGGTCTGCCATTGCATGTTAGAGGGGCTGTCAGCTCCGCCGTAGGCCAATGATTTAATATGATCGATTACGCAATCTTTTGCTGTCGGACATATAGATGGTAGAGGGTTTTGATTCTTGAACTCCTGTTTTGCGGTTTCGCTACGTGCGATATTCCCATGAGCATCTCTAGCACAGGTTTCACAGAAGTCAGACCTATGCTTTTTAGTCTGCGAAGGGGTAGGCTGTTTGGGCTGCTCTGCCCCTGGTGTTGAGACTGATGTACTTTGATCTACGCCGGCAGCTGAGCACGATTGCCGGCGTGACAGTCCGGGACGAAGGGGTCGAACGCTGCGGCATCGTCTCCTTCACTGCCGACGGGAACAACGCCGACGAGATCCAACGTGGGCTCGCCAAAGCGCGCATCAATGTCTCTGTATCAAGGGTGTCCTCCACGCGTCTCGACATGGAAGCCCGCGGTCTGCCTGACCTCGTGCGTGCGTCGGTGCATTATTACAACACTGCGGAGGAAATCGAGCGCTTTTGCAACGTGCTCGCGTCGCAATGAGCGCCGCTCAGGCTCATGTCACAGCGAAGCTGAACGGCGCGGGGCAAGCTCTCTTGGAACTCCTGTGTGACGAGGTGTGCAGGGCAGGGGAGAAAGCATGGGGCTGTCCTGTTAGGGCAGCTCAAATCAGCGCGCTCTCGAAGACGATGCCGCGATCGAGCGCGGAGACAGTGGTCCAGAGCTGCTCCCGCAGAGAGGCCTCAACCTCCGGGCTTTCGGCGAGCTGGCGGCAGAGATCGATCAAGCGTCGGAAAGCTCTGATCAGATCCCCTTCATGCCCGCCATATGCCTCGCGCACCAACCCAGCCCAGTCCCCTTCGCCGGAAGCCCAACGATACGACGCCGCCAGGTAGCCTACCTGGACCGACACCGGCAGGGTAACCTGATGGGCCCGTTGTACCTCATGAAGCTCATGCGCCAGTCGTCCCATGCTCTGCAACCGTTTCTGAAGATCACGGTGCTGCTTGAGCAGACTCCACGAGTAACGGACTTCACCTTCCCGAGATTCTTCGCTCAGACAGGAGAGCAATGCCGCCAGCTCGGCCGGCGTGAGTCCATCCAAGACACCCGAGAACAGAACACGGGCCACGAGCAGCTCGTTATCATGGCGCAAAGTAGCCACAAGCCGCCCTTCCGACGACAGCTCGCCCGCTTTGAGGCAACCGAAGTGCTGTAAGATCGCGGTGATCCGCAGGAATTCATCCCAATAGCTGTCTTGCAGAAGCGCCAGCTGCCTCGTCCGCTGCTCCAGTGCAGGCCAGGCCTGATTAGAGTGCTTCCCCCGTGCTGCCCGCTGGCGCAAGAACTGTTCACGTTCGGTCTCCAGTAGCCTAATGCGCTGGCGATTCTGAAATTGACCGAAGCTGCGCTCAATTGTCTTGCGGATGGCCTGAGGATCGTGCAAGCTCTGGATGAGCATGGCGGCTGAGCTATAGCCAATTCGGAAGCGGCTCTCGATCGGCTCGGGCTCCCCCTTGATGAGCCGCAAAGCCTCGTTCAGGGCCTCACGCCCCTCAACCACGACAAGGCACGTACCTTTTGAGTCGATCCCCCGCCTCCCGGCGCGTCCTGCCATCTGCGTCAACTCCCCCACACGCAGCGTTCTAAAGCCATGGTCGGAGCGCTTTCGCAGGTTCTCGATGACGACGCTCTTGGCGGGCATGTGGATGCCCAGACTCATCGTCTCCGTGGCAAAGACCACCTGCACCAGCCCGCGCTCGAAAAGGACCTCAGTTAAACGCTTCAGTGGCGCCAGCATGCCGGCGTGGTGGATGCCGATACCCTGCCGCAAGCCGTCGAAGATCAACCGATTCAGCTCGCTTTCGGGGGCAATGCTTGGATAATCGGCGAGTGTCTTTTCGATCGCCGTCTCAACCTCGTCCGCCCCAGGCCGATGGATGAAGCGTATGCCGTCCCTCAAACAACGGCGCAGCACAGCCTCACACCCAGCACGGCTGAAGATGAAATAGATCGCCGGTAGCCAGCGTCGCTCCTGGAGTTGGAGCAGCAACCGGCCGACGTCAGGCCCGTGTCGGCGACGATGATGATGCCCCCGGCCATCATCCTTCAGCAAGGCATGGCCCTTTTTGACCATATCCCGCGCCCGCATGATGTTGCCCTGCGGATCGACCAGGAAGTACTCCAGGGGGACTGGACGGACCGGATGTTGAATGGCGACGATCGGACGATGGATATCGGTGATCCAGGCGGCGATTTCGTCGATATTGGAGACTGTGGCGGACAGCGCCACCAGCGGGACATCTTTGGGACAGTTGATAATGATCTCCTCCCAGACCGTGCCCCGGCCTTCATCCCCCATGTAATGGCATTCGTCTAGGACGACGTATCCCAGGTTTTCTGGAGGCTGCAGGTAAAACATATTGCGCAGGATTTCGGTGGTCATGACCAGGATAGGGGCTTGCGAGTTCACCTGGACATCGCCAGTTAGGATACCGACGTTATCGGAGCCGAAGCGTCGGCAAAAATCGGCATATTTTTGGTTGCTGAGGGCCTTGATGGGAGTGGTATAGGCAAGGCGCTGTCCCTGCGCGAGGGCTCTGAAGATTGCATACTCAGCGATCAGGGTTTTGCCAGCCCCGGTCGGGGCCGAGACAATCACCGAACTTCCGGCCGCGATATGGTGAATGGCTTCTTCTTGAAAGGAATCGAGGATGAAAGGATAGCGTCCGCGGAAGGCTTCGAGCAAGGAAAGCTCGGTCGGACACAGCAAGGGCATATCAGTATAGTTTTTCATGATATTGAGAATGTATCATACCTACGCACGGCGGGCAACCAACGGCTCCATGTTCTGGGAGGCTGGCACCCCCCATCCCTCAGTGCTATCCTGCCATGGAGGGGAGGAAAACGACGTCAGGCTCCACGTGGAAGGGGGGAGGCTCTTGGACACTACGGACATCGATAAACAGCACCAGATGGATGCGTTACGCACACGGGCTCTTACCTGTCCAGGATGCCCGAACCGAGACACGCGCTTTCGAGTGGTCTTCGGTGAGGGCGATGTCAATGCCAAGGTGATGCTCGTCGGTCAAGGGCCGGGGATCGTCGAGGAGCAGACGGGTCGACCATTTGCAGGGCCATCTGGACGGTTGCTCGATCAGGCATTGGCGGAGGTCGGTCTCGAACGGGAGAAGCTGTGGCTAACCAATGTTATTAAGTGTCGGGCGGTGAAATCGGAAAAAGGCCGTGTGGTCGACCGTGCTCCGTCGGCGGCTGAGCTCAAAGCCTGTCGCCCCTGGCTGGATGGCGAGCTCCACATCATACAACCAGAAATCATTGTCTGCATCGGGGTCCCTTCGGCAAAAGCCTTGATCGACAAGAAATTCAAGCTTAGCGAGGAGCACGGCCAGATGCGTGAAGCTCCCGACGGGACCCGCCGTACCGCCGTCTTCCATCCGGCGTACGTTCTACGCTTGCGAGGCGTCGATCAGCAAGCCTATGAACAGACCTGGCGTGCACTCATCGCGGATCTTCGGACGGTCGTGACGGCGATGCATGAGACAGCATAGGATGGCAAGACCTTGGTATCGGTAAACGAGCCTGGGATGTCGAGTCCAGGGGCACAGATAGGCGCCACCAGGAATTGCCACGGTCGATGCTCAGCGACAGCCCATAGCTTACAACAGGTGCTGCAGCCAACGGCTGTTCCACCGTTTCAGGATCAAGGCATCGAAGCCCCAGCTCCGACCGGCCCGGCCAATCAGGAAAGCAAGCATACACCCCGCCAGCACGAGATGAAATCCCTGCTGGCAGAAACCCATCCACTGCATGGCCAGGAAGAAGTTGATCGACATGAGGAGGCCGACCAGCGCGCTAAAGCTGGTGAGTACCCCCAGGGTCAGACCGAGGCCCACTCCTACCTCACCGAAGGCCTCCAGGAACGCAAACAGGGTGACGTGTGGGATGGCGGTCTCGTTCAGGAACTGTTGGTACCTCAGGATCGGATTCTCTGAGGCAAATTCGGCCAGACGTTTGGGGAGAAAGTTGATAAAGCGCTGGGTGACCGTCGGATATGGCACCCACCAGAGAGGTTCGAGAGTCAACTTAAGGAACGCCGCCTTCAGAAACCAGCCGCCGACGACCACCCTGATAATGGCCAACGCCAAACCACGTGACGGGCTATAGGCTTCTCTTGGTATATGGTTAGCCCACAAAGGATTCACGCGTGACTCCTTCCTCTAGCGCGAAATGGCGATGCCCCAAGGCATCTTCCCCACCGGAATGCTGGCGATGACTTTCTGGGTCGCGGTATCGATCACCGAGACATCGTTGGAGACGCCGTTGGCCACATAGGCTTTTTTGCCGTCGTGAGTGAGAGCAATCCCCCAAGGTCGCCGCCCCACCGGGATAGTGGTGATGACTTCGTGGGACTGTACATCGATCACGGCGACGTTATGACTGGCCCCATTCGCCACCAAGACTTTCTTGCCATCTGGGGTGGTCACTACCCCTTTGGGTTTAGAATCCCCGCTCTCGATGGTCAGAGTCGCGATCACTTTGTGCCCAGGGACATCGATGACGCTGACCGTGCCGCCGATCTCCGCCGTCACAAAGGCCTTCTGGCTATCCGGGCTGAACGCCGATTCCCGCGGTCGGCTGCCAACCAGGATGGTCGCCAGCACTTTGAGGCCATCCGCATCGATGACCGAAATGGTATGGGAGGTCTCCCCTGTTACATAGATTAGTCTGCCATCAGGGCTAACCGTCACCCCTTCAGGTTCGATGCCAACCGGCACCGAGGCGACGATTTGCTGGGTTTGTAGATCGATTACCGAGGCGGTATTGGCGTCTTCATTCGAGACAAAGAGACGTTTGCCATCGGGGCTGATATCAAACGTCTCGGGGTCCGACCCGGAGGAGATTTTTTCGATGACCTGCAAGCTCGTGGTGTCCACAACGGCGATGCGGTCTTCATCCCCCAGGGCGACGTATACGCGCTTGCCGTCGGGGCTGAGGCGAATCCCACGTGGTCGTTCGCCCACAGGCACAGTGGCGGCAACTTTATCCGTGGCGATATCGATCACCGAAATGTCATTGGATTTTTCATTGGTGATGTAGGCCTTCCCTTGCGAGGCAGCGCTCGCCACCCAGATGTTCGCGAATGCCAGCGTCATGATGATTGAAGGAACCACATAGCTGCGCAGAAGTGGCACGACGCGTAGACGTTTCCTGGCAAAAACCTGAGTGTTCATCGCCATGTTTTCTTTCCTTGGCCTCCCGGATAGACATGCGATTATCGTGCTTCCAGGCGACACAGGCTCTCAGTTGGCGGCTCACCAAGGGTATCGAGCACCTCCACGACCAACTGGCTCGGAGCTGCGGGAGGTGGCAATTCCCCGATCAGTTGGAGGCGGTCCCAGGGGTTCTCGGGCTTGTCTTCACGGACTTTGAGCACATAGAGGGGCTGGCGCAACTGATGATTCCAATCCCGAAACGTTAGCGATCTCCCCTTGTGGCCATCGAACGGCGGTGCACTTTCGAGATAGCTCACCAGCGTTGAGGCTTCCGTGCTGGCACTTCTGAGCACGCCCTCCATCACTAGCTTGACCGCCGCCCAATTGGTCCAGGCGAAACCCTCGGCCGGCTTCTCGAAGCGTCGGTAGAAGCGTCGGTTCAGCTCACGGGCGCTGAAGCGCTCCAGCCCGTGATACCAGGAGGTGACCCAGACGCCCTGCAGGGATTCAAGGCTCGCCTGCCAGAGAGCCCTCATATCGAGCGGGATTCCAGCCAGGAGTGTTTTAAGACCTGAAATGCTGTACTGCTCCAGGAAATGTCGCAGCTCGTCTCCGGTAAGCGCCACGACGACAGCTTCCGCCTCCACACCCCCGAGATGCGCGAGCACGTCTTGGTAATCTGATTGCCCCGAGGTGATGACCGAGCGCCCGAGGTCGGCACCCCCCTGCTGCTGAAGAAGTCGACGGCTCCTGTGGTAGACTTCCGGTCCAAAGCCAGCCTCGGACACGATGGAATACCAACGTTTACGGTTATTCTGCAGCAACCATTGGCCCATGGCATAGGTGTACATCGCGAGGTCGGGCTCGACGTGGAACGTCGAGCGATGGCATTTCTCCCCGCGCAGGTCACCCCCACGGGCGGTGGTGTTCAGACAGACCAGGCGCTCCTGCTGGGTGAAAGCACTCAGGCTGACGGTGGTGGGATCATCCAGGGCAGCGATGATGGCGGTCAGATGCTCAGGGGCGCTCAGCTTTCGGACCAGCGCCGGCATATTGGCGGGGGTCACCCCATCCTCGATGATCAGCTCGACTTTGGTGCCGAACATCCCGGCCGTGATATCCGCTTCTTCCGCGCCTAGTTGCGCACCCATGATCGCATAGCTTGCCATCCCTGCATCGTGGCCTTGCCGATGCGACAGATGGGCAATGCGCACCACCCGTGGCGCTTGAGCTTGGGCATGCGTTTCCGCCTCCGCGTATAGCGCCGCAGCCGAAGGACCTCCGGCAACCCCCAGCGATGCTGCCATCCTTAGAAAGGTTCGCCGGCTGATGCGTCTCATACCATTCCTCGCCCTCTATTCGCGCGCCTCGAGCTGAAATTCGACCTCGCTAGTCTCTCCCGCCATAACCCTCACCTCGACAGTCATGAGATAGGGTTTCTCGTAGTGCGGTCGCCCATCCTGATCGTATTCCAGTATCCGCCAGCCCTCGTGCCAGGCCTGGAGCATGTATGACCCCGCCGGCACCTGATCGATTTGGAAGCGACCATCTCCATCGGTAACGGTGAAATAGGGATGTTCAAATGACAGGATGTAGGCGCGCATGTGGGCATGCGTGTCACACGTCACGGCAATCACGCCGGGGAAGCGAAGCCTCTGCTCTTTGGCAGGGGTGTTTTTGGGAAAGACTAAGTTGAAGGCTTGTTTGAAGTCGGGGAAGCGCCCTCGCGTAGTGTGCAGGAAGGGGTCAGAGCTCTGGATCACTATCTCCGTTCCGACCATGACAGCCTGCACACGGGGGACCAGCGCGCACTTGTGGTTGTCGAGGGTGGGTTTGTAGGCGGCGGGGACCTTACCTTTGGTAATGCCCTCCACAGCGATGATGGAATCCTTGACGCCTCGGTTGTCCGTCGAGAGCAGCAGCATCTGTGGAGATGCTGCCGTTCCACACACGTCTTGATCCTTCGTAATCACTAGGGGTGATAGATGTGGAATGGGACCGGCGAACACGACACGTCCGGCAATCGTGCCACCGTTCTGAACCTCGCTGACCTCATAAGCCAGAACGCGGCCGGCAGAAATGCCGAGCCAGATCATCAGGAGGGCAAGGACAATCTGGGGTCTCATGGGTGCCACATCCCCTGCAGGAAGATGACGCGCGGCAAGCGACGCTGCCATGTCAGGCGCGCAAGAGGATGTCTTTCTGTTCACGAGCTCTATGTATGAGCAGATTATCGCCAAGATTTGCCATGAGGTCAAGATGACTTTATCGAGGTGGCTAGGGCAGCCCCTGCGTGCTGGGATGACGATCGATGACGCCGCAACTATTGTTTGTGCGTGATGTGCGTCGTCGGCGCAACAGGGCGTTCATCAGGGCGTTGTAAATTTTGATTGACGAAACATCGTATCTTGATTTAAAGCATAACCGTTTCATCGCAAAGAAGACATTTGGCAGGGATTCCTCTGAGGAGGGATGGGCTTCAGAAAGGGGGTGTGACCGAGAAGATAAGGACCGGGCAACTAGCAGCGGCTCAGCGGCTCTGCACCGACAATATGACTGCGCCTAACAAGGAGGAGCGACCATGAGCGCGAGACGGGGTCTCAGGCTGATCAAGACGTTCCCCTCCATCGTCATTGGGCTCCTGCTGATGCCCCTGATGGCATACAGCAACGATGAACTCCTCAAGCTCCAGACAGATCCTGGCCAGTGGGTGATGCAACGCAAGAACTACGCTGCAACCGGCTACAGTGAGCTCAACCAGATCAACGCCGTCAACGTCAAGAATTTGAAGGTTGCCTGGACGTTTTCCACCGGGGCACTACGGGGCCACGAAGGAGCGCCGCTCGTCATCGGCACCACTATGTACGTCCATTCCGCCTTCCCCAACCACGTCTATGCCCTCGATCTCACCAAACAACCCTACGCCATCAAGTGGAGCTACACTCCCAAACAGGATACACGGGCGGTTCCCGTCGCCTGCTGCGATGTGGTGCATCGCGGCCTGAATTACGTCGAGGGCAAGATCATTATGCACACCCTGGATGGGCAAGTCATCGCCCTCGACGCCAACACGGGGAGAGAGCTCTGGAAAGTCACGAACGCCGATCCGACGAAGGGCGAGACCATGACAGGCGC
>JBKPCR010000162.1:0-18010 GCA_046727435.1 bacterium | reverse complement strand
TCTTGCAAGAGGTCTTCAACCAGGGTATCTGGATCTGGGAGTGGCAGCTGCATGGTTGACTCCTTGTTGTCTGAGGAGACTATCGCACCATGCAGTATGCCACTTCTTTCAATGTCTTACACCTTATCCTGGCGGAAATGGGGGCTATCCCCCCATCCCAATCTTCTCCCACAAGGGGGAAGGAGGACAGACTGTGGATGTCCTGCTGGCTCACTGCTGTCGCATGATCTGTAGATTCACCTGGGGGGGCTCGCCCCCCTCTTCGCCTTTGAAGCTGCCGCGCTGCGGCGCAGCGTCCTGATCGTCGCGCCCGACGGCGACGGCGACGTAAGTTTCGTCGGTGACCAATTGCAGCGTCGCGTCAAACCCACGCCAGCCAGCGCCGGGAATCAACACCTCGGCCCAGGCATGCGTGGTCGACTTGATGTCGGGAGACTGGATATAGCCGGGATCGAGGTACCCCATCACGTAACGCGCGGGGAATCCCCAGGCGCGCACCAAGGCGATCAGCAGATGGGCAAAGTCCTGGCAGACGCCCGCTCGTGCCGCCAACACAGCCTCCAGCGGCGAATGCACGTCGGTCACGCCCACCTGATAGGTCAAGGTGGCAGCGATCCAGTCCATGGCCGCCTGCACCGAATGCAGCAGGGGTTGCTGCGCATCATAGCGCGGTAGCTCCAGCCCATGTTGCAGGTGCGTCAGGTCCGGCGTCACCGGGCTCCGATGCAGCACAAAGCTCCAGAAAGATGGCTGGGTACGCAGCGTCTCCATGAGCCAGGTATGTTCCTCAGGCGGGGCGAACGCCGGATAGTCGAAGGGATTTTCCAGTAGGGTCTCGACCTCGGCATGCACTCGCGTGATCAGGCGATCGTGCGGGGCGATCAGACTGAAATGGTGCACCCGATTCCCAAAGCTATCGACGTAGGTGAACAATTCGGCTGGAGGATCGACATCGATCTGCACCGCACCCACGCGCTGCATAGCATCCTGCCGGGGCGTCAGGCGCAGCTCGCATTGATGCTCCCGCACCGGGGAGGGAAACGTCAGGGCCGTCTCGTGCTCGATTACATAGCGCACGGCTCTGCTCCGAGGTGCGCCGCGAAAAAGTCGACCTGCAGTGCGACATTGAATGCGGCCATATACTTGAGAAATCCCTGCAGAAACTCGTGGAAGCCCTCGCGGAGCACGATCTCTGCCGAATGATGCGATAGATGGGCATGGAGACGCCCGACGGCCTGGCGTGATGGGCTGTCAGCTGCCGCTGTGCCGATCATCTTCATCGCCCGTTGGATGCGGTCCACCGCAAATTGCAGCGAGCGCGGGAAATCGCCCTCGAAAATCGCATGCTGGGCGACGTCGATGGGCCGCATGCCGGTATGATACTTACGGCGATAGGCCTCGAAGCCGGACAACGACTTCAATAAGGCAGCCCACTGGTAGTAATCCAGTGGCGAGCCCACCATGGCGGCATCGGGCAGCAGGATATGGTACTTGACGTCTAGGATGCGCGCCGTCATATCCGCCCGCTCGACGAAGGTCCCCAACTGATAGAAGCCATAGGCCTCGCCGCGCATCATGGTGCTGGAGGTCAAGCCGTGGAAGCGCGCCACCTCATTGCGCACCGAGGCATAAAAGGCAGCGGCCCGCTCAGGGGGTAGGGAGGATTTCAGCCGTGTGTCAACCATCCACCACAGCTCGTTCATGCCCTGCCACATCTCTTTGGAGATGCGGTCGCGCACCACGCGGGCGTTTTCGCGCGCCAGGCGCAAGCTCGGGTGAATCGCGTTGGGGTTGGCCGGGCCCTTGGTCATGAACTGGATGACGTTTTGCGCGGTGATCTCAGCGGCATTGTAATATTGTGCAAACGCCGCCTCACTGCCGCTGATACTGAGCAAGGGGCGCCACAACACGGCTTCTGAGAGGTGTTCCTCGGCCTCGACCAGATACAGCAGATTGATCTCCATCAGACGCGCTGTGTTGTCAGCCCGTTCCAGAAAACGCGACATCCAGTAGAGCGACTCGGCGATACGGCTCAACATGAGCGGCCCCTCACCCGACCCCTCTCCCGGAAGGAGAGGGAAGCTGACGTTATTCGGCCAGCACCCAGGTATCCTTACTCCCTCCACCCTGGGAGGAATTGACTACCAGCGATCCCTTGGTCAACGCCACCCGCGTCAGTCCACCCGGCACCACATCGATGTCCTCGCCGTAAATCACATACGGACGCAGGTCGATATGACGCGATTCCAGCTCGCCATCGAGGTAGCACGCATGCCGCGACAGGGGAATGACCGGCTGGGCGATATAGTTGCGTGGGTTTTCCTCGATGCGCTTGGTGAACTCAGCACGCAGAGCTGGCGTCGAGGCCGGACCCATCAACATGCCGTAGCCCCCAGACTCATTGACAGCCTTGACCACCATTTGCTCCAGATGGGCCAGCACGTAGGCTTGGTCCTCAGGCTTGGTCATCAGGTAGGTCGGCACGTTGTCCAGGATGGGTTGCTCGCCGAGATAGTAGCGGATCATGTCCGGCACAAAGGGGTAGACGGCTTTGTCATCGGCGATCCCACTGCCTGGGGCGTTCACCAGGGCGACGTTCCCCGCCCGCCAGGCGTTGATGATGCCGGCCACACCGAGCAATGAATCGGAGTGGAAACAGAGCGGATCGAGGAACTCGTCATCGACGCGGCGATAGATCACGTCCACGCGCTGCATCCCAGCGGTCGTCTTCAGATAGACCACGTTGTTCTTGACCACTAGATCGCGGCCTTCGACCAACTCAACGCCCATTTCCTTGGCCAGGAATGTATGCTCGAAATAGGCGGAATTATAAATCCCCGGCGTCAGGACGACGATCTCGGCCTGATCCTTGCCGCGTGGCGACACGTGGCGCAAGGCCTGCAGCAGAAGCGAGGGGTAGTGCTCGACGCGGCGCACGCGATATTTGGTGAAAAATTCTGGCAGGATGCGGCGCTGCAGTACGCGGTTGGCGATCATATATGACACCCCGGAAGGGGTGCGCAGGTTGTCTTCCAGAATCAGATAGCATCCATCGCCGTTGCGAATGATATCGATGCCACCGATGTGGGGGTAGATGTCATGAGGTGGATCGATATCGACGATTTCGTGGCGGAAATGCTTGCCCTGGTAGATCAATTGGGCGGAAATGACGCCATCCTTCAGGATGCGCTGGTCGTGGTAGATATCCTTCAGAAACAAGTTCAACGCTCGCACCCGCTGCTTCAACCCGGCTTCCAGGATGGCCCACTCGACGGTGGGGATGATGCGTGGGATGAGGTCAAAGGGCCAAACGCGCTCGATCCCCTGCTCGGTCTCGCTGTAAACAGCGAAGGTAATGCCCTCGGTGCGCATCGCCAGTTGCAGCTCTTGCGCCTTGGTCGCCAGGGCGTGCTGCCCCATACGGCGGACGTGTTCCCACAACGGCCGGTAA
The DNA here is from genome assembly GCA_046727435.1 of bacterium. Lineage (GTDB taxonomy): Bacteria > Tectomicrobia > Entotheonellia > J063 > CAVPRW01 > CAVPRW01. The sequence goes on along the minus strand of JBKPCR010000162.1, from coordinate 14,559 downwards.
TGTGGCCGGGGCTCGAAATCATCCAGGTAAAATTCGTGGTAGGGCATGCGCAGGACTGGCTCGACCGCGCTATCCGTCTGCATGATACCATCTCCCGCGTGCACGGACGTGTCCTCGGCCCTCTAGCGGCGTCAGGTCCTGTCGTGGTTGGTGGAAGGGAAGGGGGCAGCTGCCTCTCATGCTGTCTGGAATCTGATCAATATTAATAAAGTACTGATCCACCGGCTGATGTGAAGTTTGATTTATTCTAAATGGTGGCGGGTAGGCCTGTCAATGTAAGGGGCAGGCGTGGCCTTAGAGGAGATTCTCGTAGTAGTAAAGAGTGAGGCAATTCGCGTGGCTCTTACTCATCTTCCTCTGCTGGTGGGTGCAAACCTATGGCGAATAATGCGTGACGCATGTTCACCACACCTAGTCTGTTCATCTGTAAAGCGCTCACCGTGACACGTCCCGTTGACGTTAGTCCAACAACATGCGTAAAGTCTTCATTCCATCTGAAGTGATCTCGCCACGTTTGCTGGCGTAGGTTGTACAGGGGAACGACCGTACCATCGATCGGATCAGCCGCCTCTGTCTTGGTGTATTTGTGACCGTTGCACCCTGGACAGGCCAAGGCCAGGGTGTCCAGCGTTGTCTCCCCTCCCCGACTGACTGGGATAATATGCTCAACGGAAAACGATTGGGTTGCAAAGTCGACGCGACTGCGGCTCCATCGCAAATACAAAGTGCTCACGATGGCACGGCATCCGCCGCCGTTGATGTGCCTGCACGGTCAACCGCCTCAAGCATTGATCGAACATAGATGTCCTTGTCTTCTTCTTGGAACAGGATGTGCCGTGCGGCCATCGCCGGCTTGTCCATGTTCCAGAGCTTCTTCATCGTGTGCGACGGCGTGTTCGACACAATGAATGACTGCAGGCACACGCTGGCATCGCCAAGGCGTTGTTCAATTTCCTTGATGGTCTGGTGGAATTGAATCTTCGGGTCGGTCGCGCCGAGGTTGCGAATGCCCTTGGGATCCACGAAGCTCACGTGCTGCCGGCCTCCGATCAGCAACCAGAGGATGAAGTCGGGGTGGAAGTTGCCGGCCTCAAAGAAGCCCACGCCTCGGCCCTTGCTCAGGTTGCGGAGCAGGTAGAGCTCCTTGTCAGCGAAGAACCCGCCGGCGCCATCGTGGAACGCCTTGAGGTCCTCCACGAACTGCCGCTCGCCCTTGTTGAGCGGCGCCGGGCTGATCTCCACGATGTTCTGGTCCAGGTACAGGAGCGGCTGGTACAGGTGAGGACCGAACCAGATCGCCTTCATGCCACGGAACTCCCACGGCTTCAGATCGCCTTTCTCGATCAGCGCCTTCAGCTCCTTGAGCTTCTCGACGATCTCTTCCTGTGACTTCTCGATCCGGATGCGGTAGTAGCCATCTTCGGGCGCCTCCTTCACGCCGAGGAAGTTCCGATCGTCTTCCTCCAGATGCCGGTACTCCAGGTGTGGCAGCTCCCACTCACGCTTGCGGAAGGTGTAGTAGCGCTCAGTGTACTTCTTGAGCAGCGACAGCGCAATCTCTTCCCACAGCCGGATTTTCTCGAACGCGTCGAAGGCCATCTCCTCGGCTGGGATCAACAGGCGGTACCAGCTCTGATCCGCGAGCAGTGGTTGGAGACCCTCCCGCGTCAGGTTCAGGTTGTGCCAGCCGCGCTCCGCCTTGAAGCGCTCCAACTCGAAGTACAGGCGGTCCAGGTCGAGGAAGGCGACGTGCCTGGCCGTCAAGTGCGTCTGGTTGGGTGCGGCCTCCGCATCGCCGCCCACGATGCCGCCGGACTTCATTGCCTGGATCTTCGGATACCAGTTGAGGATCACCTGGTTCTGCTGCAAGTAGCTCGTCGCCGGCTCGCGGTTGGGGTCGGGCTTGGCAAGGGTCGGGATCGGCCCGAGCTTGCGGAAGGCGTCCCCGAACTCAGTGCTCACGCCGTTGATCATCTTCTTCAGCCGGATGGTCTTGAGCTTCTGCGTGCTGAGGTTCTTGATCACCGGCAGCAGGATCTCGATCGGCTCGTCGTTGGTGGGCAGCCCTTCCTCTGCGAGGAAGTCTCGGAACTGCGCCATATAGTCGGCACGGATGCCGAAGATGCTTAACGTCTCCAGCACGCCGATGTGCTTGGGCCGTGTCATATCCTCGGAGAGCTGCGTCTTGCCGCTGCGCTTGAGGCTCAGGTTGTAACCCTTGAGACGCACGCCGCGGCCGAAGAGCTGGATGATCTGCGAGCCCTCGGTCGCGCCCACGTTCATCAGCCCCATGGTGCTGACGCGCCAGCTGTTCCAGCCCTCGGTGAACTTCTTCGAGCCGACGAGCAGGTTCACCGTCGAGTACGGCTTATTGATCTCGTCGAAGAGCGAGCCGGAGAACTCGCGCTCCGCTACGGTCAGCTCGGGGTATTCTTCGCATAGCTTGCAGAGCTTGGCGTCGTCGCCGACATTGATGACGCCGAACGGCTCGTTGTCTCCCACACGCAGCGCCACCTCGCCCGTGGCACCTTTCAGGTTTTCGACGTACAGTGACCCTCCACCTGCCGCGTTGAAGAGCGTCGCCAGCGTCTCCTCGAACACCTGCGTGGCCGACAGCCCAGCGGTGTTGAGGTAGGTGAAACGGTTGGCGAAGAGGTTCTTGCCGTCGGCGGTGACGATTCCCTGGTTCAGCACGCGCTCGATGCGCTCGATGCTGCCCTGGCGGTCGGCCACATACCGGGCCAGGAAACGCAGGATCCCGATGATATCCGAGGCATCCCGCGTCACCAGCGTCTTGGTAACGCTGCCGCCCACGAAAATCCATAATGGCTTGTCGATGTTGAACGGGCGAAACGCCGACTCCTGCTCGCGGTACAAGCGCTGCTGCTGGAAGAACGCCAGCAGGCAGGCGACCAGGTACGGCTCTAGGTGGTTCTGCTGTGTCTGGTCGTCGAGGTTGAGGATCTGGTAGTCCTTGCCGAAGCCGTCGCCGTAGAAGTAGCGGTATGAGTAGTCGAAGAGGATGCTCTTGGCGTACAGCTCGGTGAGCGCCTTATTGCTCTTGACCGCCTGACCGAAAGTTGCTGAGTACTCAAACGAGAAGCCCTTCTCGCACAGCGCGTTGCGGAAGCGCATCCACGCCCCTTCCTCGCCCGCGGCTACACCCCGGTGCCCCTCGTCGATCAGTACCAGGTTGTTGCCCTCGAAGGCGTCCACGGCGACGGTCTTGTCACCCATCTCGTCCTTGAGCTTGTGGATGTCGAGGATCTCCACCGCCTGACCCGCGAACAGCCCGCGCCCGTCCTTGTTGAATAGCTCCGCCGAGATGCCCGCCTTTTCAAACTCATCAAGGTGCTGCCGGCTCAAGCCTTCGTTGGGTGTGAGCAGGATGACGCGGTTGAGTTCGTGCCGGCGGCCGTGCTTTTCCAGATAGTACTGGTACTGGAGGATGTTGGCGTGCATCAGCAGCGTCTTACCACTGCCGGTGGCGCTCCAGTAGGCCAGCTTGTTGAGCTGCGGCCAGGCCTCGACCTCCTCGTCGAACGGCGCGATCTGGTCGGCCTCCGGCTTGTCCGTGTTGTAGGCCGCGACCTGGGCGTTCAGCGCCTGGAGCAGGCCATGCGGATCGCGAAAGTAGCGGTCGAGGTAGATCTCGGTGAACAGCAGCGTCAGGTATTGAAAGTACTTCCAAACGATCGGTTCCTCGCCGCGCGTGATGCGCCGCTCATTCAGCCGCTGGGTGTGTTTGACGATGTTCTGATCGTATTCGAATAGCAGTTCCGTGGGCAGTTGGGTGAGGTTGAAGAGCTGCGCCGTGAGCGCGTGGTAAAAGTGATGGACGTTGTTCTCGTCCAGCCCCTCCAGTGACTCGTTGCGCAAGTACTCGGCCAGTTCCTCAAAGCGCTTGACGTCAAACAAACCCAGCAGCCACTGGTTGAGCACCAGCTTGTAGGCGAAGGGCACAGCGGGTCGGTTGCTGGCCTGGCGACGTCCTGTGGCAGACCTTGGTGCATATCGTGCCATCGATTATTCCCCTGTTGTCAGCAACCCGTCGGCTGCCTCTATCGGGTCATCTGTAAAGAGCACCACGTACTCTTCGAAGCGGAAACGCCGGTTGCGCGCCTGGCCGGTCATCTCCCGCAGCACGCCCAGCTCCACCAGGCGCTGCACCAGTTGGTTGGCGGCTGGATAACTGGTGCCGCTCAGCGACTGCACTTCCTTGACGCTGATGATGGGCTGGCGGAAAAGGTGTTCCAGCACCTTGAGCCCATTTCCCGCCGCGCCGCCCAATGTTTCCGTGATGCGCTCGCGCAGCCGTTCCCGCAGTGCGAGGATGCGCCGGGCGGTCTCCGCGGCCTGGGCGCTCACCTCCACCACTCCGCGCAGGAAGAAATCCAGCCAGCCTTCCCAGTCGCCGGAATCCCGCACCGCCTGAAGTCGGTCGTAATAGCCCTGCCGGTGGCGCTTGAAGTAGTGCGACAGATACAGCACCGGCTTGTGCAGTGCGCCGCGCTCGCACAGTAGGAAGGAGACGAGCAGCCGCCCTACACGGCCGTTGCCGTCGAGAAACGGATGGATGGTTTCGAACTGGGCATGCGCCAAGCCCACTTTGGCGAGCAGAGGCAGATCGTCCTGGTGGTGGAGAAACCGCTCCAGGTCGGACAGTGCTTCCGGTACCACATCTGGCGGCGGAGGGACAAAGCTGGCCTCGTTCAGCGTGCAGCCACCCGGGCCGATCCAGTTCTGGCTTCGCCGCAGCTCGCCGGGCGTAAGCCGGGAGCCGCGCACCCCCTCAAGCAGTCGGGCATGGATCTCCCGGATCAGGCGCACCGACACTGGCAGTGTGGCCAGCCGCTCAAGGCCGTAGTTCATGGCATTGACGTAGTTGATGACTTCGCGCACATCGCTCGGGTGCTGGGGTGAGAGAATCCGCGCCTCGGCGGCCAGCAGGTCTTGCAGCGAGCTTTGCGTTCCTTCGATCTGGCTGGAAAGCACCGCCTCCTTGCGCACGTACATGAAGACGAACAGATCGGGATTGGGCAAGGTGAGCACCGAGCCATCCAGCCGGCCCAGCGCCAAGTTGGCCTCCGACAGCGTGGCCTGCAGCATCCCTTCCAACCTCAAGCCCGGTTGGGGCGGCAGCGGCGCGGGAATGAACGCCCGGTAGCCGGTCGGCTGCCGGATATAGCGGCCCGCGCGGCCTGTTGCCGAGGGCTTCTCAGCGCTGGTCATGGTGAAAGATCTCTTTCATATAGCGACGAATGGCTTCCATATTAAAGTCTAACTTTAACATGCAAACATCTGGTCGCTATAGTTAAGCTAACCTTACACAAAAACTCATGGCTCACACCCCCTCCATATCGAACATCAGGCGGTGGAAGTCCTCCTCGATCAGCCGCACCTTCCAGGTGTCATCCGGGGCTTTGAGATTTTCAAGATTGTTGTCACCGTTCACGTAGATGAGCTGGAACTCGTAGTCCTTGGTGGAGTAGTCCTGCCTGGTGAACCACTCGTCGAGCACCAGATTGTTCTGCTCTGGGTCACCAGTGAGCTTGCGCCAGATGACCAGTGTGCGCCGGCCGTCGGGCGTGGAGCCGGCGACGGTGCGGAACCACCACGGCCCGGCGGCGTCCGGTTTGAGGCGGCCCTTGAGGCGCAGCCGGTTCTCGCTGTCGCGCTCGAACTCGGCCGCAAAGGTCTGGGGCGCGGCGATGTGCTGCACGGTGAGGCCGATCAGGTAGTTGAAGGTCTCCAGCAGATCGACGTTCACCTCGCGGCTTTCATCGCTGCCCGGCTGCTTGACTTTGAGATTGTAGGCCGTGGGGTCGGAGAAGGCCTGCACATTGAGCAGCGACTGACTGCTGCGTGTCTCGACGTCGAGCATGTAGCGGAGTAGGTACTGCTCCTTGAGTCCATTCGCGCCTTGGGTTTCGCGGGCGTCCAGCAAGCTCTGCTGCATGGCAGTACGTCGCGTCTCCAGATTGTTCAGAGCGTCTTCGTAGGATTCGAGGCGGATGTACTTCGCCAGGTGACTGAGGCCCTCGTCACGACTCCTCGGCTTTCCATCACGCCAGTTTGCAGCGTAGGCAACCTTGCAGATCCTCGGAAGCATAACCGTATCGAAGTGCTCGCCGATCTCCACAAGGACATATTTGCTACATACCTCTGCCTCACGGTTCTCCTGCAAGACCGCCTCAGCGGTAGATGCTGAACCAGCAAGGAAGTCCATGATGATACGCTTGTCCGGCTCGATCGGCGACAATGCGATGGCACGCCTTATGAGGCTTGGAGGCTTCGGGTTGGTAAATGCTTCAAATCCGAACAACGCCTTGATCGCTTTGCCCCCGTCGTCAGTCGTTCCGGTGTCCTTGTAGTGCCACACGTCGATCGGTACCATGCCATCGCTTGCTTCGGACAGGAAGCTCTTTAGCCGTGGGTACTCATAGCTTCCGTCTGGTCCCCAGTAGAGTCGCTGCTCTTCCACATGTCGTTGATGCGTGTCTCGATCGTACTTCCATGCATGTGTTGGATGAATAACCGTGGCCCCGGTATGAGGATTCTCGATCGCGTAGACCAAGTTCGGCCGGTCTTCCTTGGTGGCAGGATTGACATAGGAAGAGCTAATCCACGGCCCTCGGGAATCGCCGTCTGGATTGGTGTAATTCGATTTGGACTTCTCGCTGCGCGCTTCGCGAATGACGTCCACCGCTTCGGATGCTCTATACGCTAAGACAGTGTCCTTGAGGCTGTAGAAGCGCTTTGCGTTATTGCTGCGCGTGTACCGTTTCTCCCAGGCAATATCGGCGAGGAAGTTGGCCTCACCAAATACCATGTCCATAAGCAGACGCAGCCTCGAGACCTCCACGAAGTCGATAGTACAAAAGAGAAGCCCACATTCCGAGAGAAGCGCGCGCGCCAACTCCAACCGGTCCTGCATCATGGCTAGCCAGCTTGCATGTTGATAGCTATCTTTGTACGGAAACCCATCCACACCAGTGTTGTACGGCGGGTCAATGAACACAAGGGAGACCTCTTTTACGTACCGACGTGCGAGTAGATTGAGTGCGTCGAAGTTGTCAGCCTGGATCAAGAGGCCTTCTTGCTGATTTTCGAAGCTCTCAATGCGATCGACCAGCTGTGCTGTCCAATCATCGGAGAAGAACCTAGTATCGATGACTAGGCATGGTTGTACCTTCAGAAATTCCACCGTCAGCGGCGCGCTGTACCCCGGCGTCGTCAGATCGCCCTTGATCTCGTCGATCGCAAGCAGCCGCACCCACTCCTCGCGCTGGGCGTCGTTAGCGGCGATCTCGGGATAGAACTCCTCAGGGATGCGGTCGAGTGTAATGCAGTAGTTGGTCTCGACGACAAATTTCTTCTTGAGCCAGAGCTTCTTTTGGAAGTCCTCAAGCTGGGCGAGGAAGTCTATAATCTTGCCGGCGATGCTGCGGATGACCTTGATCTTGGAGAGATACTGCTCGACGCGCGGCGCGGTTTCGTTCTCCATGTCATCCAGGTGCATGACTTCGTTCTTGATGTAGAAGTCCAGCTCCCGGCGCAGGAAACCGCCCAGATCTTTGTGGATGAAGTAGTCGAAGGTGTTGCGAGTGGTGTAACGACGCAGGTGTGCCTCAAGCCTGGTGTAGTCGGCCCTCTCGCCGCTGGCGGTGACGTGTGGCTTGCCCAGCTCCGCAATCCACGTGGCAACTGAAGCATCGGCCAGGGCCAGTACGCGCTTGGTGGCTATGACAATCAGGTCCTTCTCTGTCGGTAGCTTCGTCTTGCCCTCGCGGGCATCCTCGGGCCAATCGGTGAGTGTCGCCGGACGGTATTCGAAGCGGATGGAGAGCTCGCCGTTTTCCTCGGCGATGAAGTCGTTGGCGGTCAAAACGAAGACGCGGTCCTTGCCCTGAACGGCCTTGACATTGCCGTGTTCACCCTCGGCAGCTTCCGCCAGGCGGAAGTGCACGCGCATCGGCTTTTGGTCGTCCTCCGGCCGCAGGCGGAAGGCATAGTCACGCAAGTACTCACTAGTCTTGATGTAATACTGGTCGCGGTTGGCCCAGTGGAGCTTAACCTCCTCGCCCTCATAGGGAATGGCATAAACCCCCGGCTTGTAGACGCGCTTGGCGAGGAAGTCGCCCTCAGAGTAATAACGGCGGAAGAAGCTGAACAGGTGGTCGTAGACCTCGTTCTCCAATGCGCCTATATCTACCGCGTCGCTCGCGAGCTTGGCGCGTAGCTCCTTGACTCTCGGTGCCTGCTCGTAGTCTTCAAAGCCCAAGTCGCGCGCCTGCTGTATAGTCCTGGCCAGCTCCTTCCCCAGTTCGACCTTGTCGGCGGTGCGGTAGAGGCCGAAGGCCTCCTTCACCTGCGGCAGCAGGTCCTTGTCGAGGAACTGCGTCACCTCGGCGCTCTTTGCGTGCATAATGCGATAGAGACCGAAGTCCAGGTCAGGCTGGTCGAGCTGGAACAGCTCTTTCAGCAGGGTTTTTAGCTTCTCATACTTTTGGCTCATGGCGTGTCTGGTCCTCTGTTTTGCTTTCTCGGTCCTTGGCCTCCTACTCAACGGCCCAGCGGATGGTGAAAAGCGTTTCTGTGTCGGCGCGCTGGGCCAGCCGCCGTTCCAACGACTCGATCAGGGCATCCCGCTTCTCCATGATTTCATCCTCGGCTTTGAAGATGTCCTGTCGCTGACGGCGCTGCTGGCGTTCTAGCTTCTGGATCTTTTCCTGGATCTCGTGCTGTTCTTCGAGCGTCGTGGCCTGCCGGGCCTGCCGGCGCAGTGCCTTGATCTGCTCCTTGGTGTCCCGCAACGCTTTTTCCGCCGAGAGCACTATGTCGTTGGCCCACTGCTCCAGCTTCTCGCGCGCCCGGTTGAAGTGCACGCTGTTCTGCTCAAGCGAGTGGCTGACCGTGGCCTTGGCGTGGCGTTCCGCTTCGGCGGCGAGGCGCTGCGTCACCGCGTCCGAAAGCGGGTCACCGCCGTCCGTGCGGCCGGCGCAACCGAAGAGCTTCTCCATGGTCTCCTGGTCGAGCGAGTTGCCCGTCTCATCAAAACCGGAGAAGAGCAGATGCTCCTCGCGTTCGTAGGAATCGATTGCCAGCCGTGTGAGGGTCAGATAACCGCTCTTCCCGCGCAGCGCCTCGATGACGTGGACGCGGGTGGGATGGTGCGTCACGTCGAAGACGATCCGTGCCGGAGGCGTCTCCAGTGCCTTGGCGCCATCCAACACGTGCTCGCCCAGCGGGTGTGAGAGGCGGTAGAGGAAGACACTGCGCTCTTCGCCGCCGTCTTCGTCGGCCCGCGGGTGCGACTTCGAGATCAGGTGGTAGCGGCCCGCTGTGATGTCATCGCGGGGCGGGCGGGCGAGGTCGAACGCCAGCAGGTCGTCGTCGAAGCGGGCCCGGCCGTCTAGCATGAAGCGTGTCACGGACCAGAAGCGCTGGCTGAAGCGGTCGAGCTGAGCCTTCGCGTCGGCAAGCTGCAGCCGTAGCCGCTGGTGCACATCTTCGTCGAAGTGCTCGAAGAGTAGCCGACGCGTGTCGTCCATGCGCGTACGAATGCGCTCGTCCATCTCCTGCTGCAAAGCCCGGAACGCCGCCTCGATTTGCTCGGGTGTGCGGCATTCCTGGTAGATCGCCAGGATGCGCTTCTCGAAGTCGACACCGGATTCAATTGTGCCCAGCACTTCGTCAGAGGCGCCGAAGACGCCGCTGAAGAGATTGAACTTCTCGGCGAGCAGCTCGAGCACGCGGCGGTCAGCCTCGTTGCGCTCGTTGAGGAAGTTGATGACCACGACGTCGTGCTTTTGCCCGTAGCGGTGGCAGCGGCCGATGCGCTGCTCGATGCGTTGGGGGTTCCAGGGCAGGTCGTAGTTGATCACCAGCGAGCAGAATTGCAGATTGATGCCCTCGGCCGCGGCCTCAGTCGCGAGCATGATCGCCGCCTCGTCCCGGAAATGCTCGATCAGCGCCGTGCGCACGTCCACGGCACGTGAGCCCGAGGCGCGACCCGAATCCCGGTTCTTCTCGACCCAGCGCTCGTAGATCGCAGTCGCCTCCGGCCCACTGTTGGTGCCGTTGAAGAGCACCACCTGCCCCCAATAGCCGTGGGTTTCGAGGAATGTTTGCAGATACTCCTGGGTGCGGCGCGACTCGGTGAAAATCAGGGCCTTGCGCCCGGCAGCCGTGGCGGCCATTTGCTCGAACCCGAGGTCCAGCGCCGTGAGCAGCGTCTGCGTCTTGGTGTCGATGCCAATACTGCGTGCCCAGGTGGCGAGCCGCTGCAGGATGTCGATCTCCTCCCGCAGTTGCTGCCGGTCGATCGTGACGGGAGCTGTGCTAGTCTCCTCGGCCTCCTCGTCTTGTGCAAGAATCTCGTCGAGTAGCTCGTCCTCGATCTCTTCTGCTTCGATCAATCGCTCGGTGAATTCAAGATCGCTGTGGGCCTGCTCGTCGCGCAGGGCTTCGAGACGCGCCCTGAGGGTGTCGAGCGTGGCGGCGATGGCTTGCGAGGACGAGGCGAGCAGCTTGCGTAGGACGAGGGCGGTCAGGTGGCGCTGGCGCTCCGGGAGCGCATAGCTGTCGGGACGTTGGAGAAATGCGGAGACCGCCTCGTAGAGCGCATGCTCGTCGTCAGTCGGCTTGAACGGTCGCGTGATCGGCCGTCGCTCGGTGTAGCGTATGTACTCCGTGACCTGGTTGCGGAGCGTGCGCTTGCAGAAGCCCGCCAGACGCTGGCGCAGGGCGCCGAGGTCGCTGCCGGCGCTGGCATACTGCGAGCGAAAGGCATTGATGTCCCCGAACAGGTGATCATCGATCAGCGTCGAGAGCCCATACAGCTCCAGGAGCGAGTTTTGGAGCGGCGTTGCGGTGAGAAGCAACTTGCGGCAGTCCTCAGTGGCCCACCGGAGGCCCTGGCCCACCTTGTTGCTCGGCCGGTAGGCGTTGCGCAGCTTATGCGCTTCGTCGATGACCACGAGGTCCCACGCGATAGCCTTCAGCTCCTCGCGCCGGCTGTTCGCGTAGTTGAAGGAGATGACGAGCACCGCCTGCTCGGCAAGCGGCGTGCGCCCGATCCGCTGGGCCTCGCGGTAGGCTTTGGCGTCCAGAACGCGCGCCGACAGATTGAACTTCTCCTCGAGCTCCAATGCCCACTGCTTGCGCAGCGATGCGGGGCAAAGAACCAGTAGCCGGCGCTTGCGCTCTGCCCAAAACTGGCAGAGCACGATGCCTGCCTCAATTGTCTTCCCGAGGCCGACTTCGTCGGCCAGGATTATGCCCTTTGAGAGTGGCGATTCGAGTGCAAACAACGCCGCATCGATCTGGTGCGGGTTCAGATCCACCGCCGCGTCAAACAGCGACATCGACAGCCGGTCCATGCCGCTCGCGGCTCGGCGGGTCAGGTCGTAGGCGAAGTACTTGACGTGGTGGTCGGTCAGGCGCATTGTCGCTACAAAACCCTCTCCTATGGTCGGGTGACGGCCAGGGGCTCGCTGCGATTCCGAATATTGTCCTGACGCACGTGTCCTATCAGCGCCAGGTTAGCCCCCCTTAATCATACTCTCGTAGTCATCGTGGGTATCAATCCCCACCCACAGGGAATCCTCAGACCCGATCCTGTGACTCACGCGCTTCAGCGCGCCGGTTCCTTGCCGGTGTTCGGTGCGGCGTTGTACTGCGGAACCTGATGCTGGCCTGCTCAGTATAATCACGCAGATAATCGATTAAAACGTCGGTGTCAATCAGCAGTTGGGTCGCCATCACCATGTTCAGGCTGACGGTCTTACTCGCGGTGCCAGTTGGTAAGTGATGGAAGGTCTGACCGGCCTTTTCATATGCCGCAGGCCTGTCGCAGCAGACCCAAACGATCTCCATACCGCAATTGCGCAATCAATTCCTTGACGGCATCATGGACTCATTCGTCTGGAGTTTTGCCGGTGCGTTGCGCCAGGGTCTCATATGCCGTTTGTTCCTAGTCGGTCAGATTCAGTGCTGTTATTGCCACAGCGCACCTTCCTCCGTCGCCTGTACACTACTGTAACGCCTTAGGAAGCAACGATCAAGCGCGTTCATGTTCAGATCGACGGGGTTGCGATGCGATCCATGGACTTTCCTTCATGTCTGTGATGTGATGGTCAGAGGGTTGATGCTTCGTGATCTATCTCAACGGCCAGCGCCACCGCCTCGCCACCTCCGAGGCACAGGCAGGCGATGCCGCGTGCCAAATGGCGATCACGCAGCGCGTAGAGCAGGGTCGAGAGCAAACGCGCTCCCGTGGCCCCAAGCGGATGCCCCAGGGCAATGGCCCCACCGTGGACGTTCACTTTATGCCAATCCCAGCCCAGGTCAGCCAGGGCGCGGCCGTTGGCCAGCATCTGCGCAGCGAAGGCCTCGTTGAGCTCGATGACATCGACCTCGGCCAGCGTCCAGCCGACTTTGTCGAGTAGACGCGGGATGGCCCTGGCGGGGGCATCGAAAATGTACTTGGGCTCGACCGCCGCTTGGGCGTATCCGACGATGCGCGCTAACGGCTGCACGCCCAGCTCCCGGGCCTTGGCGGCACTGGCCACGACGAGGGCTGCAGCCGCATCGTTGAGGCCGGGGGCGTTGCCGGCGGTGACGCGGCCGTGGGGACTGAAGGCAGGCTCAAGCTGGGCCAACGCTTCCAGGGAGGTATCGCGACGCGGTGCTTCGTCCGCCATCACTACCGCCACTTGCCCTCTGGCGTCCTTGACGCTGATGGGGACGATCTCCTCTTTGAACTTGCCGGTATCGATCGCCGCGATCGCTTTCTGATGGCTGCTCAGCGCATAGCGATCCATGGCCTCACGCGTGATCCCAAACGTCTCGGCGATGAACTCGGCCGCATGGCCCATGGTCCAGTCTTCAAAGGCACATGAGAGTCCATCGACGAGCAGGGCATCGCGCAGCTCGACATGACCATAGCGCAGCTGATTCAGACGGCCCTGCACGAGATGGGGAGCCTGGCTCATGCTTTCCACTCCGCCAGCGACGAAGAGCTGGCCATCGCCGGCGCGAATCGACTGGGCAGCCAGGATCACCGCTTTGAGGCTGGCCCCGCACACTTTGTTGACGGCCAGCGCTCCCACGCTTGTGGGCAGCCCGCCATCGATGGCGCATTGCCGCGCGATGTTCTGGCCGAGGCCTGCCGACACGATATTGCCCATCAACACTTCATCGATCTCTGCCAGGTCTCGTAGCTGAGCCCGTTGCACGGCGGCGCGGACGACCGTGGCCCCGAGTTCCCTGGCGGATACCTGACTCAAGGCGCCTTGCAGGCGCCCAACAGGGGTACGCACGGCGCTCAAGATGACGGCTGTCGTCGCGCCATTGGTACTCATAGGCTGTATCCTTTCTTCATATACAAGAGTGTCACCAGAGCGAACGGTGAGGCGTGCGTCACCTCGGGTTCGCGGCACATCCTCAGGCTGGCGGCACGCCCCATCCGCGCATCTCGGCGCTCAGGCCTCGAGCTTCGGGTCGAGGCCGAGCGTCACCTTCCCGATATATTCGAACGCCTCATTCGGCGAGAATGGTTGCATGAATGGCCCCGCCCGGACATCGCGATACAGTCGTGACAGAGGATGCCTACTCAAATAACCGGCGCCCCCGGAAGCCGTCAGGGCCCGATCCACAATGTCGATCGCCTTGCGATTGACGAACCACTTGGCGCATTGCAGGTCCTTCATCAATTCGTGCAGCTCCCAGAGTGGGATGCCCTCAGCGGGATGCTGACCGAACAGCATATCTGCCATCATGGCTGTACGTCCCAGGATAGCGCGCGAGGCCGCCAAGTCGATCTCGATTTCGGCAATCAGATGTTGAATCGGGTAACGCTCCGCCAGCGTCCGGCCGCCTGGACCCTTGCGTCGGGTCTTGACGGCCTCTACCGTGAGGTCGCGGGCTGCTTCTGCGATGCCTAGAAACACGCCGGCCAGCCCCATGGCGATGATCAGGTTACCAGTCAGGTACGGTTCGGACCACTCGCCCCACACCCCGAGATCCAGGAGCGCCGCGTCCGGGAGAAAACAGTTGGTAAACGCCACATCGTGACTGCCAGAGCCACGCATGCCGAGGGCATCCCAGTTGTTCTTGATCTCCAGACCAGGGCTGTCATGGGGGATGCTGGCCATCGCCAGGCGCTCGACGCCCTGGGCGTCCATGAAATGAAAGGAAATATCGAGGAGTTGGGCCGCTGGCGACATGGTGGCGAAAATCTTCCGGCCATTCAGCAGCCAACCCCCATCCGCTTTGGTCGCCTCCAGTTGCGGATGGAGGATGTCGGTGCCGGCTTCAGAGACACAGGCGCACATCAGCAATTGGCCAGCACCGATCCGGCGCAGGCGCCGCTCCAGCCCAGCCGCATATGCCACATCGCCCGCCGCCTTAGCGGCTTCCCACAGGCGCGTCATGCGCCAGGGGCGAAAGATGTGCATGTTGGCGGCAATGGCCGTGGAGCCATCACCGCGACCCAGCCGGCTCATGCCCAGCATGTAATCATGCACCGACCTGACGCCGAGCCCACCCAACTCC
>JBKPCR010000161.1:0-11510 GCA_046727435.1 bacterium | reverse complement strand
GAGCGCCTTTACCCTCAAGCGGAACTTCACATGGCAACTGGCCCAGGTGCAGTTGGAGCATTCTGTCAAGCAACGCTTCTATAAAAGGCGACAGGAGTGCAAAGCCGCATGATCAACTGCGAGAACCTGTCGCTTTTAAGTTACGAAGAGATGGGAGAGAATCCCCGTTAGCCGTTACCTGGACGTGATAGACCGATACAGCCTTGGTCCACCGAGACCGGAGCGGAGCGTGGGTCGTCACGTCCACTCCTTCAAGAGCCCGAACAGTTGCCCGGAGCCCTGCGAGCCCGTATCTGGCAAGGCCGGGCCAGTCAGGAGTGAGGATGGTTGCCATGCCGTGTTTTGTTGGGATCGATGTCGCCAAAGCCCAACTCGATATTGCCCTACGGCCCACTGGCGAACGTTGGGCCGTGGCCAACGATGACGTCGGGATTGCTGCTCTGGTAGAGCGGCTCCAGGCCGTGCCGCCCACCCTGATGGTGCTCGAAGCCACGGGGGGTTACCAGCGGGCCGTGGTGGCGGCGCTGGCCGCCGCTGGACTTCCGGTTGCAGTGGTCAATCCCCGCCAGGCCCGTGACTTTGCCAAAGCCACCGGCCAGTTGGCCAAGACAGATGCCCTCGACGCGAAGGCCTTGGCCCATTTTGCCGAGGCGGTGCGGCCGACCCCCCGGCCCCTGCCTGACGCCCAAGCCGACGAACTCCGTGCGCTGCTAGCATGGCGGCGGCAATTGGTCGCCATGCGGACGGCCGAACAGAATCGCCTTGGGAAGGGCCCCCTACGCCTGCAGACGGACATCCAGGCGCATATCACCTGGCTCGACAGCCGGCTGGCAGCGCTGGACGACGATTTGGACACGACGCTGCGGACCAGTCCAGTATGGCGGGAGCGGGAGGAACTGCTCCGCAGCGTCCCCGGCATTGGCCCGGTCTCTACACGCACGCTGCTGCTCGAGCTGCCGGAGTTGGGCACATTGAGCCGCCAGCGGCTGGCCGCTTTGGTCGGGGTCGCCCCGTTGAACCGGGATCGTGGCACGCTCCGGGGCAGCCGGACGATCTGGGGGGGACGCGCCCATGTGCGGG
Source organism: bacterium (assembly GCA_046727435.1). Taxonomy (GTDB): domain Bacteria; phylum Tectomicrobia; class Entotheonellia; order J063; family CAVPRW01; genus CAVPRW01. The sequence continues at coordinate 10,430 of JBKPCR010000161.1, read as the reverse complement.
CCGCTCTCTATGAGTACTCTCGTGGCGGTCCGCTATAATTCGGTGCTCAAAGTCTTCTACGAGCGCTTGCGGGCCGCGGGGAAAGCCGCGAAGGTCGCGCTGACCGCCTGCATGCGCAAGCTGTTGACGATCCTGAACGCCATGGTCAAACATCACAAGCCCTGGCAAGTGCAGGAGGTGCCGAGCGCATAATATCCAAGGCCCCCTTGACAAACAAGACAGTTGCTCCGCTACGCTACGGCTTTCGGCAGCTGCTGACGCCCGGCGTTAGCCGCTTCCATACTCAATTGCACGGTATCCGTGAATGCACTAAAATTCGTGCATGATCGTATCCTTTGGAGATCGTGCGACGGAAGATCTCTTCCATGGTGTTCGAAGTAACCGGGTCAGGCGGTTTCCCGCGAATATCGTGGAGGCAGCGCTGGTGAAGCTGGACGTACTCAACGCCGCCCACGTGCTCGAAGATTTGCGTTCTCCGCCAGGTAATCGCCTTGAGGTTTTGCGTGGCGATCTTCGGGGCTTTTACAGCATCCGCATCAACAATCAGTGGCGTATTATTTTCCGCTGGCACGCCTCGGAAGCGCATGAAGTAAGAATTGTCGATTACCATTAGTTTGGTACTGGAGAAGTCTTATGTTGCCTCATAACCGTATTGCCACCCATCCAGGCATCATTCTATTAAAGGAGTTTCTCGAGCCACTCGGCCACACGCAGCGTGCGCTGGCCGAGCACATCGGCGTGCCGGTGCAGCGTATTAACGAAATTGTGCGAGGGAAGCGTGGGGTTTCACCCGAAACGTCGTGGCTGTTGTCTCAGGCATTGGGTACCACACCGGAATTTTGGTTGAACCTCCAAATCAATCATGACCTTTCGGTAAATCGGCCGCGAAGGCAGGTGTCAAGGCTTGCGGCTAACAAAGCGCTCAAGCGGACGCGGTAAACCGCGCCGCTTAGCTTTCGCGTTCGGCTTCCATGGAAGGAAGAAGGTCAGCTTGAGAGGGACTTAAGGAGATGCCCTTGTCCAGCGCCATTGGGTGCATTGTGATGCTCACCCTGAGCCTGCTCGCGGCCCCAGTCGTCACTACGCCACAGCCGCGGGGGAAAATTCCCCTCATTGGGGTGCTGGAACTGGGCTCCCAACAGGCTCCCATAGGCTGTCTCGTTGCCTTTCGACAAGGCCTGCGCGATCTCGGCTACGTGGAGGGACACAACATCACCGTCGCATACCGTTATGCTGAAGGGCAACGCGACCGGCTCTCCCCCCTCGCCGCCGAATTGGTCCGGCTCACGCCGGACGTCCTCTGGACGCACTCGACCCCCGCCGCGCTGGCCGCCAAGCAGGCGACCCGCACCATCCCCATCGTGCTCGGGGTGGCGAATGATCTGGTCGAACAGGACCTTGTGGAGAGCCTGGAGCGGCCGGGCGGCAATCTCACCGGGGTGGAACTGCGGGACATCGAGCTCCTGGGGAAACGCCTCGAGCTCTTCAAGGAAGCGGTGCCGACCCTCTCCCGTGCGGCTGTCCTGGTCGATCCGTCGGAGCGTTCTCACGCCCACGTGCCCAGCAACGTCGAGGCGGAGGCCCGGGCGCTGAGCGTGCAGTTCCAACGCGTCGAGGTTGGGGACCCAGAAGCCTTTGAGGCGGCCTTTGCCGCCATGGTGCAAGGTGGGACCGACGCGCTCATCATTATGGATACCGCCTTCTTTGTCAAACACCGGCCACGGCTCCTAGAGCTTGCGGCCAGGTACCGGTTGCCGACCATATCGGGAACCCGGGGCTTTGCTGAGGCAGGCAGTCTGCTGGCCTATGGGGCGCGTGTTCCTGATCTCTGCCAGCGCTCCGCCGTCTTTATGGACAAGATCCTTAAAGGCGCCACACCAGCCGACCTGCCCGTGGAACGGGCCGATAAGTTCTACCTCGTGGTCAACTTGAAGACGGCGGAGGTTCTCGGTCTGACGCTCTCCCCGACATTCCTGTACCGGGCGGACGAGGTGATCAAGTAGGCATCGCCCCGGAGGCCGGATGGCGAGAGAGGGAGCACCCACTTGCGGCCCAGGGGCGCTCCCAGCCGAACACAGTAGTGGAGCCGACGCCCTCCGGCGTCCGCTGCGCTCCCGCTTCCGGGCGCGGCTCACCGCGGGCGTTCGGCGGCTAAAGCTGCCTTGTAGGCGCTGGCTGAGAAACCTGGCATAATACGTTTGTCGGTTTAGAGGTCTCAACAGCCGGGGAGGGATGCGAACAAAACGGAGGATTCCCATGCGGGGGTTTGACCGCATTACCTTTGATCCACATGTCATGAGTGGACGCGCATGCCTCCGCGGCATGCGCATCACGGTGTCGTTGATTGTGAATCTGGTGGCCAACGGGATGACCACGGCCGAGATCCTGGAGGCCTATCCGTATCTGGAGCCGGAAGATGTCCGCCAGGCGCTGCAATACGCGGCATGGCTTGCGGAGGAAACGGTCCACCCGTTGGAGCCGCTCCATCCGTGAAATTTCTGGCAGATATGGGTATTTCCCTCAAGACTGTCGCATTCTTACACGCCCTTGGGCACGATGCGGTGCATCTCGCTGACCAGGGTCTGGAGCGCCTACCAGATCGCGATATTGTAGCGAAGGCCCGCCAGGAAGGACGCATTTTGCTGGTCCACGACCTGGGCTTCGGGGAATTGGTTGCCGCCGGTGGGGCCACGTTGCCCAGTGTCATCACGTTTCGCCTCCGCAATATGCATCCCGATCGGGTCAATGGGGCGCTGCAGCGCCTTCTTCCCCAGCATGGGGACGCCCTGGAGCGCGGGGCGATGATCAGTGTCACCGAGGGACAGGTGCGGGTGCGTTCTCTTCCGATTGGCGCCTGAAACCCTGCTCACTTTTGGACTCGCTTCACCCCTGAGCTTGGTTGTGTCCTCCACCTCAGGGTCTGAGTCAACTATTTGATCCGTAACCCTGTTACCACTCACTGGACGAGGTAGCGTCTCTTCCAGGACCAGATCGATATACTTCTTGAGACGTTCTCGCTCACCATAAGGCAGCGGCTGCGGTAAGAAGAAATACGCCTTCATACCGTTCAACAGCAATATCTCCATCCGAGTAAGATCTTCAGCAACAATCTCGTCCTTAAGACTAGACAAGGCTGCTGTTGTAGGTTGCTGCCGGGAAGTGATTGGAACAATTCTAGTCGTTTCACCGGTATAAGCTTGCGGCTCCGAAGCGTCGGCTTCCGCTGTTGTACCTGTACCTTCGTTACGACCAGGTCTGCGGAGAAAACCCTTTACATCCACTAGTCCAGCATAGTGCGCGGAGTCTAGAAAAGCCTTGCTGCTACCTCTGCGGCATCTCGTAGAATACCGTAGCGCTGGGTAAGATGCAGATCTCTCGCCAGCTTTTCCGCACTGGGAAGCATCCGATCGGCGTAATCTTCCATCAACTGCCGATATAACTCCGGCTTGAGCATGGCTTCCTGCCGAGCTTGGCGTAACGGTTGTGGATCTTCTGAGTTGAACACCTGGATCCAAGGCTCTGTCACTGATATGTGACGGTCGCCTTCGCTCACAGTTAGTTCAAAATGGTTCGCGGATGCCCTCAGGCTCCTATATGAGCCATTTTCGACGCCCTTATATCCAGCAGCCTGTGCAACTCTTTCCTGATCATAACGGCGCGCGCCCATCTCAAATGTGCTCTTAGCAAGTTCTTCGGCTTGCTTGAAGGGATAGCGCGGGTGAGGGGCACTCTTCTGACGCGACGGGGTGGGGGGAGCGTCCTTTGACGTTGAGCCATTTGACCGAGCATCAGTCGTGTGGTTGGACATCGGTTCCCTCCTTTAGTAATGGTGGTATTAACTAGACTGGATGTTACCGCTGACAGCTCGTCTTGTTAAGACTTATCCCAGACTAAATCGGTAATATTTGTACTGTACCCATACGGCCTGCCGAGGCAAAGGCGTTGTAGCGGATGCCGCATAGCAGAGAGCAAGATCGGAGCGTTTTTGAAGGCTAGAATCGGTCTGAGTACTTTACCGAGCAATCGATGCAGTGCCGTTCAACGCTAAGCCGTTTGGCTGCTGAAAGAGGCGGCTCTTGCGAGTGTACACGTATAGGTGTACAGTAGATGTATGAAGAAACGAGCCCTGGAGCGAACCCTACGTCAGCTTGGCTGGAGGTTTCTGCGTCACGGCAAACGGCATGATGTCTGGACAGATGGGACGCGTGAGGAAGCGATTCCGCGTCATGTGGAGATAAACGAAAAACTCGCCCAAACGATTCTGCGACGAGTCACAGGGAAGAACTAACCATGCGATTCCATGGGAAAGTGTACAAAGACGGAAGGTTTTGGCTGGCCGAAGTGCCGATTCTACACGCGATGACTCAGGGCCGCACGCGGACGGAGGCCTTGGCCATGGCCAAGGACTTACTCGAAACCTTGGTAAACCGCCCCGGGTTTGCGGTAGACGTGCACCCAAGACAGTATGGGGAGTTCGAGGTGAGTGCCTCCGATATGCGCAGCCTGATCGGCCTGTTACTGCGCCGACAACGGGAGCGGAGCGGTCTGTCCTTAGCCGAGGCCGCCGAGCGTCTGGGAGCCAAGTCACGCAACGCGTATGCTCGATACGAACGTGGGACGTCAGCGCCAACCGTGGAAAAGCTCTCGGAGCTGCTCCAGGCGGTGGCTCCTGGACAAGATTTTGTGCTCGAGCAAAGTGCAGTCGGATAGCCCTCGGCAGGCCAAGTTCCTGATGCCCGCCTCTCAAGAAACTGGTGAAGGCACCGGTTGATTCGGAACGAGTTGGAGATTCACTTCTCGGGCCTGGCGTTGGAGCCACTGGAGCCGGTGCTGACGGAATCGGGCGTCATCATGTTCCATGCCGTTGTCGACGTATGGTGGGCCAAATTTGCGCAGGCGGTAGACCAGACGGGCGCGTGTGTGCGCCCTGGCGGTGATGGCTTTGGGCGCACCAAGGCGGGCTCGCAGGCGGCGATCGTGAGCCCCCAGCGCGCGTTGGCTGGGCAGCCGGTTGTGAGCCGCCAGGCGCAGGGCCTCCGCCGCGCGGTTGACCACGTCGCGGGTCCCGTGTGTGCGCCCTGTGCCCCCGCTGAGACGGGTGTCAGGACATCAGCCGCGCCACGAGGCGCAGTGGTTTTCGCGCTTCCACCGGCTCCTAGCCAGGCCGAGCTCGGCCATGAGGGTTGGGGCCGTGAGCCCCTCGAGGCCGTCGAGGCGGGTCAAGTCGACGCCCCTGAGGCGGGAGCGTGGGGTGTGTCGATCAACGGGCGGCTCGTGGCGTCCGGCGTTCTGCGGCCGCCGCTGCGGGCTGGGCCGAGGCGGGGCTGAGCTCTCGAGCTGACGGTCAACGGGGAGGAGGTGGGCCGCGAGCTGGGTGTCGCACGCGGCGCTGTGCTGCTGGTCACAGGCGTCGCGCGCGCGTGCCTGACGCAGATGACAGCGCCACGCTGCGCGCCCGTTGCCCTTCAGAGGTTTGGCGAGGGTGTGGGGGCGAGCTGTGAGGCGGTCATCTTTGAAGGCGGCGAGCCTGGCCGGGTCGCGTGCGCCGGCCAGGAGCGCGCGGAGCATGGCCAGGCCCGTCACGCCGCTGCTGGCACTGAGGACAGTGGCGAGGTGGACGTGCATGGCGGTGAGGGCCTTTGGCCTGGGCTGGAGGCCGGTGGTCGCGGCGCTGATGCGGGGATCGCGCTGGCGCCGGGAGGACCGTCATACCCAGAGGTCATCGGGGGGACGGCCAACGCTGTGGCGCCGCCCGCAGGGGTGGCGTGTTTGGCGCCCCTGGCCGTCGGCGCTATCGGGTGTGCGGCCGGGCAGGTTGTTGGCGTGGCGGGCGTTGACCAAGGGGACGGCCACACCGCGCGCTTCCAGGATGTGGCAGCGGGGGATCCCATACACCCCCGTGCGTTCCATGACCACGATCTCGAGGTGGCCGGCGTGGAGCCAGTCGGCCACGGCCTGGAGGTCGGCCGTCACGCGAGCACACCGGCGCCCGGGCGCTGGCGAGCGCTCCGGGGGCACGGCGCCGTCGAGCTCGGCACGGCCCCCAGCGCTCCCGGCGGCCTGGCGATTCAGCGGCGGCAGTCCAGCGGTCGGAGCAGGGGGCCGTGGGCGTGTCGCCGGTTGTTTGCGGGTGTGGGGCATCGGCGTCCTGTCGGTGTTCGTCGCATGACGGGCACGGGCGCGGTTCGGCCCGGGTGCGGAGCGGGAGGAGCGTCTCTCACACGGGGTCGAGGTCTTCAGCACCGGCGGATGAAGCGCCGGCCACCACACACGTCACCGCCAGGGCACCGGAGCCCTGCGAACCCACGGGCCTAGCAAGCACCCAGGAAGCGTCGGCCTGAGCGTGCCGATCCGCGTCGACGTCCGCGATGCCACACCGCACCCGAAGCCCCAAGTTTCGTCCACACGTCACAGCATCGAAGGGTGTTGTGCAAGCTCACCACGGCATCAGCCGACGCGGTACCCCGCGCGGCTGATGCCGGAGCCGTTCGGCGCATAGCCGAAGGGAGAAGACGGAATGTCGCAGGCAGTCAATGGAAGGGTTCCCATTCCAGAAAGGAGTCACTGATGGCTACGACAACCTATGAGTTCACCCAAGGATTAGACTACCCCTCGATCGTGGCGGCGGCGGCAACTGGTCGCCATGCGGACAGCCGAACAAAACCGCCTCGGCAGTGTCCCCCTACGGCTCCAGACCGACATCCAGGCCCATAGCACCTGGCTCAACACCCGGCTGGCGGCGCTGGACGACGACCTCGACACGACGCTGCGGACGAGTCCGGTATGGCGGGCACGCGAGGACCTGCTCCGCAGCGTCCCCGGCATTGGCCCGGTCTGTACACGCACGCTGCGGCTCGACCTGCCGGCGTTGGGCACGCTGAGCCGCCAGCGGCTGGCTGCCCTGGTCGGGGTGGCCCCGTTGAACTGGGATCGTGGCACGCTCCGGGGCAGCCGGACGATCTGGGGGGGACGGGCGCAATTTTACATTGCATTTGGTGGCATAATGAGGAGTGGCGCGGCTCGGATGAGATATGCCCGGATCATCAGAAGTGTCGTGGGCGTATAGGTCAAGCCTGTTGTCAGTTTTGGGTCGGTTCTTCATCGCGATACAAAGCCCAGTCTTTGAGAGGGGCAGGTGGAATGTATGCATAACCCGATCAACAACAGGCCACGGTCACGACATACTCATCAAGCGGCTAGCATAGGATTAGGCGCGCATGGTGGCGGCACTCCGATCGTTCATCCGGGAGAAGCACGTCGTTGTACGTTCGCGACAGCTCGACCATCAGTCGTGGGGGCATGCGCTGCTGTTTGTAAAAAATCTCCGTCGCCCGCCTCTGCATACGCGAGAGAGCTTTTGCTACCGAGAGAGCCACGTAACGTCTTTTACAAGACTCCCGATGATCATGCCTACATTTAAAATGGTATGATGAGGGGCGCGAAATGGGCGGGTGGTGACCAAGCCGGTGCGGTCGCCGGTGAGGCCAGCGACGCTGTGGATGTGTGTGGTCTCAATGGCTTCGGCGAGCGTCATGGCTGGCAGGATGGGGGTGAGCCGCCGTGCCAGCATCGACTTGCCTGCCCCGGGGGGACCGAGGAGGAGCACATTATGGGCAGAACGCCTGCGTCACGTTCCGCTCACCCGAGCTGCTAGCGCTACCGTCGGCCCACACAGTTGACCTTCTCTGGCGGTGGGAGCCGCGATGATGGCCACGGTCATGACAACTCCTCCAGTAGTGCCTTCGCCTCCTGCAGGTCAGCGGTGTCAAAGCCCTGGGTGAACCAGCCGTAGATCGGAACCAGCAGCTCGCGCGCTTCGGCACGTTTGCCCTGCTGCTGCCATAGGAGAGCGAGACTCGTGGCGGCCCGCACCTCCAGCGACTTCGCCTGCTGACGGCGAGCCACAGCCAGGGCTTGAATAAAGCAAGTTTCTGCCTGGCGTTGGTTAGGGGCAGCCTGCCGCAGCACCAACTCACCGGTGAGCCGATGCAGCTGCGCCTCCCAGTAGCGCTCCGCCGTTTTCTCTACCATCGTTAGCGCCTCGGCCAGCACGTTAAGTCCCTTCTCGACCTGTCCACCCGCTCCATACGCCTCAGCGAGCAAGGCCAGGTAATACGGCTGGAACACGCCGGCCCCCGTCGCCCGCCAAGCGGCCAGCCCTTGGCGCATTTGGGCCATGCCCTCTTCTCCCGCCTTGCCGGATAGGTGGGCCTGTGTCGCTAGCCCCCAGCCCTGCCAGAGCGTTCCAGACGCCGTGAACATCGCGATGCCGTACTCGCGACCGATGGCCAGCACCCCCTCTGCCCGCTCTTGGGCCGCTTGCCTCTCGCGGCGGCAGAGATGGAGCATGGTCACCCAATTAAGGGCATAGATGAGGCTGTAGGAGTGCGCCAATTCCTGGGCGAGCGCGATCGCCGCATGACCTGTCTGCAGCGCCTGGTCCGGATACCCCAGCAGCCATAGCACCAACGCGGCCCAGGATTGACACACCACCTTCAGGTCCTGGCCGTACCGCAGGGCAAGCGCGCGGTGCTGCAGGGGATCATAGAGGGCCATCCCTTGTTCCAGATGGGTGCGGGCCGGGAGTAACTCGCCCAGGAAGGTCAAGTTCTGCCCCAGTGACCGGTGGGCCGCCAGGAGCAGCGCCGAGTCTTGGCCCCGTTGCGCCAGGCTGAGGAGCTGGGGGAGCAGCTCCCGCGCCGTCTGCAACTCCGCCCGCACCACATAGAAGTACCACAGCCCCCACAGCACCGGGAAGAGCTGCGGAGCGTCGCCGATCTGTCGGCACAGCTCTCGCGCGCGGGCGTAGGTCTGTTCGACTTCCGGTGCCGCTTGGCCCTTAATATTCATCAATGCCGGACCAAGCATGGTCTGTAAGACAAGCTCTTGCTGGCTGCGCTTGGACGTGTCGGGCAGGGTGGTGAGCACCTCCAGTCCCTTGCTCAGGTGCCCAATGGCTTCCACATAGGCCGAGCGCTGGAGGGCGCGCTGACCCGCCCTCTGCCAGTAGGGGATGGCCTGCGCACTCAGGCCCGCCTGCGTGTAATGGTGCGCCAACCATTCGGGTTGCGTCTCGGCGGTCTCCGGAAAGTGCGCTTCTAAGACCTGGGCGATGCGCTGATGGTACTGCTGCCGCGTGCTCCGCAGCAACGATTGGTAGGCCGCCTCCTGGATCAGCGCATGTTTGAAGCGGTAGGTCGCCTGCGGCGGGAGCCCCAGCTGGTACAGGAACTCTGCCGCCACCAACTGCTGCAGCCCCCGGTGCACGGTGTCCTCGTCCCAGGGCGAGACGGCCTGCAGCAGGTCATAGGCAAACTCGCGCCCCAGGGTGGCCCCGAGTTGCGCCAGCGCCTTCACCGTCGCCAGGCGATCCAGTCGTGCCATGAGCGAATCATGCAGCGTAGCAGGTATCGCCAGCGGGGGTAGAGGGCCTGTCAGCTCATAGCGCTCCGCCTGTTCCTGCAGCAGGCCAGACTCCAGCACCATCTTCGTCAGCTCTTCCACAAACAGTGGCACCCCATCGGTCTTGGCCACCACCTGCTCGAGCACCTCGGGTGGCAGGGACTTCCCGTGCGCCACCCGGCCGGTCAGCTCGGCGGCCTGCCGCCGCGGTAAGCGACTGAGCGTCACCTGCGTGACGTGCGCGCGTCCCGTCCAGGGTGGACTGAAGTCGGGGCGACAGGTGAAGAGTGCCAGGATGCGGGCGGTGGGGCCTTGATCGACCAGGAGGGTCAGGAGCTCCAGTGTTGAGGGGTCCACCCAATGCAGGTCTTCCATGACGAACAGCACCGGCTGCTGGGCGGCAATGCGCAACAGGATCGTGAGGAGGGCATGCAGCGTCTGCTGCTTCTGCTGCTCGGACGACACCTGTAAGGGGGCATAGTCGGTCCCCAGTGGCAGGGAGAGGAGGGCGGCGAAGAGGGGCACCGCCTCCGCCGGTGGCAGGCCATACTGCACTAAGAGGCTATCCGGAAATTCAGGACGCCAATTTCAGAGAGTCTGCAGTAACGCTTCTGTCATGGAATTCAGGTCGGCAGTGTGAAGTGAGTCTGCGCCGCATCAAATGCATGTTGCTCATGTCGATCATCGCAGCACTCGACTCGGGTTTCCGTTCATCGTCGTTGCTATGGCGCCGATAGCGACCGTTCCACGCGTTGGTACGCTCCACCACCCCACGTTTCTGCAGTGGAGTGCACCCTGTGGCCCCTTCCGGACGCGTCTTGACCTCGATTCGCCACGTGGGGCGATGTGCTCTCATCCATGTGTGAAGCGCCTGATGATGAGACTTGTTGTCGGCAAATCTCGTTTCGAGACGGGGCACATCTGTCGCCTCGATCAGCTGGAGCCGTTGTGGTGCTGCCACACCATCATCCAGCCCTGCACTCGTGATCAAGACGACAATCAACAAGCCCAGGGTATCCACCAACAGA
>JBKPCR010000160.1:0-17272 GCA_046727435.1 bacterium | reverse complement strand
GACCGCTCCCGTCCTGACCATATCGAGATAGAGCTCCAATTCTTCGATATCGCGCTGCTCCTGCTCAATCTGGTCTTCCAGCATATTTCGCAGGGCCACATCGTCCTGGGCCAGGGTATGGGCTGCCATATACGCCTGCATTGCCTGGCGTTCTAGATCAAGATCCTGCCGCAACATCTCTTCCACATTCAGTGATTGTCGCACCATCGCCCCCATCTCGACTGTTGGCACGCCGCCCAAGGCTATGATCTTCTGGCCGAATTTGCGCGCATGATCCAATGCGCTGTGGCTTTCAGAGGAGAAAAATTCGGCAAACACTCTGCGCCAGAGGCTACGCACTAGCAGTGCATGTTGCTTGTATTGAAGCATCGCGGCATTTTCCAGTGCAACAGCCTTATTCAGGGCGTCGATGACTCGTGGTGTATCCATGGGGTCCTCCGTTCCGTGAGATGGCTGTGTATAATCTGGATATAAATATGTTACCTCGAATATACATGCCGACGGGCTGCGTTGCAAACCGCCTGTGTAAGGACATGATGGCGTGGCCTTCTCAAACGACAGGTAACGATTAGAATTGATAGAAGAGGGGGATTTACTCCTTGTTGCACGTCCGACCTGCAGGTCGATGCCTCGAAGTAAGCGCTGTCTAGCAGGTTAAAGACGTTTAGGGACAGCCGAGCCCATGTCGGGAATTGATAGAGCAACGCATCGACCTGGAAATATGCCTCCTGTAGCACATCTTTGGCATGCGCCCGGCTCCCGACGATAGAGCACGCTGCTCCGACCAGCGCCGTTCACGAGCTCAGAACAATCCGTAGATACTTCATCTGTGCTTGCACTGTCAACCTGTGCTATCCCAGAGGTAGGCCTGAGCGGAGGGACCAGCCTCAGGTGCTCTGCCATACAGACCATTCATTCCGCCGTCCCAATATAATTCAGGCTGCCGAAGCCACCGTCAGTCTCATTGTTAAAGCCGGCCGTCCAACACAGAAAATCGGCTCGGCCGAGGGAGGCGCCATTGCCGAAGAAGATGGCCCACAGCCCATTGATCGCAATGACGTGCCCTTGGGGATCGCGCAGGTAATCGATTTGCTTACCCGTGGTGAGATCAAATCCGACAATGGTTCCATCAGACCGAATTGCCGCTCCCCAAGGGTTTCGGAGTAGCGAGACAATAAGCATGACTCGGGTACACCACATGTCCTAGCCTCCTTCACCTGAGGACGAACTTGACCGGCATCCTGAGCCAGATCGCAACGGGCTGATTGCCGCTCCGTGCTGGCTCAAAACGCCATTTCTTGATGGCATCCTCGGCGGCTTGGTCGAGGTCCGGATGACCAGCTGAGCTCTCAATTTGGACCTCTCCCACCCGGCCGTTCTCCAAGACCTCAAAGAGCAGGGTCGTGGTGCCGGTGATACCCTGGCGCCGCGCGGAATCGGGGTATCGAGGCAAGAGCTGATATCCGCCCAGCGGGCGCGCCAAACTGCCCACCCCTCCGCCGGGCCCCTCCCCCCCGGCGCCAGGTCGTAGGCCTCCGGCGCGGACCCCGCTTCCCTCAGCACCCGAGCTGAGCCCGGCACGCCCAGGGCCGCCGATGCCCCCACCAACGCCAGCGCCTGGAACCACCGGCAGGTCACCTCGTTCAGACAATTCTTCGGCACCAGCCTCCCCACCTTCGATGGATTTCGCCGGCTGATCCACCGGATTGTTTGTCGTAGATGGCCCTAAGGTGTTGGCTCCGGCCGATGCAGGCCCCTCATCGGGCATCGGCGTCAAAAGACCAGGCTTGGGCTTCTCGAACGTTTTTGTCTCTGGCCCCGGTGGCGGGCCTGGCGGCGGACGTTTCGCCGCGGGTAAGGGTTTCAGCCGCGGTTCGGTGGGCTTAGGGAGGACCTTTTCGCTGGCCTTTGGGGGAGTAATGGGTTCGACTTTTGCTGGGGACAAAGGTACTGTTGGAACGCTTGGCGGTGGCTGTGCCAGCACCACATCAGCCCGCGTGAAAACGGTTGGTGGAGTAAGCGGTTCAGCGTCTGGCATGGGCACTGGTTCTGGCGCCGGCGGTGGAGCGAGCACGACTTCAGCCGGAATGAGATCGGAACGTGCCGTGTGGAGATGTAGCGATCCCCAAAGCAGCGACACACCCAGCAAACCGGTCGCATGTACCAACAAGAAAGTCAAGAACGCAGGAGCGAGCACGGCATGCCTCATGGGTGCGCCCTCCGGTCAGGCCTGACCGCGATGGCCAGACGGGAGACACCGGCCAGCCGCACCTCATCCATCACCGACACAATGGCACCGTGCAGCGCCTGATCGTCAGCATTGATGATCACCACCAGCTCCGGTTCCTTTTCCACACTGGTTCTCACCTGCTGGCCGAGCTGCTCCAGAGTAGTCGGTTCCTTGTTGAGGAAAAGCGTTCCATCCTGCATCACGGTGACATTGAAGCTCTCTCGCAGATCCTTCTGGGATGAGGCTGCCTTGGGAAGGTTTACCGGGAGCCCACGGTTGATCGTCATCGCCAGGGTCGAAACCATGAAGAACACCAGCAGAAAGAAGATGATATCGATCATTGGGATGATCTCGATGCGCGCCTTCTCCATCTGCAGCCTGGGTACCCGCATGGCTAATCCTCCTGCTTGCCCAGGAGCAGTTCCAGGCGCGTCGACTGCTCCTCCATCACATCGGTGAGCTGTTCCACTTTAGACCGAAAGTAGTTATAGGGAATCAGGGTCATAATGGCGATCAGCAGACCAGTGGCGGTGGCGATAAGTGCTTCAGCGATGCCGCCAGTGATGGCATGGGGCTGTCCCAGTCCAGCCTCCGAGACGATGCCGAAGGCGCTGATCATGCCGGTGATCGTGCCTAACAGTCCAAGCAGGGGGGCTAAAGTGATGACGGTGTCCAGGATGGGCAGATAACGACGGGCCTGACTCACCTCCGCCTGCGCGGCTGCTTGCATGGCACTGCTGGGGGAGAGATGCTTGGCGGCGATGCCGGAGCCCAGGACACGTGCGACTGGATGTCGGGATGCGCTGGCCACTTGCATGGCCTGGGGCAGATCGCCCTCGGCGACCAGCGCCAGAATACCCGGCTCCCCCCTCCGGACTCGTAGGCGACGCCAGAAAATAAGGCGTTCGAGGATGACCGTCATGGCGACAACGGATGCTGTAAGCAGGGGGATCATCACGAGTCCCCCTCGAATCACGATCGATACGATCGTCGTGGAGGCTTGAGTTACCATCGGTAGGAAGTCCGGCACATTGCTCTCCTTTCTGCAGCAAGTGCTTCGTGAACAATCTTCGCTAATCGCTATATGATATACGTTGGGAGAGCTGACGTGTACGTTGCGCCTCGATCCCTCGACGTACGCTCATCATCCACACTGATGCGTCTTACTTCGCCCATTCTTCTGGTGCGCCCCGATTCTCACCTCAAGTCTCTCAACGAGTGTCTTGTGCCCTGTGCCGGGTATAGGCAAAGGCACTGGCAATCACCAAGACCACCAGTGCCTGCAGCACGAGCCCTTGGAGGCTGGGATAGAGCCCGAGCGCAGGGATGCTTGGGATATTCACCGGGTTAACGGGCAATGTCCCGGCCTCCTGGAGTGCAGCAATGCCTTTGCCAACGAACACCACGGCCAACAGGGCCAGGAGTAATGAGGTCGCACCGAAAAAGAGGCCGAGCGGCAAACGGATACTGCCTCGAAAGAGTAGCCATCCAAGGATAGCGAGGGCCCCAGCAGCGCTGATCAATCCTCCAAGCACAGGGGCATACGCTGGCGCCACTTGCACCCATAAGGCTTGATAAAAGAGTACGGTTTCGAAGGCTTCACGATAGACGGCCAGAAACGATACCAGCGCTAATGCCCACATCGTGCGTGCCGACAAGGCTTCCTGCAGCTGAGCGTGGAGAAAAATGCGCCAGCGATCGGCATAAGCCTTCTCGTGCATCCAGAATCCGACGTAGAGCAGGATCGCCGCTGCCACCAGGGCCGTCACGCCCTCTGTCATCTCGCGCGTCGCGCCACTAATGGCGATGGCATACGATGCCACAAGCCAGGAGATCCCCCCGAGAGCCAGGGCCGCGATCCACCCGACATGTACATAGGGCAAGGCATCCCGGCGTTCACCTTTGATGAGCAGAGCGAAGATCGCCGCCAGGATGAGAATGGCCTCCAAGCCTTCGCGGAGAAGAATAACGAAGGCGCTCAGGAAGGTGGCACTGGTTGGAAGTCGAGTCACTGTGAGTTTCTGTTGGGCTTCGGATAAAAGTGCCTGAATACGCTCTGCCGCCATTGCGACCGTTGCAACAGGTTCGCGCTGCTTGAGCAAGGCTCGATACCCCAGCATTTCCGCCTCGACGGTCATGCGGAGACGCCTGTCGACGGCGTCAAGTGTGGCTTCTATCAGTTCGAATCCATCGAGATAGGCCGAGACCGCCAGATCCTGCGCTGCCTGCAGCTGACCTTGGCGGTAAGCCGCCAGACTCTCGCGCAGGAGCCTGGCGCTGCGCATCAGCGGCGGCTCATGTGATGACACGACTGCCTCAGGATGCTGGCGCAGGTAGGTGAAAACGGGCACGGCATCATCGCCGGGCGTGGTTCTCACATCGTTGGCGGTTTGCGTCACAAGGCTGGCAAGGTTGGGGAACCAGCTTCGTCCAATGTCAGACTGCCACAACTCGGCACCGCGCAGCAGATCGGCTTCAGTGCTGGCGAGGTTACTGACATAGAAGGCAAGTGACCAGCGCTCGTCTTCGCTGAGCCCTTGAAACCCTGACATCCCTGTGCCCTGGACCCCCAGGGTAATCGTACTATAGAGGCTGTAGACGCTACGTTGATCCATGCGATGGCGATGGTGGAAATCGCTCGGCGACGGGTCCAAAGAGGCGGCCGCTGGGCCATCACCGTGCCCTTCCGGACCATGACAGGCAGAGCATTGGGTTTCATACAGGGTTGCGGCGAGGCGCAAATCGGGTGGGCGCTTGGGCGCCACTTCGACATCGTAGGCGCGAATGATCGACCAGCGCAGCTGCTGGGCGAGAGCGGTAACCTCCAATCCTGGTCGTTTGCCTTGAATACCGCTGATCAGCTCGTCTGCCAAGTGGAGCAGGTTAGCCTTGTCCGGATGCACGGAAAGATGGTCGAGCATCGTCCGTACTTGCTGGGAGAACTCTAGCTGTTCGTCGTATTCCGCCTGGTCGAGCACAACGCCGTCCTGGACGAACTCCGGGTAGTCCACTGCGATATAATCGAGCATATGGACGGTGATATGCACGGGCTCTGGAGGTGCCTGAGCCGTTGCCGGGCCGATGCTCCAGAGCAAGGAAGCCAATCCAAGCAGGCTCGATATGCTAATCTTCAATACGAACGAGCTCATCATGAGGCTATAACCCTCTAGGAGGCCGGTACCCCTGAGTCTATAATCTGTCGCAGTTGCAGTGCGGACATGCCGCCTCCGGCATTCAGCGCGGCTTCGATGATGTCGATGTCCCTTTCTCCCACACTGTATCCGCCTTGCCGTCCGCATTGGTATCGCGCTCCACCTTATAGGGCTCCTTGCTGCCGGGGGTGAAGTATTCCCATTGGTCGGGGCGACCTTTGGCATGCTGGTCGTATTCGGCGCGGATCACCTGGCCATCGGTATCGTAGAACAGCCACTGGTTCACCTGACCATTGCCGGTGGTATCGAACTCGCCCCGGAGGAGCTTGCCGGCTTCGTAGATCAAGCGTGTGCGTGGTTTACCCGCCGGATCGAGATTTTCCCAGACCTGTGCAATTAGTCCCGGGCCCTCGTAATGGATGATGCGGTCGATGGCCCCGTCGCCGTCTGTGTCCTGCTCCACCAGGTTCAGGGCGCCATCCCGATAACGGTGCCATTGATCCACCTTGCCAGTAGCGGTGCTGTCCACCTCGATAAAGGCGAGTTCTCCGCTCTGGACGTAGTGATGCCACTGATCGGGGCGTCCATCGTGGTTGGTATCGAGGGCGATCTCCAGCGGTTGGCCGTCCTGAAAGGTGTGCCACTGTTCGGGTTGCCCGTCACCATCGTCGTCCACCTCGGCGCGCAGCAGCGTTTTCCCCGGGCCATAGAATAGACGTTGTTCCATCCGACCATCTCCGTCACGGTCAACTTCCACTCCACCTCGACGCGGAGTAGCATGCCATTCCGATAATGCTCCCATTGGTCGGGCTTGCCATCGTTGTGGTGCGCAAAATGTACTCCTCCCCCTCGTGTACCAAGATGAGCTCGCGGCTACCACGCATGAGGTTGGTCGTGCTGACCCGCTGACGTGGAGGCCGTGGGGTATAAAACCGAGGGTTGCTGGCTTCCGATGGGGTCTGTGGGTTCATCGGCTCAGCTCCTTCTGTGAAATGCAGCGGGACACAACATCGTGGTGTCGTATCACTCAAAATCCTGAGGTTTAACCGTTTCAAGCCAGGGTTGGATACTCTTCCAGGAGCCCATTTTGAGGGCTCTCGAGGTGGCATAGAGGGGAACGTGCGTGCGTGCGGCCATGGCAATCGCGTCCGCCGGATGGCAGGCTTGCTGGATTTCCATGCCATTTGGGCAGGAGATGATCAACAGCCCCAAGGGGGTATTGTCCGCCGACGCGTCAATAAGGCTGACGCGTAAGTGACCACCAAATTTGGTGAGAAGCTCTTGGAGTAGTCGATACATCGACACGGCTGGGCACTGGCACTCCTTGAGCTCATGCGCGAGCCAGTGCGCCATCATCGGACGCATGCGGATGCTTAACTGCACCATGCCATCCGGATCTTCCAGGACCACCTGTCCATGCTGGGAACCGGTCGAAAACCCTTTCACCTCCATCCGTTGCACCACGGTCCTCCTTTCTGGTAGGGCAAGGGGCCTGGCTGAGAATGGGCCAGCCTGCTCTGACAAACACCATCATTGTGCGTGACTATCTGCTGTGCGCACGCTTCGCCCTCTTGGCGTCATGTGCATGACACGATAGTTTCCAACGTTGGACGCCCCCGCAATCAGTGGAGGCGCTTATGGATTGTCCCTTGTCCCTAGCTGGCTGCCTTGAGGTTGGTGGTTGGTGGCTGGCTGGGTGGAGGTTGTTACTTTGTCAGGATGAGTTTTCCGGTCTTGGTGATGTGCAGGACGTACTCCTCTCCCTCGTGGACGATGATCACCTCGCGGGCCCCCTGCATCAGATCAGCGGTGCTGATCCGTCGGCGTTGGGACCACGGAAGATGAGACTCCGTCGAACTGGGTTGGGGTGGTATCTCGGTTGGCATGATCGTTATTGACTCCCTCGTGCCATGACTCAGCTACCGAAAACACAACGCTATGACAAGGTTTTGCCCCAACTGTTACCCGCTCCCCGGTCTGGAATCTATGAGTCGACGGTTGGTAGCTGTAGAGTGTCACGCCAGAGGGCAACTGTACGACAACGACTGCGTCGGCGCCACGAAAGCGGCGAGACATCACCAAGCCGCTGCCTGTCGCGTCGGGTCGCAGTGCCAGTTGATGCGGCCGAATCATGACCTCCACAGTCGACCCTTCTGTGAGACCGAGGGGCTTGGGAAAGGTACCAATGTCAGTCTCGATGCCTGCTCTTAGCACCCGGCCTGGCAGGAAGTTCGCTTGGCCCACGAAACGAGCCACAAAGCGTGTCCCTGGCCGGTGATAGATCTCCTCGGGACAGCTGAGCTGTTCTAGGCGGCCGCCGTTCAGAACTCCCACCCGATCGGCGACCATGAACGCTTCCTCATGATCGTGGGTGACGAACACGGCGGTCGTTTCCAGGTGACGTAGGATGACATAGACTTCATGCAGCATTTGGGTACGCAGGTCAGCATCCAGGTTACTGAACGGCTCGTCGAGCAGGAGCACTGCCGGACGCGGTGCCAGGGCTCTGGCAAGCGCCACACGCTGCTGTTGGCCACCAGAGAGCTCATGCGGATAGCGCCGGGCAAACGGGCCTAGCCCCACCATGTCGAGCATCTCCCGCAGGCGCTGTAGCCGTTCCTGGGCGGTGAGATGGCGCAGGCCAAAGAGAACGTTTTCGTCAACCGTCAGATGAGGAAAGAGCGTGTACTCTTGAAAGACCACTCCAACCCCACGCTGTTCTGGCGGCACAGACATACGCCCATTGGCCATGATCTTGCCGCCGATTTCGACCACCCCGGCGTCCGGCTGCTCGAAACCGGCAATCAGACGCAGCGTCGTCGTCTTGCCACAGCCGCTCGGACCTAGCAATGCCAGAATCTCCCCTTTCTCCAGCTGCAGATTCAGGTGATCGACCGCCGGCAGCGGTTGGGCTGGGTAAGACTTCGTGACCTGTTCAAGGGAGAGGAGACTCATCGCACCTCTCTTGCATCGCACGACTCCTCATGATTGCCGGTGGCAAGCGTCGGATGAGCAAGAGGACGGGGAGAATGCCACCGGCGACGATGGTTAACGCCGGCAGAGCCGCTGCTTCCCAAAATGATTCCGACGTGAGTTGCCAGATGCGCACCGCTAACGTGTCATATCCAAACGGGCGCAATAAGAGCGTGGCCGGCATCTCCTTCATGACGTCGACGAAGACCAGGATGGCTGCACACCCAAGACTGCCACGGAGCAGCGGCACGTGGATGCGTCGGAGCACACCACCGGGGCTGGTCCCTAATGAGCGCGCCGCCATGTCCATACTCGGCGTGATTTTCACCAGACCAGCCTCCAGCGTCTGGCTACTGACGGCAAGGAACCGCACTAGGTAGGCGAACACAAGCCCTGCCATCGAGCCCGTGAGCAGTAATCCACTGGAGATCCCGAACGCCTGTCGCAGGAAGTCATCGAGGCTATGATCGACGAAGGCGAGCGGGAGGAGCACACCAACCGCGATCACCGCTCCGGGAAGCGCATACCCCATGCCGGCGAAACGGGCGCAGCAGGCGACGATCGGACTCCGGCTGAGGCGGAGTCCATAGGCCAAGACCACAGCCGCAATGACGGCGATGAGCGCTGTGACGGCGGCAAGTATCAGCGTGTTTGCCAGGAAGACGGGATACCGTGCATCCGATGCTGGTCCACCCAGGGTGGATAGAGTCCAGTACAGTAGCTGGGCGACGGGGAGTATAAACGCAGCCGTGAGGACCCCCCCACAGATGGCGGCAGCAACCCAGGCACGCCAACCCACGAGCAACCGGGGAGGGCTGGGGCGGACGCTGCCCTCGGTTTGGGAAAAGCGCGCTCGACCACGCATACAGCGCTCGAGGAATAGCAGCCCGAAAGTAAAGCAGAGCAAGACGCCAGCCAACTCGGTGGCCGCTTCGCGGTTGAAGAGGCCAAACCACACGCGGTAGATGGCGACGGTGAAGGTCGAGTAGCCGTAAATCCCCACCGTCCCGAAATCGGCCAGCGCTTCCATCAACGCCAATGCCATGCCTGCGGCTATGGATGGACGCGCCAGCGGTAACATGACCTTCCAGAACACTCTTAACTCACCAAGTCCTAGCGCGCGAGCCGCTTCCACGGTGCTCGCCGACTGTTCAGAAAACGCCGTTCGGGTCAGCAGATAGACATAGGGGTAGAGTACCAACGTCATCACCAGGACGACCCCGCCAGGGGACGCGATGTCAGGGAACCAGGTTTTTGCTCCGAACATCCATCGCCACGTGCTCTGCACCGGTCCAGGGTAATCGAATATAGCCAGAAACACGAAGCCCATGACGTAAGCCGGCATCGCCATGGGTAGGATCAGCAGCCACTCAAACAGCCATCGACCTGGAAAGCGATACATGGTGACGAGCCAGGCGAGACCGGTGCCGAGGATGAGCACTCCCATCCCTACTCCGGCGATCAGCACCAGCGTATTCCAGACTAACTCCAGCAAATACGTACGCCACAAATGCGCCCAGATCTCTTGGCTGGGGATGGCCAGTGAAGACACCACCACGAGAATCGGCGTTGCCACCAGGAGTGCGATTGCCCCCGCCCCGACCGGCCACAAGTCTCCCCTCGGCCATAAACTCAGGCGTAGTAAACGATAAGGAGCCGTTGGTGCCTGATTCGTATGCATGCGGGAGGTCTATTGCGGCGCTATTTGTATCCGACCCGGTCCATGAGTTTGACGGCTGCGACCTGCAACTCGCCGGCGGCCGCCACGTCTACCGTGTCCGCCTTGAAATCACCCCAGGCGACAATGATGGTGCTCGCTTTCACCATGGGATTGGCAGGGTACTCGTAGTTGGCATCGGCGATCAGATTTTGCGCTTCGGTCGAGCTCAGGAACTCGATGAGCTTGATGGCATTGTCGCGATGCTTGGCATGCTTCGTGACCCCGGCCCCGGAGATGTTGATGTGCACGCCACGATCACCCTGATTGGGCCAGAAGACGGCGACAGGAAATTTGCCATCCTTCGCCACCAATTGGGCCAGATAGTAAGTATTGGTGATTCCCACGTCACACTGACCGGCGGCTATCGCTTCCAAAAGTTTGCTATCGCTCTCGAAAATGCGTGGCTGATTGGCCATCCATGCCCGCACAATGCCCTCCGTGCGTTCTTCTCCCAGGGTCTTGATCATGGCGGCGACCAGCGACTGGGTATAGACTTTCTTGGAGGTGCGGAAGCAGAGTTTGCCGTTCCATTTGGGATCCCCGAGGGCCTCGTAGGTCGAGAGCTCGGTGGGTTTGACACGCTCGGTACTATACATGATCGGACGTGCACGCACCGACAACCCGACCCATTCGTTGTCCTTCGCCCGCAGATGGCTGGGGATGTTCTTATCGATGACGTCAGATTTGATCCCCTGGAGCAGGCCGGCATTTTCGGCCATCCAGAGATTGCCCACGTCTACGGTCATGAAGACATCGGCCGGGGTGTTCGCCCCTTCACTTTGCAAGCGCTCGAATAACTCTTTCTCGCCGGCGGTGAAGTACTTCACCTGGATGCCGGTTTTCTCTGTGAAGGCATCGAACATCGGCTTGATTAATGACTCAATGCGCGCTGAGTAAACTACAACCTCCCCAGCAGGTCCCGCTGCCTGTAGGGATGCCACAGGTTGCCACAGCAGGAGCCCCAGTAGCACAGCCAGCACGATACGCGGATAGTGTCGCCACGATTGCGGCCTCATCACATCCCTCCTGATACCTATCCCACACTCATCACATGCTTGCGAAGGGAACGGCAGACTGAACAAGGCAGAGCGCCGCCCCAGAGACTATAGTTGAAACCATGGCCCAATCTACTGAACGTTAAAAGTTCTGTCAACCAAAATTTTCTAGTTTGGTAGACCATGCGAACAGTCTCTGCTGTGGTAGGCGCATCGCTCGCAGACTTGCAGGCGGTAGAAATCACTACCCCATTGCTCTCAGCACCACTGTAGCGCACTGCGTTCTGCTTCCTGGCTTGTCTTACCTTGGCTTACACGCTATATTGCAGGCCTTGGCCGTAGATTGCACTGGTCATTTGTGTCGGAGCCAGCGTGTTCTGGTGTTGGACAGGTTATAGATGGATGGAGATCTAGGTATGCCAACTTCTCACGCCTTTGATTACGATACCGTGTACTCGCGTAAAGTCCGCGTCGGCATCCCCCGGTCGCCGCGTGTAGTCGTCCCGTACGATTTCGCTGTCGGTCATCCGGACGCCAGCACATTTCCCAGCCAGGCGCTTGGCGACGCAACGACCCGCATGCTGCTACGCGAAGGGCCTGATCTGGCGCTCTATCCCGGCGATATGAGTCACGATGCGGCGCGCCATCTTGTGAGTGACAAATTGAAGCGCCACGAGGGCATCGATATCCCGCCCAGCCGTATCATGATCACGAATGGTTCCACCCAGGGCTTGCTGATGGTAGCAGAGGCCTTTCTCAATCCGGGCGACAGTGTGATCATTGAGGAGTATTGCTATCCGGGCACCTTGCGAGCCTTCAGCTATTGTGAGCCGCACTATGTGACGGTGCCAACCGATCATGAGGGGCTCATCGTCAGCGAGTTGGCTCATGTCTTAGATAGGCTAGCGACCCAGGGGGTAACCCCAAAATTCATCTATACCATCGCCAATTTTCAGAATCCAACCGGCTCGGTGATGAGCCTGGCACGACGACAAGCACTGATGCGGGTAGCGGAGGATCGACATCTTCTGGTGATCGAGGATGATGCCTACGGCGACCTGATATACGAGGGGGAGCCGGTGACCTCACTGTATGCCTTGAGCCACACGCATAACGTCGTCCGTTTGGGAACCTTTTCCAAGATCGTGGCAGCGGGCGTACGCCTGGGCTGGATCATCGCCCCTGGGCCGGTGCTGGCGAAGATGGCGGTATCGAAAATTGACGGCGGGACCAGCGCATTTACGAGTCGAGCAGTGGCGGAATACCTGCATGCTCATCTCGATGACCGTATGGACACACTGCTTGGCGTGTATCGTGCCAAACGTGATGCAATGCTGGAGACATTGGAAGAACATCTGGATGGAGTGGCGACTTGGAGCCAGCCAAAGGGGGGATTGTTCATCTGGGTGCGTCTGCCCGAGGGGGTTGATACCACGAAGCTTCTTGAGGCAGCACACGCTGCAGGTGTCACCTATCTGCCGGGAACGAACTTCTCGCCCGAGGGGAAAGGTGCCAACTATCTGCGTCTGTCGTTTGCGTACCTAGGCCCAGAGAAGATCCGCGAGGGCATTGCCGTGTTGGCCCGCGTGCTCAAAACGGTCCAACCGCTGAAGACACCCTTACCGGCCTAAGGGAGCAGGCCTGGCCTACGTCTCTGCTCAGGTGGGTCCTTGCAGCCGACGGAGTTGGTCCAGCTCCGGCTTCACACGCCCTTCGTAACACTCTGGGCAGATGCTGTGGCTGAATTGGGCTTCCGAATGCTCGGAGATATAGCTTTCGACCTGCTGCCAATAATTCCGGTCATCACGGATTTTCTTGCAGTATGAGCAAATCGGCAGGAGGCCCTGAAGCTGCTTGACCCGCGCGAGGGCCTCTTCGAGGGCCTTTACGCGGTCCGCTAAGCTGTGTTGCAACTCCACGATGCGCATGCCCACTTGCACACGTGCCCGTAACTCTTCGCGATTAAATGGCTTAGTGACATAGTCGTTGGCGCCCGATCGCAGACCCGCGACGATATCTTCGCGGCGTCCTTTCGCCGTGAGGAGAATCAGATAGGGTGGCGTGGGCGTGGCCGCGCGTCGGACTTTACGGCATACCTCGATGCCGTCTATGCCAGGCATCATCCAGTCGAGAATTGCTAACGGAGGGGCATCCGTGCTTTGGAGGACCTCCCAAGCGGCGGTACCATCGCAGGTGACCACCACTTCGTAGCCCCACCTGATGAGTGTCGTTTCGAGCAGACGTCGGGAGATCACATCGTCTTCAGCGATTAAGATCTTCACGGCTCAACCTCTTTGGTCAGGGTAATGAGCACCGGGACGAGCCAGACCATGTCTTCCTTCAGAAGAGCACGGGTAGTTATGGATACAGCACGCTATGAGTTGCTGTGATGTGTGATGTGATGTCTGTGACGGTTGCAAGCTCGACACGATTCCTGCCCCCTGCCTTCGCACGGTACAATGCGCTATCTGCTGCCTGGATCAGTGCAGTTGGGTCCAGGATGGCAATCGTGTCACTGGCGGCCACCCCTAAGCTGCACATGACATCGATAGTGCCTCCGGGGATCTTAACAGGTTCCTGAGTCATACCGACGCGGAGCCGGTCGGCAAGTTTGAAGGCATCTTGAGAGGTGCAGCCTGGCAAAACCATGAGAAACTCTTCCCCGCCGTAGCGGCCGATGGTGTCATAAGCTCGCAACAAGGCGCGCATTCGACTGGCAGACGCACATAAGGCTATGTCACCAACCATGTGTCCATAGGTATCGTTGATGCGCTTGAAATGGTCGAGGTCGGCTATTGCTACCGCCACGGGAAGCCCTTCGCGTCTTGATCGCGCCAGCTCACTACCGAGCACCTCGAGGATCGCGCGTCGATTCCACATCCCCGTCAATGGATCATGCATGGCCTGAACGCGGAGCGCTTCGCGAGTTTCGATAAGCTCGGCCTGCAGCGTCATGATGCGCTTGCCTGTACGCAGACGCACTTGCAACTCGTGTGGATCGAATGGCTTGGTCAAGTAGTCGTCAGCTCCGGCGTCTAATCCCTCGATGATGTTTTCTTTACGTCCTTTCGTGGTCAGCAAGAGCAGGTAAATGTATGGTTCCTGTCCACGTTGCCGCACTTTTCGGCAGACTTCCACGCCATCCATCCCGGGCATCATCCAATCCAGAATGGCCATTGGGGCGGCGTCGGTCCTCTGTAACAGCTCCCAGGCTTCGACGCCATCACGTGTGACAGCCACCTCGTAGCCCCATCTAGTTAACATAGCTTCGAGGAGACGGCGAGAGACCGCATCGTCCTCAGCAATTAACACTTTCACGGTACGACCTCCTTGGCCAGGGCACGCACCATGGGGGTCAGACGTCCCCACTCGGCTTCGAGGGTTGTGCAAGCCGGGGCAAGCTGCCGTGGCATCGCGGCTCTAGGCTCACCCATGGTTTCCTTTCCGGCGTGGTTGAAGAACACGGCAACCCGCTCCAGCTCTTACTCGCGCTCATGCAGAATACCCAGCATGCTCTCGAATGGACTCTGCGCACGGGGAACGGGATCATCGGAGGACTAGCGTTGGTTGTAGCGACGAGGCTGAGATTCCATGGCAGGCAGGCTTTCCTGTTTTAATCCTGACCATGGCACGGTGCGATGTGCAGTCGTATCAGAGACTCTCCAAAGCATGAACAAGGGATCTCCATAGTCGCTTGCCCGTGTCGTAAATATATCGGTTGCTTAAGCACATGGCATTAACCATCATCGACGCGCGATGGCTGTCTTGTCGCTATGCGTGTTCATAGCCGGCGGTGCGGTCTCCACCGTTCAGCAGGGATGGTCGGAAGGGAGAGTTGAGCGAAGGGAGCTTGCACACGGCCGCCTGAAGACGCTAGCAATAGAATACGCATTACTGTACAGTAGTTCGGGCTTGATTACTAGTGGTTTTTGAGATGAAGAGGCGATTTGCCTGAGGGTGTGGTGAGACGAGACGATAGCCCGCTGTTGGGTATGGAAAGAGACGAAGTCCATTACCGCAGGGTGGTAATGTAAGAGGAGGGAGCGGAGTGGAACATCCTATAGTGCAGCCGATGATGCGCTGTACTCGGTGCAACAGGCACTATGAAGCGGATGATCGGCGTTGGCAGTGTAACTGTGGGGGAGCTTTGGATTTGCTGCTACCACCGCCGCGTCTCTCGCCTAACCTCGTTCAGCATAGATCCCCAGACCTCTGGCGCTACCGCGAGGCGCTGCCACCTCTTGCCACCCAAGTCTCTCTTGGGGAGAGCATGACACCTTTGATTCCCTTCGATCATCGCGGCAGAGACATTTGGCTCAAATGCGATTATTTATTGCCAACTGGCTCCTACAAGGATCGTGGCGCGGCAATTCTCATGAGTCAGCTGCGGTCCATGGGCGTCCAGCAGGTGGTCGAGGATTCATCGGGTAATGCGGCCGCTTCCCTGGCGGCATACGCAGCACGGGCCGGTATCGACATCGAGGTGTTCTGCCCTGCCTCAGCCTCTCCTGGGAAATTGGCGCAGATCAAACTCTATGGGGCGCAGCTCCGCTTGATCCAGGGCCCTCGACAGCGCACGACAGAGGCACTCGAACGCCATGTCGCAGCGACAGGAGATTTCTATGCGTCGCACCTGTGGCACCCGTATTTTCTCGAAGGAGTTAAGACTGTTGCCTTTGAGATCACCGAGCAAAATGGTTGGCAGGCGCCTGCGGTGATCATCTGCCCGGTGGGAGCCGGGAGCATCCTGCTGGGGCTGTATAAGGGGTTTACCGAGCTGCAGCGGGCGGGTGTCATCGAGCGTCTGCCGCGTCTTTTCGCCGCACAGGCGGCGAATATTTGTCCAGTCTACCAGGCCTACGAACGTCATGATACCGATGTGCCTCCGATGGCAGCCTCCCGACCGACGCTGGCTGAGGGTATTGCCCTGCCGTGTCCGGTGCGCGGCGTTGAGCTGCTCCAGGCCTTGCGTGAGACCAGGGGCGGAGTCGCGGCGGTCTCGGAGGAAGAGATTCGAGAAGGGCTTGTCATGCTCGGGCGCCGCGGTATCTGTGTCGAACCGACATCAGCTGTGGTGGTAAAGGCCCTGGAGCACCTTGAGGATGCCGGGATGGTGCATGCCGACGAACAGGTGGTCTTGGTGCTCTCGGGGTTTGGGTTGAAGGCTGGGGCTATTTTGCAAGAGTTGGCCAGCGTAGGATAAATTCTGGAGCAGATGGTTCAAGGTTGAGCTCGTTTGGACCAGCGTGCCTGGTTGATCAGTACCAAGTCAGGAGCTGTTAGAGGGGCAATGCCAGGGCTCTGTGTCCGTCCGGCATGTGTGTCAGCACAGGATTATCTCGACCAAGCACCCGTGTGGTGGAGGTCTCTTGCGACGCATCAGCGTTGACGATCATGAGGCTGCACCGTCAGGAGAATTGCCTAGTTTCTGAGCAAACAAACAGAGAAGTGACTCCTATTGCTCACTCCCGCGGCAATCGTCGACCAAGTCAGAAGCACGAATGCGCCCGAGAACCACCCGTGGGCCAAAGCGTCGACCGCATTTTGTCGATCTTGGCACACTTTTTGTCGAGTGAGAGGTACTGCCTGGGTCAAGGCTACTGATCGCGCACGTATCAATCGTCCCTATACCTTTTACGGAGGCTGACCACGCATGACACATGGATTAGGATTAAGAAGCCTACTCGCAGGGAGCGTTGCCGTCGTGCTGGGCATGTTGATGGGTTTTGCTGGCCACCCCTTGGGTAATGCCTGGGCGGCTGAACCCATCAAGGTCGGGATCTTGCACTCATTGAGCGGCACCATGGCCATCAGCGAGACACCGATCAAAGAGGTCGTGCTAATGGCTATAGATGAGATCAATAAAGCCGGTGGCGTCCTCGGCCGGCCTGTAGAGCCCGTCATCGAAGACCCTGCCTCGAACTGGGACCTCTTCGCCGAAAAATCCAAGAAGCTGCTCCAGCAAGATAAGGTGGCGACAGTCTTTGGTTGCTGGACGTCGGTGAGCCGCAAATCTGTTCTACCGGTGTTCGAGCAACAAAATGGCCTGCTGTTCTACCCAGTCCAATATGAGGGCGAGGAGTGCTCCAAGAATGTCATCTACACCGGGGCCACAATCAATCAGCAGGCGACGCCGGCGGTGGATTATCTCATGAGCCCGGATGGTGGCGGCAAAAAACGCTTTTATCTGATCGGCACCGAC